>JAXDJC010000256.1:0-3802 GCA_034663685.1 Thermoleophilaceae bacterium
CGCTCGGCCTGAAGTACGTGTCGGTCACCGCGCCGAACGCCCCGGCCCTGGCCAACACCGTGGACAAGCTGTACGGCTCGATCCAGAACCCGGACACCGGCGTGGCGGGTATGGGCGGCGGCGCGACCGAGGGCGGCGGCTCGGGCAACGTGATGATCGGGTCGACGAGCGCGTACAGCTACATCCTGCCGGCCACCCACTGGGTCGCGCACATGGCCACGGGCCTGTTCTGGGTCAACCAGAACTCGGTCCCGTCCGCGACGATTCAGGGCCTCCAGCGGCGCGGCGGCCAGGCGAACATCTACCTGTTCGGCGGTCCGCAGCAGATCTCGCAGAAGGTCGCGAGCCAGCTGTCGAAGTACGGCCGGGTCGTTCGCGTCGACAACAACGACAACGTCGCGTTCAACGCGAACCCGACGGACACGGCGGCGGACACGGCGATCTCGTTCGCCAAGATGTGGGACCCGATGGGCATGGTCGGCTGGAAGATCACCGGCCCGGGCCACGGGTTCACGCTCGTGAACCAGAACGACTGGCAGGGCGCGGTCGCGTCGGCTCCGCTGTCGCACCTCGGCTTCCATGCCCCGCTGCTCATGACGGACAACGCGAACACGTTGCCGTCGCAGCTCGGCGGGTACTACAGCTCCGTCTCGCCGTCATACACGGCGACGCCGGCTGACGGTCCGTACAACATGACCTACGTGATCGGCAACTGGAAGCAGGTCACGTGGCCCGAACAGGCGCACGTTGACTACATCTCCGAGATGCACAACCGGCGCCTCTGGAACACCACGACGGGCGGCGGTTACAGCGACTCGGCGCCCACTCCGTAGCCGAATCGAAGCCCGGGATCGATCGTCCGGGCCGGGTCGCCTTGTGCGCCCGGCCCGGACGGTGGCCCCTTTTGATCAGACCTTCACACCCCCCCTGGAGCCTCACCATGCCCAGCGACCGAACCACATCCTTCTCCACCGCCGCTGCGACGATGCCGCGGCGTTCCCGCGCCGACCTCGGCCTGGGGGTCCTCACCCGCAGTCCCGGCATCACCCGCCGCCACCTCCAGATCGCGCTCGGGTTGCTGTGGCTTCTCGACGGTGTGCTCCAGGCGCAACCGTTCATGTTCACGCGCGGCTTCGCGACGCAGGCGATCGCCGGCGTCGCACAGGGGCAGCCGGGATTCGTCTCGGACCCTGTCCACTGGGTCTCGACGGCAATCGCCGCGCACCCGGTCGCCTGGAACCTGTCGTTCGCCGGAATCCAGCTCCTGCTCGGGGTGGGGCTGCTGGTACCCCGCGCCGCTCGGGTGGCGCTCGGGGCCTCGATCGTCTGGGCGCTCGGGGTGTGGTACCTCGGCGAGGGCCTCTCCGGGCTGGCCAGTGGCCACGCGAGCCTGATCACCGGGGCGCCCGGCTCGGCGCTGCTCTACGCAATCCTGGCCGCCGCGGCCTGGCCGCGCGGGGACAGCTCGCGCGCAGTGTCAGCGCCCTGGCTGCCGTACGCCTGGTCTGTGGTGTGGTTGGGGGCGGCGGTCTTCCAGGCGATGCCCGGCCAGGCACCGGACCTCGGCCCGGTCCCGGTCGTCCTCCTGGTGGCCGTCGAGTACCTGATCGGAGTTGGCGCGCTCTGGCGCAGGACACGGCCGCCGGCAGCCGTGCTCGGGCTGGTGCTCGCGCTCGTCTTCTGGGTGTTCGGCCAGGATCTCGGCATGCTCGGGAGCGGTCAAGCCACCGATCCGAACAGCGGACCGGCGCTCGCGCTGATGGCGATCGCGCTGCTCGCCGGCAGCGGCCCCCGCATGCGGCCTTCCGGGTAGCTGGGGGGTCGAGATAGCAGCCGGCATGGGGTCCGAATGGAGGCTGGCCCTGCAGACAAACGGGCGTTCGAGCGGAATCATCTTTCAATCGCCTCAGAGCCCGGCGAGCACGGCAGAGGAGCAGGGGAATGCCTTCCACAGCGATCGTCCTGGACCAAGTCGCACGAGCCTCCGACGAGGCCCAAGCCCTCGTCGACGAGGAGCGCCTGCGCATCGCACGTGAGCTGCACGACGTGGTGGCCTACAGCTTCGCGACCATCAGCGTCCAGGCCGGCGTGGCCGGCTACCTCGCGGACGAGCGTCCCGGTGTGGCGGCCGAGGCCCTGCGGACGATCAAGGCGATCAGCCGGGAGGCGTCGCTCGAGATGCAGGCGATCCTCGGGACGCTGCGACGCACGGCGGGCGCCGGCGAAGCGCCGTTCCACGGTGTCGCCGCGCTCGACACCCTCGCCGCGACCACCACGGACGCCGGCCTCCCGACGCGCGTCGTCGTCTCCGGCCGATCTCGCAGCCTGCCACCCGCAGTGGACCGCGCTGCCTACCGGATTGCGCGAGAGGCCCTGACCAACGCGCTTCGCCACGCCGGGCCGGCGTCCGCCGTCGTGACGGTGCGGTACGAGCCCGGCGGGCTTGTGATCGAGGTGCTCGACGACGGACGCGGCGCCAAGCGGAGGCTTGGCGAGCCGGACCCCGATGGTGGTCACGGCATCGCCGGCATGCGCGAGCGAGCGCTGGCTCTCGGTGGCGAGCTCGACGCCGGCTCCCATCCACTCGGCGGCTTCCGGGTACGCGCATCCCTTCCGGTTGGGGTGCAGCCGTGATCCGCGTCCTGCTCGTCGACGACCAGGCGCTGCTCCGAGCAGGACTTCGACTGCTGCTCGAGAGCGAGGATGACATCGCCGTCGTCGGCGAGGCCGGCGACGGGGTGGAGGCCATCTCCCTGGCCCTCGAGACCCGTCCCGACGTGGTTCTGATGGACATCAGCATGCCGCGGCTCGGCGGGCTGGAGGCGACCAAGCACATCGCGGCGGAGGATCGTCTCGAGGGCGTGCGAGTGCTGATCCTGACCACCTTCGAGAGCGACGAGCACGTCTTCCGCGCGCTGCGCGGTGGGGCGAGCGGCTTCATCGCGAAGGACAGCGACCCCGCCGACGTGCTGAGGGCCGTGCGAGCGGTCGCCTCGGGAGACGCGCAGCTCTCGCCGAGCGTTATGCGCCGGCTCATCGAAGAGCTCGTCGCCTGGCCTGAGCGGCGGCTCTCGAGCCCCTCGCAGCTCGAGGAGCTGACTGCACGCGAGCGCGAGGTGATGTCGCTCGTGGCCTACGGCCTCACCAATCATGAGATCGCGGAACGGCTGGTGGTCAGCCCCGCCACCGCGAAGACACACGTGACCCGCACGATGGTGAAGCTGCA
The DNA here is from genome assembly GCA_034663685.1 of Thermoleophilaceae bacterium. GTDB lineage: Bacteria > Actinomycetota > Thermoleophilia > Solirubrobacterales > Thermoleophilaceae > AC-37. Next base: position 3,227 of record JAXDJC010000256.1, read on the forward strand.
CGCGCGCGACCGCGCTCAGCTCGTAGCGCTCGCCTACCAGACGGGGCTCGTCGCTCCGGGGGCGCCTGGCCTCGAGTTCGCCAGCAACAGGATCGCCGGGCGTCCGGCGACGAGCGCCGCACTCATGGGTCCAGCCTAGATCGAGAGGAGCGATCGCATGTTCTTCACAGCCCGCGACAGCAGCATGGAGCCGGCACTGGTCGACACGGAGTCGATCGACCTGTGGGAGGCGTGGCAGTTCGCCGCCACCGAGGCCACCCTCAAGTTGCGGATCTGGAGCACGGCGCCGAGTGACGACAAGGCGCAGGCCCATGCCGCGTACCTTGCGGCGCTCGACCGCGAGGAACACGCAGCGCTGGTCCTGGGCAACCGGCTAATCGCGTAGGGATCGCGTAGCCGGCCCGGGGCCTTGGTGCGATGCCGGACGATCTGAATCCCCGGCATCTGGTCATCCGCGCAATCGAGGTCGCGGCCGTCGGGGCCGTGGCCGTGCTTGCGATCAGCGCGCTGCCTGGGCTCGACGACGTACGCGCCCGGCTCGAGGACGCCGACCCAGTCTGGATCGTGGCGCTGGCA
>JAXDJC010000266.1:0-2664 GCA_034663685.1 Thermoleophilaceae bacterium
TCGATCGAGTGGAAGGCCACGCTCGCGACGGTCATGTTCAGGAAGCCGACGAACACGGCGGAGGACATCACCGCGATCACGGCCCGCGGGCGAGGGCTCATCGCGCCGCCGTGAGCGCCCGGTCGGCCCGTGCGAGGCAGTCGGACAGGAGCTCGGCCACCGCCGGCACGCTCTCGCGCCGCAGGAAGCTGAAGTGGTTCACCCCGGGGACGGTCCTGATCACGACCGAGTCCACGAGCTCGCCCCAGCCGAGGTCCTCGCCGTCGTGGAAGTCGCCGCCACCCTCGGTCCCGCGGGCACCGGCACGCAGCAGCGTGACCTCGCCCTCGTAGCGACCGGGCCTGTAGCTGCCGAGCGCGCCCACGTTCACGGCGTTCAGCTCGTGCATGCGGCGCATGTGCGCGAGCGGATAGCCGGGCGGCAGGGTTCCGTGCTCGATCGCGATCTCCCGCAGCAGCTCGAGCTGGTCGCCGCGCTCGAGCGCCAGCACCTCGTCGATCCGCGGATACACGCGCAGGGCGTTCGTGAGCAGGCGCATGGGGATCTCCCAGCGCTCCTCGGGTGCGCGGCTCGGGTCGGTGGTGCTGGCGTCGAGTAGCGCGAGCAGCCCGACCGGCCGGCCCGCGGCGCGCAGCTGCCGCGCCATCTCGTAGGCCACCATCCCGCCGTAGGACCAGCCCGCGAGCAGGTACGGGCCGTCCGGGTCCACGCGGGCGATCTCCTCGACGTAATGCGCCGCCATCTCCTCGATCGACTCGTGCGGGCGCTCGTCGGGGTCGAGGCCGACCGACTGGAGCCCGTACACCGGGTGCTCGGGGGCGAGGCCCTGGGCGAGCGGCTCGTACCACCACACGTTGCCGCCGATCGGGTGGAGCAGGAACAGCGGGCGGCCCTCGCCGCCGGGCCGCAGCGGCACGACCGACGACCAGCGCCCGCGCTTGGGCGCGCCGCGCACCTTCCGAGCGAGCGCCTCGACCGTGCCGCTCTCGGGGGCCCGCTCGACCGAGCGGCCGGTCAGCTCCTCGATGCGCGTGCGCAGGCGGTCCGCAGCCACGGGATCGCCGGCAAGCACCAGCTCGTCGTCCACGCCCATCGGCCGGCCGAGAACCTCGGCGCAGGCCTTGACCACCTGGTACTCGAACGCATCCCGCGCGCGGCCACTCATGCGCCGTCCTCCGGCACGACCATCACGCACGCCTCGTCCGCCCCCGCCCGCGCGACGGCTGCGCCCAGGCGGCGGCGCGCCTCGCCCGCCATCCGGCTGGGCACCGCCACCCGCAGCCGCCCCCCGTCGGAACGCAGCGACAGCGGGCCAGCCCCGAGCGCGTCGAGCGCGCTGCGGCCCACGATCGGGTGCACGGCCACGAGCTCCCCGCCCGGCCCCGCCAGCCGCCACGGGCGATTGCTGCGCCCGCCGCGCAACCGCAGCCGCGCGCTCACGGCCCCGCACGCGCAGGGGCGCTCGTCGAGCTCGACCGCGTCCGGCACTCGGTAGCGCACGAACGGCTGCACGCGGTTCACGAGGTTGGTCACGAGCACGCCGCCGTGATCGGGCTCGAGCCGCACCAGGTCCTCGTTCACGTGCAGGCCGCCGTGCTCGGCGCACTCGGCCGCGATCAGCCCGCCCTCGGTGCTCGCGTAAGAGTCGTGCGGCTCAACCCCGAAGGCGCGCCGGATCCGGTCCCGCGCGTCCCCGTCCAGGGCGTCGGTGCCGGCCAGGACCAGCTCGGGCGCGATGTCCAACCGGCCGGCGAGCTGCTCGTCGGCCAGCATCGCGATGGCGGACGAGAGCCCGTAGAGCGCCTGCGGCCGGAAGCGGCCGAGGGCCTCGGCGCAGTCGGCCAGCCCGCCCTGGAGGCCGAACACCGCCCCGCGCGGGAAGAGCGTGAGGGTGCGCGGCAGGGTGTGTGCCGGGTCGTCGGTCCCCACGAGCGCCACGCGGACACGCTGCGCGCGCGCGATCCCGATCGGCTCGAACCGCCGCAGCACGGCACCGAGGTACTTGTCCCACGCGTCGCGGTCGTACACGAACGCGGCCAGGCGGCCGGTCCGGCCCGCCGACGAGAACAGCTCGTATCCGTCGAGCGGCTCGCCCGGCCGGGTGCGCATGTGCTCACGCACGCGCTCCAGCGTCAGCGCCGGGTCGGTCACGGAGTCGGCGAAGCGATCACTCAGCAGGTCACGGCCGGTGGTGGGCAGCGACTCCCAGGGGACCGTCGCGGGGTCCGCCCCGCCGAGCAGCTCGCGCCAGAGCGGCGTGCGCGCGGCGGCGGCAAGTGCCTGGCGCGCGCGCCGCTCCTGGAGGGCGAGCAGCTCCTCGCGCGTCACGCGCGCACCGGCCCGGGGGATGCCAGGCGCTCGAGGTATCCGGACGAGCGCAGCAGGGCCTCCGTCGCCGGGCACAGCAGGTCCGACACGTCCTCGCCGGTGCGCAGGCGGTCGCGCAGCATCGTGGCCGAGATCGGCGGCAGGTGGTCCACCTCCACCCGCACGCACCGCTCGCCCAGGCTCTTCCAGGCCGCCGCCTTCGCATCCTCGAAGTCGTCGCGCTTGGGGGTGAGGAACACGCGGTCGGGCGGCAGCGTCCGCTCGTACAGCGGCCATGCGAGGTCGAGCCGGCGGCCGCCCCAGACCGTGATCGGCGCGCCGGGCAGCTCCGCGGCG
>JAXDJC010000015.1:0-8918 GCA_034663685.1 Thermoleophilaceae bacterium
ACGGCCAGCACGCGCAGCACCTTGCGCAGCCGGAGCTCCTCAGGCGTGAGCTCGCCCAGGTCCGCCCCGGGTGCTTCGATCTTGCCCCCCTGCACTCGGCGCCGCAAGCTACACCCGTTCGGGGGACAGCGCAAGTTCGCGGCCGGGCGCGGCGAGGTGCCGGCGGCGGGGCGGGCGGGCGGGCGGGCGGACACGGTCCTTCCCACCACTAGAATCCGATTCTAGAATCTCGTTCTAGTGGTGGAGAGAGCGTGCGCGGTCCCGCGGAGCTCGCGAAACCTCCCCGCCCGCGGACCCCCGCCGGCACCCAGGTCCTAATTGCTGCCTTGCCGCAGGCGGCGCGGCTCGCCGGCGCGAGTGCCGCGAGTGCCGCGAGTGCCGCGAGTGCCGCGAGGCCGGCTAGGCGGAGCCGCGCTCGAGGATCGCCGCGCTGGCGGCGGCCGTCTCGTCGCCAAGCCAGCCGCTGAGCATGGGGTCCTCGCCGCGGTCGAGCTGCGTGCGCAGCGCCGCGATGGTCGAGCCGCGCAGCTGCTCCTTCACGCGCGCGTAGGCGGAGCGGGGCAGCGCCCCCAGCTCTGCGGCCGCCTCGATCGAGCGGTCGAGCAGGCGGTCGGGCTCGGCGATCTCGTCGAGCAGGCCCAGCTCCAGGCCGCGGCCCATGTCCACGAGGCCGGCGCCCAGCGCGAGCGTGCGCGCGACCGGCGCACTCAGCTCGGCCTTCACGATCGCGATCGCGGCCGCGGGGTACGGCATGCCGGCTCGCAGCTCGGTGAGGCCGAGCTTGCCGTCGCCCGCGCCGATCCGCTGATCGCCGGTGAGCGCGAGGATCAGGCCGCCGGCGATCGCGTGCCCGTTGACCGCGGACACGACCGGGCGCGGGAAGGAGTACCAGTCGAGGAACGTGCGGTTGATGGCCTGGACCATCTCGCGCTGGGCGCCTCGGTCGAGCGTCGGGGCGAGCTTGAGGTCCACGCCCGCGGAGAAGAATCCCGGCCGGCCGGTGAGCACCACCGCGTCGGGCTCGGCGGCCTGGAGCTCGTGGAGGACGGCGCGTCCGTCGGCCAGCAGCTCGGGGTCCATGGCGTTGGCCGGCGGGCGGTCGATCCGGACGACTGCGATCTCGCCGCGCTGCTCGATCGTGACGGTGCCTGGCACGGTCGCCCAAGCCTAGGCGCCCCGTAGGGTGGGCGCATGCCCGCCCTCCACGTGCTGCGCGTGTTCACCGCCGCCGACGGGAGCTGCGGCAACGCGCTCGGCGTGTTCCTCGACGGCCCGGCCGTCCCGCGCGTCGAACGCCAGGCCGTGGCCGCCGGCCTCGGATTCGCCGAGACCGTGTTCGTGGACGACCGCGCCACCGGCGCGATCCGCATCTTCACCCCGGGCACGGAGCTCGACTTCGCCGGCCACCCGACCGTCGGCACCGCGTGGCTCCTGCGCCACGAGGGCACACCGGTCGAGGCGCTGCTCCCGCCGGCCGGCGAGGTCAGCGTGCGCTACGAGCGCGAGCTGACCGCGGTGGCCGCCCGGCCCGAGTGGGCTCCGCCGTTCAATCACCACGAGCTGCCCACCCCGGCCGACGTGGATGCGCTCGACGGGCCGCCGGCCGGCGACGCGATCGGCGCAGCCTGGGCCTGGGAGGACGAGGCCGCGGGGCGGGTGCGCTCGCGGGTATTCGCGATCGCCTACGGGGTTCCGGAGGACGAGGCCACCGGCTCCGCCGCGGCGCGCCTGGCCGCGCGCCTCGGGCGCCCGATCGAGATCCGCCAGGGCCTCGGCTCGATCATCAACGCACGGCCGCTCGGCGACGGTCGGGTGGAGATCAGCGGGCGCGTGGTGCTCGACGAGCTGCGCGACTACAACGGCTAGGTCGGCTTGGTGGTCATCGCCCAGATCGCGATGACGTAGAACACCACGAGCAGCGAGACCAGCACCGCGGCCACCTTGCGCGAGGCGCCGACCGTGGCGCCGGTACGTCGCGCCTTGCGGGCCCCGAGCCCCGCAGCCACCGTCGCCGCGATGATCAGCAGCAGTCCGAGCTCCGTGGTGGTGAACCCGATTCCGACCCAGGCCTGGTTGTCCGTGTTCTTGTAGAACGGCTTGTCGAGCACGATCTGCGCGAACACGCGTGTGACGAGCCACGAAGGCAGCACCGCCATGAGCAGAGTCCGGTAGCCGATCCGGGTGAGCGCGACGGAGCCGCTGCCCCAGGCCCCGGCCAGGACGCAGACGGTGAGCAGCAGCGAGCCCACCAGCACCATCGCCCCCAGCACGTGCATGAACAGGGGGAAGTTGACGTCGTCCGGGCGGATGGTGGCGAGCAGGCTCAATGTCCCGGCTTCCAGATCATGAGGACGAGGAACCCGAGGGTGACCGCGGCGTGGACCCAGTGCAGCCGCACGGCCCGGGCGGGCCAGGGGTCGGGCGAGTCCGAGATCGTCTTGCGGATGATCCCGGCCAGGGCGCCCGCGACGACCCACAGCCCGATCGCGCCGAGGATCCAGCCGTCGGTGACCTTGTAGGAGTCGTCGCGGAAGACGATCCAGAGCCCGAAGCCGATCGTGCCCACACCGCTGATGTCCCAGAGCCGGTTGGCGACCGTCTCCGTCGTGCCGCCGATCTCGGCGCCGAGCACGGAGGCCGACAGCATCACCACGGCGCCGATGAGCATGAACGCCGAGAGGACGTGCAGGAACAGGAGCGTCTCGTACACGGGAGAGACAGACTAAGCGCCGGCGCGGTCGCCCCCTTCGGCGAACCGCCCGGCGCCGGGCTCCGTTCTAGTTGTTGGCCGAGGCCCCGCTGATCTCCTTCAGCACGGAGTCGTCGTCGGCCTCGATGGCGAGATCGCCGAGGGAAACGATGCCGACAGGCTCGTCGTCGTCCACCACGGGCAGGCGGCGGACCTTGTTCTCGCGCATCAGGTTGATCGCGTCCTCGATGCCGGCGTCCGGCTCGATGGTGGTGGTGTCGGACGAGGCGACGTCCTCGACCTTCGCGTCCGTGTTGCCCTCGGCAACGGCGTTCACCACGATGTCGCGGTCGGTCACGATGCCCTTCAGATCGTCGCCGTCGACCACGAGGAGCGCGCCCGTGTCGGCCTCCTTCATCTTCTTGGCCGCGTCCTCGATCGAGGCGTCCGGCTCGACGGACTCGGGGTTCTCGGTCATCACGTCCTTCACTGAAGCCATGCGGTTCCTCCCACTGATTCTCGGGTGTTCGGAGTCACTACCCGGTGACGCAGGTTGATATCCCTAGGTGCATGAGCAGACGACGTCCGGAGATCCCGATGCGCGACATGTTCGAGACGCGCACTCACGCCTGGCGCGAGGCGGGGCTCGAGCGCGAGCTGAACCCGCGGCGCGTGAACCGCGCGCGGCGCGACGCGCTGATCTTCCTGCCCGCGATCGTGGGCGTGCTGGTCCTCAACGACCACCGGCGGCAGCTCTTCCCCGGCTTCACGCACGAGGTGCGGATCCTGACCGTGATCGTGCTGATGATCCTCGGCTGGGCGTTCGCCCGGGCGATGGGCCGCAGCCTCGCGCCGATGCTGTTCAAGCGCGTGGACCCGGCCACCGCGGGCACGATCGGCTTCCTGATCCGGCTCGCCACGATCACCATCGCCCTGCTGGTGGCGCTCAGGATCGCCGGCCTCGACACGCGCACCCTGGCGATCGGCGGCGCGGTGACCGCGGTGGTGCTCGGCCTGGCGGCCCAGCAGACGGTGGGCAACCTGTTCGCCGGCACGGTGCTGCTCAGCGCGCGGCCGTTCCGCGTGGGCGAGCGGGTGCGCTTCCAGGGCGGGCCGATCGCCGGCCAGCTCGAGGGCGTGGTCAGCTCGCTCGGGCTGCTCTACACCACGCTCGCCTCCGGCGACGACCGGATCATGATCCCGAACAGCGTGATCCTGAACATGGCGGTCACGCCGCTGCGCGAGCCGGACGCGGTGGTGCTGCGCGCGCGGCTGCCGGCGGACGTGCGTCCGAGCGCCGTGCAGGAGGTGCTCGACGCCACCGTGCAGGTGATGACGCGCTCGCGCCCGGACATCGAGCTGCAGGAGCTCGACGGCGACGAGGTGGTGGTGCTGATCACCGCCACGCCCGAGCGCCCCTCCGAGGGCGCGCAGCTGGCCGACGAGATCCTGAGCGCGATCTCGCGGTTCACGCGCAACGGCGGGTCGGCCGCCCCCGACCCCGCGTAGCGATGCCGGGACCGGTGGTGGTCGTGCACGGTGGGGCCGGCCACGGGCCTCCCGGCGGTGAGGCCGCCGCGGCCCCGCACCGCGCGGCGATGGAGGAGGCGGTGGAGGCGGCGCGCGCGGTGCTGGCCGAGGGCGGCCGGGCGCTCGACGCCGCCGTGAGGGCGGTGGTGGTGCTCGAGGACTGCCCGCTCTTCAACGCGGGGCGCGGAGCTGTGGAGACCCACGCCGGCAGCTTCGAGCTCGACGCCGCCGTGATGGACGGCACGGGACGGCGCGCGGGCGGGGTGGCGGCCGTGACCGGCGTGCGCAACCCGGTGCTGCTGGCGCGCGCGGTGATGGAGGAGACCCCGCACGTGCTGCTGGCGGGCGCCGGCGCCCAGGCCCTGGCGGAGCGGATCGGGGTCGACCACGAGCGCCCGGAGTGGTTCGCCGAGCGCGGCCACGGGCACGAGCCGGGCGACGGTCAGGGCGGCGGCACCGTCGGAGCGGTGGTGCTCGACGGCGAGGGGAGGCTCGCATCAGCCACGTCGACCGGCGGAGTGCGCGGGCAGATGCCGGGTCGCGTGGGCGACACTCCGCTGCCCGGCGCCGGTACCTACGCGGACGACCTCGTGGCCGTGTCGGGAACAGGTCAGGGTGAGGCGATGATGAGGATCGTGGCGGCCCACGAAGTCGCCTCGCTCGTTCGCCACGCGGGCCTCACGCTCGCCGACGCGGCCGGCCGCGTGGTGGAGGAGATCGGATCGATAGGCGGCGGCGGGCTCATCGCCGTGGATCGCGACGGCGCGATCGCCACGCCCTTCTCCACCCCCACGATGTACCGCGCCTGGGCCGCCGGCGAGGAGCGGGTGGCGACCGCCGTCGGCTAGGGAACGCGGTAGCGGACCCGGCCCTGGTCGTCGGCCTGGGTGACCGTGGCGATCACGTCCTCGCCGGAGCGCCTGCCCCGGACGCGGCACTGGAACCGCTCTCCCTTCTTCACCGCGATGTCGCGTGGGCAGGTCACCGACACCCTCGTGCCCGGGTGGTCGTGCGCGATCCCCGCCGCGATCCCCTTCTCGACCTTGCGCGTGTCGAGCGTGCGCGGAGTCGTACCGCCACAGCCGGAGAGGCAGAGCGCGAGCACCGCGGCGGCGGCGCCGGCGGCCCGCACGCGGCTCACCCGCGGGTGCGGGCGGCGAGGCGCAGGCGCAGCAGCGTCCAGACGGCCGGGAAGCCGTCGCGCCAGGAGATCTTCTTGCCCTCGCCGTGCGTGCGGCCGTAGTAGGCGATCGGCAGCTGGTAGAGCCGCAGCCTGCGCCGGAGGACCTCGGACGTGATCTCAGGTTCGATCCGGAAGTCGCTCTCGAACAGCTCGAAGCTGCGGATGATCTCGCCGCGGAAGGCCTTGTAGCCGGTCTCCATGTCCGTGAGCGTGGTGTTCCAGAGCAGGTTGGTGAGCAGGGCCAGCGCCCGGTTGCCGACGAGGTGCCAGAACATGTACGCGCGCTGGGGGCGGCCGCCCGTCAGGCGCGAGCCGTAGACCACGTCGGCGTAGCCCTCCACGATCGGGCGCACGAGGTCCACCACGTCCGCGGGGTCGTACTCCATGTCGGCGTCCTGGATCACCACGATGTCGCCGGTGGAGCGCGCGATGCCCGTGCGCACCGCGGCGCCCTTGCCGCTGTTCCGCTCGTGGCGCAGCAGCAGGAGCCCGTTGGTCTCGGACCAGCGCTCGAGGATGTCCGGCGTCCCGTCGCTCGAGCCGTCGTCCACCGCGATCACCTCGGCGCGAAGCGGGAGCGCGTAGACGCGGCTGAGCACGTCCTCGATGTTCGCCGCCTCGTTGTAGGCGGGCACGATGAAGCTGACCAGCGGATCGGGGTCCGTCGGCGTGATGCGGTCGCTCGAGAGATCGAGCGCGGTGGTGTCGGGCTGCTCCCCCGTCATGGAACGCGGGCGGAAGGGTACTCGCGCTCAGGGCCGTCGAGATCGACCCGGATCGTGAGGTGCTCCGTGCCCACGAGACGGACCATCGAGTCGTTCGCCGGGCGGCCGAGCGTGCGCATCCGCTCGTACGGGTCGTCGTCGGGAAGCAGCTGCGCCGTGCCCTCGTACCAGCGCCGGCCCACCTTCACGCGAACGCGCGGGTCGGCCTCGATGTTCTTCACGTAGGCGGCCCCGCGGCCGTGCTCGGTCACGATCCAGAACGTGTGGCCGCGCAGGCCGTTGCCCACCGGCGTCCGCCGCGGCTGCTTCGACCTGCGGCCGGTGGTCTCGAGCAGGGCCACGCTCGGGGGGGCGATGCCGCGCTCGAGCATGCGGCGCACGATCGGGTTCACGACCCGGGTGGTGAGCAGGGTGCTGAGCCGCCGCTTTCGCTCCTTGGCGGTGGTCATGCCGAGTCAGTTCCCGAGGATCGCGCGGGCCACGCCCTCGGTGTCGGTCAGATTCGGGATCACGGCGTCGGCGCCCGCCTCGTGGAGCGCGGGCTCGTCGTAGGGGCCGGTGGCCACGCCCACCGCACGGGCGCCGCCCTCGCGCGCGGCGGCGATGTCGAGCGGCGTGTCGCCGATCAGGACCACGTCGCTCGGGTCGATCGGCGCGCCGTGGGCTTGCTCGGCGCGTTCGCACGCGATCGCGACCAGCTCCCCGCGCACGCGGTGGTCGGAGCCGTAGGCGCCGCAGCCGAACTCGATGAACCGCGCCAGCCCGAACGGCCTCAGCTTGAGCATCGCGTTGCGCTCCACGTTGCCGGTGAGCAGCGACTGGATCACGCCCGGCTCGCCGTGGAGGCGCTCCAGCGACGCGGCGGCGCCGGGCAGGGCGCGGCCGCGGCGCGCCAGCTCGTCCACGCGGGCGCCCATCGCCCTGACCAGCTCCTCCTCGAAGTGGTCGAGCTCCACCTCGCCCACGTCGACCCCGGACACCGCGAGCATGTCGTGGGCGATCTCGAGGTCGGTGCGGCCGGCGAACGGCACGAGCTGCGCGGGCGGGTGGCCCACCACGCTCTCGAACGCCTCGAGGAAGGCGTCGCGGCCGATGTGCGCGGAGTCCACGAGCGTGCCGTCCACGTCCCAGAGGACGAGCCTCCGCCTCACGCCGCGCCCGGGCCGGGCGACATGAACGCGCACCCGAACGAGAGGCCGGCGTCGCGGCGCAGGGTGGCGATCTCGCGCCCGGGCTGCACCGCGGGGCGCGGCTCGCTGAGCCGGTCTCCGAGCAGCCGCGCCGGGTCGTCGAGCGAGTCCACGAGGAAGGCCAGGCCCCAGAGGCGGGCGGGGGCATCGGGCGGGATTGCGCCGCGGCCCTCGCGCGGCGTCTCGACCACCTCGAGGATCGCCTCGCCCAGGCGGAAGAAGGCCTGCCGGCCGCCCCCCGCGGGAGTCGGCTCGTCGCGCAGCCGGCGCAGGTCGAGGCCGGCCGCCTCGAGCGCGGCGACCGTGCGCCCGCGGTCGGGTGTGAACGCCACAACGTGGTCGATACGCACCACGCCGTTGGGATGGGTCGCGGCCGGCTCGGGTGGCTGGCCGGTCTCGGCCGCGCGGGCGGGCAGGCCGTCGAGCTCCGTGGATGCGAGCCCGCGCAGGGCGATTCCCACCAGCCCGCGACCGGCGCCGGGGCCGGCCAGCTTCACCTCGACCGTGCCCACGCGGCAGCTGTCGCCGTCCACGTCGAAGCCCGTGTCCCGCCACGCCCCGGGCGGGTCGGCCACGGTGATGGACTCGATCGTCACGGCGCTCATGCCGGGCATCTTCGCCGCTCCGCCGTAGGATCGCGGCCCCGTGAGCGCCGCCGAGACCGAGTTCGATCGCCGCACCGCCGTGCGGTCGCTGGGCGACGGGGCGTACGAGGGCGTGGTGGACGAGCGCTGGAACGTGATGCGCGGGCCGCACGGCGGCTACATCGCGGCGATGATGCTGCGCGCGCTGACCGATGCGGTCGGCGACCCCGCGCGGGCGCCGCGATCGCTCACCGTCTACTACCCGGCCGCGCCCGCACCCGGGCCGGTCTCGATCCGGTGCGAGGCGGAGCGCTCCGGCCGCTCGATGACCACCGTGTCCGCGCGGATGAGCCAGGCCGGAAGGCCGACCTGCCTGGCGCTCGCGGCATTCTCGGCGCCGTGGCCGGAGGCGCTCGGGTTCGACCACACCGAGCGGCCGGAGGTGCCCGAGCCCGAGGGCCTCGAGCAGATGGACCGCGGCGGGCTGGTTCCTCCCTTCGCGCGCTACTTCGACTTCCGGCCGGCGGTGGGCGATCCGATGTTCAGCGGGTCCGATCGCGCGCTGGCCGGCGGCTGGATGCGGCTCCGCGAGCCGCATGAGCTCGACGCCCCGCTCGTGGCCGCGCTGGCCGACGCGTGGCCGCCCGCGGTCTTCCCGGTGGCCACCACGCCGGTGGTGGCGCCCACGATCGAGCTGACCGTGCACTTCCGCGGCGAGCTGCCGGCCGCAGGCGAATGGGTCCTGGGCGTGTTCGAGTCGCGCGTGGCGCGCGGCGGCTACTTCGAGGAGGACGGCACGCTCTGGACCCGCGACGGCGAGGTCATCGCCCAGTCGCGCCAGCTGGCCCTGGCGATCGCGCCGCGGGCCGGCGAGTGAACCCTTTTGGCCTCTATAGCGGCCAAAACGGTTCAGTCGTTGCGGAGGGGCTGAGCCGAGAGCCGGCGCAGCCCGAAGCCAAGGGCGAGCAGTAGGAGAGCGCTACCCGAGAGCAGGCCGAGCTCGAGGCCGGTGATCGG
>JAXDJC010000064.1:0-19314 GCA_034663685.1 Thermoleophilaceae bacterium
ATCGCTTTCCGTACGGCCACACGCACAAGAAGCAGGAGGAGGTGTACGTGGTCGTGCGCGGGAGCGGGCGGATGAAGCTCGACGACGAGATCGTCGAGCTCAAGGAGTGGGACGCGGTGCGCGTCCCGCCCGGTACGTGGCGAGGCTACGAGGCCGGGCCGGGGGGTCTCGAGATCATCGTGATCGGCGCGCCCAACCTCGGCGAGGCTCCGCGCGAAGACGTCGAGGGCCAGCGCGACTGGTGGGCTGACTAAGCCCGTAGCAGCCCAACGCGGCCATCAGCGAGGTCTGAAATCGTCGAAACGAGCAGGGCTCGCTCCACTGCCTGCACACGCGCGCGCAGCGTTGCGACATCATCGCCGGGTAGGACCGGGACTGGCCGTTCCGCGATCACCGGCCCGCTGTCGTACTCCTCGTCGACGAGATGGACAGTCGCCGCGGAAGTGGCCACCCCGGCTTGAAGCACGGCCCGGTGGACGTGTTCGCCGAACATCCCCTTGCCTCCAAATCGAGGCAGCGGCGCCGGATGCGTGTTGATAACGCGACCGGCGAAGGCTCGCAGCGTCCGAGGTCCGACCTTCCGCAGGTAGCCGGCCAGCACGACGAGGTCTGCTCGGCGGCGGGTCAGCACCCTTTCCATCGCTGCGTCACATGCAGCGGACCCGAGCAGCTTCTCATCGAGCACCATGCACTCCACGCCCAGGCGGCGGGCCGACTCCGTCGCCAAGGCGTCCTGCCTGCTGACGATGAGCAGGACCACCTCCGCGCACATCTCGCCGCGCCGGTCAGCCTCGACGAGCGCCTCGAAGGTGCTCCCTTGCCCGGAGGCGAGGACAGCGACGCGAGTCGCTGACTTCCCGGTCATCCATCAAGCTTACGGCCGGCGGAGACGTGCCAACCCAAGTCCGCGGGAGGGTCCTCCCACCCCGCTTGCGCCAGAACGCCGCAGCGCTGTTTCGAGGTTTAGCACCCGCGGCGAGCGCACATAACTCCGCCCGACAGGACGTAGCTACAACGGGGGGCGAAAGATGCGAGTGGGCAAGAGGCTGGCCGGGGCGGTCGCGGCGACGTGCGTGCTTGGCGCGGGAATGGGGACGGCCGCTCAGGCGGGACCGCCGCCGGCGCGGAACGTGGTGCCGCCCGCGGTCACGGGCGCTCCCGTGCAGGGGCAGACCCTCGGCCTCTTCAAGGGGTACTGGACGCTGGGCGGCGACAACGTGTACTCGCAGGAGTGGCTCAGCTGCAATGCCACCGGCGGCAGCTGCGTGAGCACGGGTGTCACGAGCGCGACCTACCTCCTCGGCGCCGCGGATGTCGGGCACGCCATGCGCGTAATCGTCACGGCCACCACCGACAGCGGGTGGGGCGTGTCGACCTCGGCAACGTCACCGCCGACCGCGCCGGTCGTCTCGGCCCCGTGAAGGTCACCCGCGGGCAGTTCGGCGACTGACCTCCAGCTCAGCGGCGGCCGGCCAGCGCACGCGTAGAACCGTCAGCCGTGGTGGTACAGCTGGCGGCTGAGCTTGATCACGCGGCCGTCGCGCAGCCGGATCGACGCCACCACGCGCCTTCCGATGCGGCCCTGCGTGAGCTGGACCACCAGCGTGAATGGCGAGCGGGTGCTGCGCGCCAGGACACGTGAGCCGATCGCGTAGCTCACCCTCTTGACCTGCGCCACGTCGCCGCTCAGCTGGAGGCGTGTGCTCCGCGCGGAGAGCCGCAGGCGCTTGAGATGCAGGCGCAGCGGGCGCCCGCCGGGTGTGAGCACCGGCGGCGTGGATCCCGGGCCGGTCGGCCCCGGGATCTGCCCGGGCGGGGGCGCCGAAGACGGCTCGAGGTCGCGGACCAGCGCCACCCAGCAGCTCTGGTGCTGATGCCCCTTGCCCTGCTCGGTGAGGGCGATCTTGGGCACCGCGGGGTCGGGCTTGGGGACGGGCGTCATCGCGGGGGGCTCGTCCGCGGACTGCTTCGCGCCCTGGCAGCGGACCGTGTAGGTGTATCCCTTGGACGAGGCGGTCTGGTAGTAGTCGCCCTCGAACAGGCCGTTGCGCGAGAAGGCGCCGTACTGGGCATGTGACGACTCGACGTTGACCCTCAGCGGGGCGGTGAAGGTCTTGCCGCCGTCGCGCGACTCCTGGTAGTAGGTGTCGATCTCGGGGTGGTAGAGCGGCGCCGTGCCCGACTCGTCGCGCTGCCGGTAGGCGATGTGCAGCGCGCCGTCGGTGCCCACCGAGACAGTGACCCCGTAGTGGTCCACGTGGTCGTTCTTCGCCCCCGGGTTGACCCGCACCGGCGCCGACCAGGTGGCTCCGTTGTCGGTCGACTTGCTCATCACCGCGTCGTTGGTCGGGGTCGGGGTGTCGGTCCGGAAGCGCGAGTCGTCCCAGACCACGTAGATGGCGCCGGACTTGGGGTCGACGGCCGCGGCGGGGAGGCCCTCCGAGCCGCGCTGGGCCGGCTGCGGGACCGACTTGTTTGCGCTGATGCGGACCGGAGGAAGGAATCCCAGCGGCGCCGGGTAGGGCGTGGACCCCGCGACCGGCGCCGCGATGAACGTGTGGTCGGTGGTGCCGGGCTCCACGTCGGCCTGTTCCTGGCTCGTGGGGACGCCGTTCGTCGTCGTGTCGAGCACGATGCCGAGCGAGCCGTCGTTCAACACGACCGGATACGCGCCGATCCCCTGGCCGGGGAAGACGGTCGCGGGGATCGTCTGGAGGCGCGGGAGCCAGTTCGCGGCGTTGTCGCAGTTCTGGTCGCAGTAGTCGTAGAGCACCGGGGCGACCTGGTCCCAGATCGCGTAGATCCGCCCCTTGTGATGGCCCGGCGCGTCGCTGTTGTCGACGGCGATCCAGTTCTTGTCGTTCAGGTTGTTCGCCATGTCGTTCTGGAAGAAGACCGGGTTGCCCCACGTGCGGCCGCCGTCCTTGGAGACGTTGATCGAGATCCCGCTGGGACCGGTCAGGCCATCGGGGCCGGCGGGCTGGTCGAAGACGAGCGAGTTGGCGTAGACGGTGTTGTTCGGGCCGAAGGCGACCACGGCGTCGCTCGCTCGCTGGAACGGCCCGCCCTGGCCGGGGTGGCTCGTGAGCTTGGGCAGCTCGCCGGTGGTCCAGGTCTTCCCGCCGTCGAAGCTGGTGGCGAACCCGTTGGTCGCGTCGCCGCCGTCGGCGATCCGGCCCGACTGGTAGACCGTCACGACGTTCAGGGGGTTATCGGGGTTCACCGAGATCGAGGGCTCGATCTCGGTGTCCGGCTGGACGTAGTCCAGGATCGGATCCTCGCCGGCCTTCAGCGGCCGCGTGCCCAGCGTGAAGCGGCCGGTCTTCACGTCGTGTACGAGCGTCGGGACGGGGGCCGCGTGGGCTCCAGGGGCACCGGCGGCCACCAGGCCCAGCAGGGCGATGGCCAGCGCGGCTGCGACGACCCCGCGGCGCCGTCCCCTCGCTGCTCGGATTGCTCCTTCGATCATCAAGCCCGCCCGGCCCGGAACTATTGCAGGCCGGCGGCGGCGCGCGGCCGCACGGGTTACCAGGCGCTTTGGGTCAGCTCCGCGCTGAGCTCCAGCTCCTCGAGGATTCCGGGCGTATCGCCCAGCCTGCACGCCCGGCCGGCTAGGCACAGGCGTTCGCAGATCTCGGCCATCCGCACCGCGCCCACGCTCGCCGAGCTGCCCTTGAGCTCGTGTGCAGCACGGTGAAGCGCCTTCGGGTCGCGGGTGCGGACGGCCCGCGCGATGTCCGCCACCGCAGCGCGCGACTGCTCGGCGAACATGTTCACGAGGCGCCGATGCATCTGGGGGTCGCCCTCGCACAGCTCGTTGAGCATCGAGCGGTCGAGCAACGGCTCGGGAGCCCGGCCGCCGCGGTGCAAACCGTCGATTCTCTCTCTCGCCGCGGCCTCGTCGCGCGCGCCCATTCGGTTCTTCGTCCGGGCGATGGCGGCCTTCAGCGACTCGGCGTCGACCGGCTTGGCCACGTAGTCGTCCATGCCGGCAGCAAGGCAGTGCTCCCGGTCGCCCTTCATGGTGCTGGCGGTCATGGCGATGATCGGTACCCGGGGGCCCGAACCCTCGAGGCGGCGGATCTCGACGGTGGTCTCGTAGCCGTCGAGCTCGGGCATGTTGCAGTCCATGAAGATCGCCCAGTAGCTCCGGCCGCTGCACATGGCGAGCGCCTCGTTGCCGTTCACCGCGAGGTCCACCCGGAAGCCCTGCTTCTCCAGCATCCGCGTTGCCACGACCTGGTTGATCTGGTTGTCCTCGACGAGAAGAACGAGGGCCGACTCGTATCCGTGCGCGTGGCCGGACCCGTCGTGGTTGCCCTCGGCTTCGACCAGCGGCTCGTCGGGCTCGAGTGCCGCTACGTCGGCGCTCGGGTCCGCGCCGATCTCATCGAATCCCAGGAGGACCCCGGGCTCGCCGTATCGCCCCGGCGTCTGCATCATGTTGTTCTTCATCGGTGCTCCCTGCCGCTCGGGGCGGCGTCATTGCTGGAACTGTCCACGCGACGGGTATCGGCCGCGTGAAATCGGGGCGGCTACCCCAAAGCGGACGGAGGTCGCCGCCGCAGGTGTCGATGCAGCCCCTGTGTCCGAAGCGAGCCCTGAGCCGATGACCCCCGAGAGGCCGATTCTCGACGAGGTCGTGATCGCCGGGCTCGAGAGCTTCGGCGGAGACATGCTCGCGGGCCTCGTTCCGCTGTACTTCGACCAGGCCGCGGGGCAGCTGTCTCAGCTCGGTCCAGCCATTGCCCGCGGCGAGGCGCTCGTGGTGAGAGACACGGCGCACAGCCTCAAGGGCAGCAGCAGCACCCTCGGCGCAAGCGGGGTCGCGTGCATCTCCTCCGAGCTCGAGGCGGTGGCGAAGTCAGGCGATCTGAGCACCGCCGCCGAACTGCTGGGCAGCCTCCGCAGCCGGCTGGACGAGACCAGCGACGCCTTCCGCGATCGCACCAACTCGCGTAGCCCGGGTAGCCCGCAGCGATGAACCTGGGAGTCCACCAACCTGCCCGCGGCGACGATCTTCGCCCGAGCCTCCTGATCGCCGACGACGATGCGTTCGTGCGCTCCGCGCTGAGCGCCCAGCTCGCGGGCGACTTCCATATCGTCGCGGTCGCCCGGAGCACGACGGAGGCCGTCGCGCTCGCCGAGGAGCACCGGCCGACCGCCGCCCTGATCGACGTCGAGATGCCCGGCGGAGGCGCCCGCACGGCGGTCCCCCAGATCGTCGCTCGCTCTCCCGATACCTGCGTTGTGATCCTCTCCGGCGACGAGTCTCGCGAGGTCGTGCTCGAGTTGCTCACCGCCGGCGCGGCGGCTTACGTACGCAAGGGGATCACCGGGGCCCAGCTCTCCGAGACGCTGACGGCGGCGCTGAAGGTCTGACCTCGATGTATGCTCGCGCCTCGTCCGACGAGGGGGGCTCGACGTGTCCGGATCTGCAATCACCAGGGCTGTTGCGATCACTGCGGTACTTGCTCTAGTGGCAGGCTGCGGGAGCGACAAGAAGGGCACTTCCAAGCCCGCGGCCGGCACGAAGGCTCCGCCACAGCTGGTCGGCGCCTACTCGACGACGCTCCAGACGAAGGACCTGCCCCCGAACCCGCCGCCGGAGCTGACCGACGGGAGCCGGACCTGGACCCTGAAGATCGCCAACAGCGGCGGACCGGGCAACGGACCTGCGCTCACGATCGTCAACGACAAGCTCGGCTCGCTGGAGAGCTCGCACCTCGAGGTCGCCGGCGGGCTCCTCCGCATCCAGGGAGAGGAATGTGCGGTCAAGGGCGCGCCCGTCGAGAGCGAGTACGTGTGGTTCACCAAGGGAAAGCAGCTCGCTCTGAAGGTGGCTAAGAACGGCTGCCCGGACAAAATCGCGGCCACGATCCTGACCGCGCATCCCTGGACCAAGAAGGGCTAGCCGGCGCGCAGCCTGAACCAGTGCCAGTGCGTGCCCTCGCCGCGCTCCCACTCCACGGCCAGCCCCGCGGCCTGCGCCTCGGCCCTCACCCAGGCCGGGTCGCGCCGGTAGCGGCGCATGTGCGCGCGCCGCTCGCGCGGGAGCAGGCGCGGGGGGACGAGCCGGTAGAGCAGCGAGTCGAGCCCCTCGCGCCGGGTGTCGAACTGGAGCAGGGCCACGGCGCCGGGCTTGAGCACGCGGCCGATCTCACGGAGGTAGCGGCCGATCACCGCCGCGTCGGCGATGTGCTGGAAGACGTGCTCGGAGAACACGAGGTCGAGCGAGCCGTCCTCGAAGGGGTCGAGGCTCTCGCCGTCGCTCGCGTGGAGGCGCACGTTCTCGGGCAGGCCGCGCTCGTGAGCCAGCTCGATCATCCGGGGCGACACGTCCACCCCCTCCACCTGCTCGAAGACCTCGCCGAACGGCACCGCGGTGCGCCCGACTCCGCACCCGATCTCGAGCATGCGCCCGCGTTCCACGCCGTCGCCGAGCCACTCCATCGCCTGCGCGACCATCCTGCGGCCGTCGGCCAGGAAGTCGTCGCTCGTCCAGTCGCGCCGTGAGGACTCGATCGACGAGAGCGGGTCGGTGGCGGCGCGGCCGTCCCAGGCGGTTCGCATCTGCTGAGTCCCTCCCATGCGCGGGAGATCGTAGATCGCGCCCGCGCGGGTGCCGACCGGGCCGGCTGTGAATATGCGCGCCATGAAACTTCCCCACGCCCTTCCCCTCCTGGCAGCCTCCGTCGCCCTGGTGCTCGCCGGTTGCAGCACCAGCACCATCGAGATCGACCAGAAGAAGGCGGAGGGCCTGGCCCGCAAGGTCGCCGACTACGGCACGCTCCGCCTGAAGTCGGTCAAGTGCCCGAGCGGTGAGAAGGCCAAGAAGGGCGCGACCTTCGACTGCGACCTCACCTACGTCGACGGCTCCGCCGGCAAGATCACGATCCACCAGACCGACGACAAGGGCAGCATCCGCACCGCCCGCTCGGACATCTACATCGGCGGCTAGTGGGACGCCGCGGCGGCGGGGGCGGCTAGGCCGCTTCGCGCGCGCCCGGGATGCCGAAGCTCTCCTCGGCGGCGAGCGCGACGATGCGCACGTGGGCGCGGGCCACCATGAGGAACGACGCGTGGCGGATCTGCTCCGGGGCGTCCAGAGCGGTGACCTTGGCGTCGTTGAGCGCGAAGAACTCGCGGTCGCGCTGGTTCACGTAGTCGGAGAGCCGGCTGCGGTAGCCCTCCCGCGGAAGCGTGAGCTTGCCCTCGATCCGGTACCGGTCGGTCTCGAGAATTATGTCCTCGTGCCGCATGTCCACGGCGCGGGACTCTAGCGGCGAGGTCGGGCGCACACGGTCTTGCCCAGCTTCGGCAGGACCTCCTTGGCCACCCGCTCGCCGGAGCGCACGGCGCCGTCCATGAATCCGTTCCAGTACGTGGACGTTTCCGTGCCCGCCCAGTGGATGCGGCCCACCGGCGCCCGGATCGCCTCGCCGTAGTCGAGCAGCACGCCCGGCGGGGTGGCGGCGACGGGGCAGCCGCGGGTCCAGATCTCGTCGTCCCAGCGGGTCTCGACGAACTGGATCGGGTTGCGCGCCGCCTCGCCGTAGTAGGCCGCGTAGTTGTCGAGCACGAGCCGTTTGCGCTCGGCGGCGGTGCTCCCGTCCAGCTCGCGGGCGAACGACGCCTCGACGAATCCCATCAGCACCCCGCGCGAGCCGTCGGGCGGCGAGTTGTCGAACGTGGCCTGCACCGGGCCGATGTCGCTCACCACCTGGCCGTTGTAGCCGGCGTCGCGCCAGAACGGCTTGGAGTACACGGCCTGGACCTTCATGACCGAGCCCATCGGCATCCGCTGCGTGAGCTGCGCTCGCAGCGCCGGCATCTGCGGGCTGTAGTCGATCCGGCCGGCCAGATGCGGGGGGATCGCCACCACCACGCGCTGGCCGGTGGCCGTGAGGCCCGCCGCCTGCACCTCCACCGAACCCTTGCGCTGCACGATTCGCCTGACGGGCGCGTTCAGCCGGATCCGCTTGCCGAGCTTCTTGGCGAGCGCGATCGGGACGAGCTGGGAGCCGCCCTTGAAGCGCGTCTCCTGCGCGCCGCCCGCGGTGCTGATCAGGCGGAGGAAGTCACCCGGGTTCTGCTCGTTGCCGGCGGCCGCGACGTAGAAGATCACGAAAAGCATGGAGAGATCGCGCGCCTCGAACGAGAAGATCGAGGTGGTGGCGGCCTCGACCAGGAGCCGGCCGCCCTCGGTGTGGATGTTCTCCTGGATCCAGGTCTCCCAGGTCTTGCCGTCCCACTCCTCCGCGTGGGGGGCCTTCCAGGGGGCGTCGACCGGCACCTCCGCCGCCATCGAGTTGATCTGTTGAATCGCGGCGAGCGACTCGGCCAGGCCCTCGGGGTCCGGCGGGACCCCGGTGTACGGCACGCCGACGCCCTTGCGGTAGTAGAGGTTGTTGCCGTCGTTGTAGGTCGGGTACGTGCCCACGCCCATGCTCTTGGCGAGCGCGGCCATCCGGTCCTGGGTCGGGCCGATGAACTCGGCGCCGCCCTCCACCACGTGGCCACCGTCGATCGGCACGTTGTGCACGCGGCCGCCCACGCGGTCGCGGGCCTCGAGCACCACCACGGTCTTGCCGGCGGCCACGAGGTCGCGGGCGGCGGTGAGCCCCGCCAGCCCGGCGCCCACCACCACCACGTCGGCGCACACCGTGGCGGTCTTCTTCGTGGCCGCGTGCGCGGGCGCGCGCGGGAGGGAGGCCGCGACCGCGGCGCCGCCCGCCGCCCCGGCCACGAACGTGCGGCGTGTGAGGGCGCCCACCTAGATGGGCGAGTCGTAGCTGAAGGTCGCGGTGACCTGACGTGCCTGGCTCATCGTCACCACGCAGCTTCCCATGCCGGTGCACGCTCCGCTCCATCCCTGGAAGGTGGAGTTGGCTCCGGCTGTGGCCGTGAGGGTCACCACGGTGCCCTCGCGGAACGCGTTCGAGCAGTCGGTGGTGCAGTCCGGCAGGTTGCCCGGCTGGATGTGCACGGTGCCCTGGGCGGACTTGCTGGCGTTGAGCGGCGTGGGGGTGCTCTTCGTGCGGTTGAACGCGATCTCGAGGTTCCAGAACTTGGGCTGCGGGGTGGGGTCGGGCGTCGGCCCGGGGTTGGGATCGGGTGTGGGGCTCGGGCCTGGATTCGGATTCGGATTCGGGTTCGGGTTCGGGTTCCCGGGGTCCGGGAGCGGGTTGCCGGGGTTCCCCGGATCCGGGTTCGTGCCCGGGTCGGTGCCGGGCGCTCCGCCGGGGCCGGGCGGGCCGAAGCCGGGCTGGGGCGCCTTGTCGAAGTTGTCCACGCGCGCGATGCGGCTCAGCACGAAATCGCCGCCGGCCGGCGGCAGCCACGCCAGCCGCCAGGCTCCCTTCAGCCGCTTGGTGCTCACGTTGAGGAAGCCGTAGCGATCGGTGGTCACGATGCGCACCGTGCTCCACTCGCCGTAGGTCGTGGGCCGGTTCTGGATCGCCACCTGCTGTGGCTGGCCCCTGGCGGCGCGCACCCAGCCCCACACGACCGCGTTGGCCTTCTTGGCCGCGTCCGGGAGCACGAAGATCGGCAGCCGGTAGGCCTGCAGGCCGGGCTTGGCCACGCCGTTGCCGTAGCGCAGTCCGGTCTGGAACGTGGGCGGGTTGAGCGCGATGTCGTCCTCGTACTCGAACTGCGAGACGCTCCGCACCTGCGGGTCGAGCCACATGTAGCGGTCCACCTGGTTGAGAACTGCCGCCGCCCGGTTGAGCGAGACTCCGTACTTCGAGTCGGGCGGGTTGGTGGACACGCCGAACTCGGTCATCCAGAGCGGGGTCTTGGGCTTGATCATCCCGTTCGCCGCCGCCTGCTTCAGCACGCGCTTGAGGCCGTCGAGCGTGCCGACCGACGCGGCCTCCGCCGTGAGCTTCCTCGGCAGCGGCGCGCCGG
This sequence comes from Thermoleophilaceae bacterium, assembly GCA_034663685.1. GTDB lineage: Bacteria > Actinomycetota > Thermoleophilia > Solirubrobacterales > Thermoleophilaceae > AC-37. Next base: position 9,913 of record JAXDJC010000064.1, read on the forward strand.
CGCCCTTCACGTACGGGTGGTGGGAGACCCCGCTCACCTTGAACGGGCGCGGCTTGGTGCAGCCCAGCTGCTTGGCCGCGTCGCCCTTCAGCTTCCTGCCGCGCCCGTCCATGCAGAACAGGTCGCGGTAGAACTGGATCGGCGACGTGCGCTTCGGAGGCGCGCCGATCGGGGCGGTCTCGCCGAGGAGGATCGTGTCGCTCGCGTGGCCGGTGGCCTTGAGCGCGTCGCTCCCGGCGAAGAAGAGCTGGCGGTAGATCTTCGCGGCGGTGCGGCGCTGCTTCTTGCCGCTGCCCACCGTCTGGGGGTTGATCCAGCTGTTGATGTTCGGCTCGTTCCAGATCGACCAGGTGTGGATGGCCGGGAGCACGGCGTTGCCGTCGTTCTCGTCCACGTAGGTGCCGTCGTAGCGGCGGGCCACGGCGGTGACGAACTGCTTGAACAGGTCCGGCTTGGGGAGGCAGACGCGGTAGAGGTTGACCGCGCAGCCGGAGCCCCACTCGGGTGAGGCGCCGGCCGGGTTGGCGTGGATGTCGATGCCGCGGGCGGTCGCCTCGCGCACGAGCGCGTCGAAGGGGTCCCAGTCCTGGGGCGAGTAGCTAGCGGGATCGGAAAGGTCGAGCCCGGTGGGTACGACGGTCGAGAGCTTCGCGGGCGCCAGGCGCTCCCAGTTGATCACGGTCCTAATCTGGTCCACGCCCATCTGCGCCAGCTCGTCGAGCGCCTGGCGCATCGCCTCGGGCCCCTGGCGGGTGAAGACGCGGTCGTCCTGGAACTCGGAGATCAGCTTCTTGTCGGTGGGCGGCTTGGTGGCGGCCGGGGCGGGGGAGGCGGCCGCGAGCGTGCAGAGGAGCGCGGCGGCGGCCACGGCGGTGCGTTCGGCGAGCTTTCGGCCTCGGTGCATAGGGGTGAGCGGGAGCGGCATACCCGTCCCCGGCGGGAATCTAGCCTCGGCTTTGTTAAGCGCGCGCGGGGGCGCTGCTCACGCGGCCGCGGCGCGGGCGCGTTGCGGCGCGACCGTCTGAGCCGGATCCTCCGCGGATGCGAAGCCGGCGCGGAACACGGCGAAGCGGGTGGCGAGCGCGCCGCCGAGGGTGAGCGCGGCGCCGGCGACTGCGAGGGGGCGCCCGCCGGGCGCGGCGGCGCGGCGAGGGTTCCGGAGCCGGCCGGCGCGCGCCGACGCCGGCCCGGCGCGCCGGCCCGACGCGGCCAGCGTTGCCGCGCCGGCCGTGAGCAGCGTCACCGCCGCGCGATGCCAGCGCGCGGGCGGGCCTGACTCGTACGTCGCCGCGAGCGGGCCGAGCCGGCGGCGCATCGCGCGGTCGATCGCCATCTCCGCGATCGCCGCGCCCAGGGCGAGCCGCCGCGCCGGGCCGGCGTGGGCGGCCGGCGTGATCGCCGTGGCGGCCGCACCCGCGCTCGCCGCGGCTCCCGCCGCGAACAGGAACGGAAGCTCGCGCCGCGCCTCGTGCCAGACGGGCACGGCGGTGTTGGCGAGCAGAACGCCGGTGTAGGTGGCGAGCGGCATGCCGAGCACCGCGGCCGCGGGCGCCGCTGGGGAGCCGATCCGCTCGAGCGCGCTCGCGAGGCTGCCGCCGCGGCGCGGCGCGAGCAGGCGGCTCGCGGCCGCCGCGCCCGTGGCGGTTCCCGCCGCTGCGAGCAGCCATGAGCCCACGCTCATCGGCGAGGTGACCTTGAACACGCGCATCATGTTCAGGAACCGCTCGGGCCGGCCGAGGTCGGACACGAGCAGCGGCGGGCAGGCGGTGATCGCCACGCCGGCCACGCCCCAGGCTCGCCGCGCGAGCACATCGTGCCCGCCGACCTCGCTCGCGAACGCGAGGCCCGCGGAGGCCCCGGCGAGCCCGCCGGCGAAGAGGTACACGGGGACCTCCCACGTCCACACCGGAGCGGCGATGACGGGCCGCCCGTAGTAGCTCCGCGACCTACGATCCTGCAGGGGGCCCGACCCCGGCTCCGGGCCGGTGTTCATCGGGGTTTCGGCCCTGTCAGCAGCGCGGCCGCTATTCCCGCCGCCAGCGCTCCCGCGGCGGCCGCGGCCGCTCCCCACATGCCCGGGAGGTCGCGCGTGGTGGCGACCGGGTCGGGCGGCAGGCCGTAGACCTCGGGGTCGTCGAGCAGCAGGAAGAACGCGCCGAAGCCGCCCACCCCGTCGCCGGGGTCCTCGCCGTAGAGGCGCGCCGAGGACTCGCCGCGCTCGCGCAACTGCTCGACGCGCTCCGCCGCCCGCACCCGCAGCACCTCCAGCTCGCCGTACTGGATCGAGTCGGTCGGGCACGCCTTGGCGCACGCGGGCTCCATGCCGGCCGAGGTGCGGTCGTAGCAGAGGGTGCACTTCCACACCCGCCCGTCCTCCTCGCGCCGCGAGAGCACCCCGAACGGGCACGCCGGCACGCAGTAGCCGCACCCGTTGCACACGTCCTCCTGCACCACGACGGTGCCGAGCTCGGTGCGAAACAGCGCGCCGGTCGGGCACACGTCGAGGCACGCCGCGTGCGTGCAGTGCTTGCACACGTCCGAGGCCATCAGCCAGCGCAGGCCCTCGTGGTCGAACATCGGCTCCTGCTCCACGAACGCCACGTGGCGCCAGCGGTTCGGCCCGAGCCCATCGCCGTGGTCGTAGGAGCTCTCGGCGAAGCCGAGCGGGTCGTCGGGCACACCGTTCCACTCCTTGCAGGCCACCTCGCAGGCCTTGCAGCCGATGCAGAGGGAGGTGTCGGTGAAGAAGCCGACGCGCGGCTGGCCGGCGCTCGCGGCCGGCTCGCTCACCGCTTCCGCCTCCCCGGCTGGATGTCGCACGTGAACGCCTTGACCTCCTGGATGTGCACGTTCGGGTCGAGCGCCACGTGCGCGAGGTCGTTCGCCGGGTCGCCGGTCGTCAGCCCCTTCCAACCCCAGTGGTACGGCAGCCCGACAGTCTCGACCGGTCCGCCCGAGCGCAGCCGCGCAGTGACCTCCACGCGCGCCTCGATCTTCGCGCGCGAGGTGATCACCGTGGCCCAGCCGCCGTGCTCGAGCCCGCGCAGCTCGGCAAGCTCCGGCGAGACCTCGCAGAACATCTCCGGCTGCAGCTCCGCGAGGTACGGCACGTTGCGCGACATCGCCCCCGCCGTGTGGTGCTCGGTGAGCCGGTAGGTGGTGACCGCGAACGGGAACTCGCGGCGCGGGTTGTACGCATCGGGAAGCTGCTCGCGGACCGGGTTCGACTGCTGCCCGTAGAGAGGGTTCGACGCCGGCGATTCGTGCGGCTCGTAGTGCGCCGGGAGCGGCCCGTCGACCAGCCCGTGCGGCGCATACAGCCAGCCGCGGCCGTCGGCCTGGAGGATGAACGGGTCGGCGCCGCCGATCGCCTCGGGCCCGCGCGCCTCGGCGAGCGGCTCGTACGACGGCGGGGTGTCGGCCTTGAAGTCCGGCACGTCCGCACCGGTCCAGCGCTCGGCGTGCTCGTCCCACCACACGTAGCGCTTGCGCTCCGACCACGGCCGCCCCTCGGGGTCCGCCGACGCCCGGTTGTAGAGCATCCGCCGGTTGAGCGGCCACGCCCAGGCCCAGCCCGGCGCCACGCCCAGGGGGTCGTCGGCCGAATCCGAACGCGGCGGCCGCCGCGCCGCCTGGTTCACGCCGTCCGCGTACACCCCGCAGTAGATCCAGCAGCCGCACGCGGTCGAGCCGTCGTCGCGCAGATCCTCGTACGAGGAGAGCGCCGCCCCGTCCGGCCCGACGCCGTTGATCTCGCGCAGCACAGCGGCGGCCGACGGGTCGTCGTAGCGCCCCTCGACCGGGTAGTCCCAGGTGAGCTCGAGAACCGGGCGGTCGCGTTCCTCGCCCGACCCCGCCAGCCGTTCGCGCACGAGGCGCCCGAGGTGGTACATGAACCACAGCTCGGAGCGCTGGTGGCCGCGCGGCTCGACCGCCTTGGCGTGCCACTGGAGCAGCCGCTGCGTGTTGGTGAACGTGCCGTCCTTCTCCACGTGCGCGGCCGCCGGCATCAGGAACACCTCGGTGCCGATGTCCTCCGGCCGGGTCTCGCCGGACGCCACCTCCGGCGAGTCCTTCCAGAACGACGCGGTCTCGATCTCGGCCAGGTCTCGCACCACCAGCCACCTCGCCCCCGCCAGCGCGCGCCGCTGGAGCCGCCCGTTGGCGGACCCCACGACCGGGTTCTCCCCCATCACGAAGAAGCCGTCGATCTTCCCGTCCGCCATGTCGAGGGCGGTGCGGTAGGTGGAGTGGTCGCCGCTGATCCGCGGCAGCCAGCCGAAGCGGTAGTCGTTCTCGGCGCTCGCCGCATCGCCCCACCAGGCCTTGAGCAGGCTGGTCATGTAGCTGCGCGCGTTGCCCCACCAGCCGGTGGGCGGCGCGACCTTTTCGATCCACTCGTCGTAGCCCTCGTCCTGCGCAGCGTGGGGCATCGGCAGGTAGCCGGGGAGGATGTTGTAGAGCGTGGGGATGTCCGTGGAGCCCTGGATCGACGCGTGCCCGCGCAGCGCCATGATCCCGCCGCCCGGCCGGCCCATGTTCCCGAGCAGGAGCTGGATGATCGAGGCCGCCCGGATGTACTGGACGCCGACGGTGTGCTGCGTCCAGCCGACCGAGTAGACGATCGCGGACGTGCGCTCGCGGCCCGAGCTCTCGCACAGCGCCTCGCACACGCGCGTGAAGTCCTCCACGGAGACGCCGCAGGTCTCGGCGACCAGCTCCGGCGTGTAGCGCGCGAAGTGCCGCTTCAGGATCTGGAAGACGCAGCGCGGGTCCTCGAGCGTGGGGTCGCGCCGGATCTCCTCGTCGTCCTCGACCTCGCCGCCGTGCGCGCCGTGCGCCTGCTCGCCCACGGTCGCGCCCTCGTCGCCCTGGCCGGACCCGGTCCGCACCGACATCCCGTCGTACTGCCAGCTCTCGGTGTCGTAGCGGTCGCCCTCGAACCCCGAGAACAGTCCGTCGAGATCCTCGGTGTCACGGAACTCCTCGGATACGAGCGTGGACGCGTTCGTGTACGCCTCCACGTACTCGCGGAACTCGTGCCCGCCCTCGAGGATGTGGCGCACGATCCCGCCGAGGAAGGCGATGTCCGACCCGGGCCGCAGCGCCACATGGAGATCGCACAGCGCGCTGGTGCGGGTGAAGCGCGGGTCGATGTGGATGACCTTCGCGCCGCGCTCGCGCGCCTCGACCACCCACTGGAACCCGACCGGGTGGCACTCGGCCATGTTCGAGCCCATGATCACGATGCAGTCGGAGTTCGCGAGGTCCTGCTGGAAGGTGGTGGCCCCTCCCCGGCCGAACGAGGTCCCGAGACCCGGGACCGTGGAGCTGTGTCATATGCGCGCCTGGTTCTCGATCTGGATCGCGCCCAGCGCGGTGAACAGCTTCTTGATCAGGTAGTTCTCCTCGTTGTCGAGCGTCGCGCCGCCGAGGTGCGCGAAGCCGAGCGTGCGCCGCAGCAGGCTGCCGTCCTCGTCGCGCTCCTCCCAGCGCTTGGCGCGAGCCTCCAGCACCCGGTCGGCGATCATCTCCATCGCGCGCTCGAGTGACAGCTCCTCCCACTCGGTGCCGAACGGGCGGCGGTAGCGCACGCGGTCGATCCGCAGCGGGTTGCGCACGAGGCTGCGCGATGCCGAGCCCTTGGGGCACAGCCGCCCGCGCGAGATCGGGCTGTCGGGGTCGCCCTCGATGTGGGAGACCTCGCCATCCTTCACGTACACGAGCTGCGCGCAGCCCACGGCGCAGTACGGGCAGACCGACCCGACCACACTGTCCGCGTCCTGGGTGCGTGGGCGCAGCTCCTCGCTGCGGCGCGACTTGGCGGCCGAGCCGCGCGCGGTGGGATCGCGGAGCTGACGGAGGAGGGGGAGCAGGCGCGGGAATCTACGCACTCGCGCGCCAGTGCGCGAAGCGCTCTGGGCGGAGAAAAATGAACGGGCCGGCCGGGGGCCGCTCGCGGTACTGCTCGTACTTGGCGCGGAGGGCGCCGAGCGCGCCCTGGGCCTCGTCGATGACCGCGGTCTCGCCGATCGCCTGCACCCAGGCGAGCCGTGACCAGTCGTCGTCGTAACGGTCGATCGTGAGGGCGGCGGCGGGCCGATCGCGTAGCCAGCGCACGCGCGCGAGCTCGCTCCCTGCAACCCGCTTTGGCTTGTGGTCCACGGCGCTCACCAGGCAGCCGGCGCAGACTGCGAAGGTAACGGGCAGGACCCGGGGGCGGTCGTCGTCGTCGAGCAGGCCGAGGTGCCCCACGCGGCAGCCGTCGATCAGGTCCCGCGCCCACCGGGGTAGGTCCTCGAGACTGGCCGGCGCCATCGCCCTGCGAGCATACGCCGCGACTCGACACCGAAGGAGCATCGATGGAAGTAGGGATCGGACTGCCGAACGCCACGCCGGGCGTGAAGGCCCAGCAGCTGCTCGCCTTCGCCCGCGAGGCCGAGAAGGAGAGCTTCCCGTCGCTCGGCGCGCTCGACCGCGTCGTCTACCACAGCTACGAGCCCCTGGTCACGTTCGCGGCGATCGCGGCCGTGACCGAGCGCATCCGGCTCACGACCGCCGTGGTGCTCGCCCCGTTGCGCAGCACGCCGGTGCTGGCCAAGCAGGCCGCGGCGGTGCACAACATCTCCGGCGGGCGCCTCGTGCTCGGCCTGGGCCTCGGCGGGCGTGACGACGACTACCACACGAGTGACATCGAGATGGGGCCGAAGGGCAAGCGCTTCACCGAGCAGCTCGAAGAGTTGCAGCGCCTCTGGGCCGGCGAGAGTCGCGGCCACGCCGGGGCCGTCGGCCCCGCGCCCGAGGGCGGACCGCCTCCCGTGATCGTGGGTGGCGGGGTGGACGCGTCCTTCAAGCGCGCGGCCAAGTACGGCGCCGGCTGGATCATGGGCGGCGGCACACCTGAGCGGTTCGCCGAGTCGAGCGCGAAGGTGCGCGAGGCCTGGAAGGCCGAGGGACGGGAGGGCGAGCCGCGGCTGATGGCCCTGGCCTACTACTCGCTCGGCGCGAACTCTGAGCAGGGCGTGGCGAACGTGCGCGACTACTACGACTGGCTCGGCGAGTACGCCGAGGGGGTCGCGTCGAGCGTGGCCACCGACGCCGACACCGTGAGGGGTTACGTGTCCGCCTTCGAAGAGGCGGGCTGCGACGAGCTGCTCCTGTTCGCCGGGTCGGGCGATCTCGACCAGGTAACGGAGCTGCGCCAGGCTCTGGGCTAGGGGCGATCGACAAGAACGCCTTTCGCAACGACTTCGCCACGACCTCGCTCGCCGCGCCGAGCGCCAACGCGGCCTCCGCCGCCGTCACGTTCGTGCCGGTCGCGGGCGGCAAGGCCAAGACCAAGACGCTCAGGGCACCGTCCGCATCTGCCCGTAGCGGGCCGCGGCACGCCGCGGTGCGCGCCGCTTGCGCGCCCGGCCGCCGCCCCTGGCATCCTGCGCCGCATGGGGGTACGGCGGGCGGTGGCCATGGCGCTGGGCGCGGCGGCGCTCGCGCTCGCAGCGCCGGCGAGCGGCGCGCAGTGGCTCGCGGGTGACGGCCACGTGCACACGTGCTACTCGCACGACGCCTACTGCGGGCCCGGCGACGACCAGGGCCAGGACGCGTTCTACTCGTTCGGCGGCACGGTCACCGAGCGGTTCGCGGAGGCGTCGCTCAAGGGGCTGAGCTTCCTGATCATCAGCGACCACGACGACATCCGCGCGCAGTCGGACCCGGGCTTCGGCACGCAGGGCGTAACCGGCATCCACGCGTACGAGGCCTCGCTCAGCGGCGGGCACGCGCAGATGATCGGCGCGCGGAAGGCCTACGAGAAGGGCGCGGGCGACGCGGTGAGCACGACCGCACTGGCGGGCGCCCTGCGCGCCGACGGCGGGATCTTCCAGGCCAACCACCCGGGCTACCGGCTGACCGGCGCGCCGATCTCGACCTGCGCCGAGGCCGCGGGGCCGCGGATGCACTGGCAGTACGGCTACGCGGTGCTGCCGGACACGATCGAGGTGTGGAACGCCACCACGCTGCTGCGGCCGTCGGAGCTCTTCTGGGAATGCTGGCTCCAGCGCGGCGCGCGGCTGCCGGCGCTCGCGGGCAGCGACTCGCACGGCGCCAACCACGTGAACATCGGGCTGCCGACCACGTGGGCCTACGCGGCGTCGAGCAGCGAGGCCGACGTGATGGCCGCGATCCACGCGGGCCGGACCACGCTCTCGCGCGTGGCCCCAAACCAGGGCGCGGTGCGGCTGCTGATCGAGGGCGACAAGGACCGCAACGGGACCTACGAGTCGATGATCGGCGACACCGTGCCGCCGCGCACGCCGCTGCGCGTGCGCACCGAGGGCGGGCCCGGCGCCGGCGTGCTGAGCGTGCGCGCGAACGGGACCGCGGCGCGGCCGGACGAGACGATCGCGCCGGGCGGCGAGGTCAAGTTCGACGCCCCCGCCGTGCCCGGTTGGGTGCGGGCCTCGCTCTACCTGCGCAACGGGACCGATGCCGTGGACCCGAGCTGCGCGCCGCCGCAGGCGCCGCCGCTCTCCACCTGCTCGGCGGACCTGGCGATGGCGGCGATGACGTCGCCGATCTGGGTCGCCGACCCTCCGCCCAAGCCGGGCGAGCCGGCGGAGCCGCCGCCCAAGGACGACCCACCGCCGTCCAGCCCGCCGCAGTCCCAGGGGCCGGAGCCCGACAGCCAGGCGCCGATCCCGCCGTCGGACGAGGGCGGCCGCCAGCCGATGCCGGACGTGCCGCCGCAGCGCGACCGGCCGCCGCCGGTGTCCAAGCTCCGTGCCACGTGGTTCCACGCGGCCGCGGCGCGCCACCCGAGTTTGCGCGTGCGGCTGCGCTGGAAGGCGAGCGAGGGGCCGTTCGACGTTCAGCTTCGGCGGCCGAGCTCGGCGAGGTGGACCGCGGTCGCCTCGCGCACGCACGCCGACCAGCGGATCGTGCGCCTCGGGCGCGGCAAGTGGGTGCTCCGCGTGCGCGCCGTGCCGGCGTTCGCGCCGGCCGGCCCGTGGCGGTCGCTTACGATTCGCCTGTGAGCGCGCCGGAGAAGCACAGCCTGTTCATGAGGGTCGCCGCGTCGAAGGCCGGGTCGTGGTGGTTCCTCAACGTGGCCAACCCGATCGACCGCTGGCTCGTGCCGGCCACGAACGGGCGGCTGAGCAGCGCGCCGGGCAAGCAGGTGTGCGTGTTCGAGACCGTGGGCGCCAGGAGCGGGCAGGTGCGCCGCGTGCCGCTCCAGTACGCCACCGATGGCGACGACCTGGTGCTGATCGCGTCCTCCGGCGGGGCTCCCAAGCACCCGGCCTGGTACCACAACGTGAAGAAGAACCCGGACGTGAAGGTGTGGGCGAACAAGGGCCGCAGCGGCGACTACGTCGCGCGCGTGGCGCAGGGCGAGGAGCGCGA
>JAXDJC010000060.1:0-6852 GCA_034663685.1 Thermoleophilaceae bacterium
GCCGGCTCCTCGATCAGCTCCGCCAGGCGGGCCTGGCCGCCGGCCCCGTAGAGCACGGCGGGCCCGTCGCCGAGCTCGGTCAGCTTGGGCGGGTAGGCGCCGTCGTGACGGCAGATGGCGAACAGGCCGGCCTGCTCGACGTCAGCCCGAGCGGCCAGCGGATCGAAGCTCTCCATGTACGCGGTGGCGCGGGCGGCCCATGCGGCGCCCACGCTGGCGATCAGCTTCGCCTCGGGGAGCCTCAGGATCTCCGGCGCGCGCCGGCGGCTCTCGAGCATGCTCGCGATCGGAGCCGCCAGGTGGCCGATCAGCGCGCTGCGCCGCAGGCAGGCCGCGCAGGCGCTCATGCCGCCGCCACCGCGGTCCGGGTGCCGAGCCGGTAGGACAGCGCCTCGTCGAGGTGGTCGGCCCCCACCCCGGCGGCCCCGTCGAGATCCGCGATCGTGCGGGCGAGGCGCAGCACGCGGTCGTGGCCGCGCGCGGTGAGGGCGCCAGCGCAGGCCGCGGCGTCGAGCCGGTCGCGCAGCTCGGCGCCCAGGCGGATCTGGCGCGTGGTGAGCCGAGCGTCCATCTCCGCGTTGCAGACAGCGCCCGTGCCCTCGAGCCGCTCGAGCTGTAGCGCCCGGGCCTCGATGACCCGCTCACGGACGGCCGCCGACCCCTCGGGGCCGGGCTCGGCCGCGCCCACCGGCGCCAGCCTGTCGCGAGTGAGGTTGGCGACGATGTCGATCCTGTCGAGCAGCGGGCCGCTCAGGCGGCGGTGGTAGCGAGCGCGGTCGACCTCGTTGCAGGTGCACTCCCCGTCGGCCCGCGCGCACGGGCATCCGTTGCAGGCGCCGACCAGCATCGCCCCCGCCGGGAAGCGCAGCGTGCGCTGGCCGCGCATGACCTCCACGTGTCCGTGCTCGAGCGGCTGGCGCAGCGCCTCGAGCGCGGAGCGCGAGAACTCCGCCAGCTCGTCGAGGAACAGGACGCCGCGGTGCGCCAGCGTGATCTCGCCGGGCCGCGGGTAGTTGCCGCCGCCGACGAGCCCAGAGGCCGAGATCGTGTGGTGCGGCGCACGGAACGGGCGCCGCGACGCGAGCCGGCCGTTGCCGAGACCGGCCACGCTCAGCACCTGCGTGATCTCGACCGCCTCGCCGTGCGTCGGCGGCGGGAGGACCCCGGGCACGCGCCGGGCGAGCATCGTCTTGCCCACTCCGGGCGGCCCGACCATCAGCAGGTTGTGGCCGCCGGCCGCCGCGATCTCGAGCGCGCGCCGGGCGTCGGCCTGGCCGCGGACGTCCGCGAGATCGGGGCCATCGTCGAACGAGCGGGCCGGGGAGCGGGCCGGCTCGGCCGGCTCGGGGCACCACTCGCCGCGCACGAGCGCCACGAGACGCTCGAGGCTGTCGACCCCGAGGACCTCGATGCCGTCGATCAGCGCGGCCTCGGGCGCGTCCTCGACCGGCACGACCAGCCGCTCGTAGCCCGCGCGCTGGGCACCCGCGGCCACCGCCACGGCGCCGAACGCCGAGCGCAGCGTGCCGCTCAGCGACAGCTCGCCGGAGACCGCGTACCGCGCCACCTCCTCGCGCGGCAGCTGGTCGCTGGCGGCCAGCACCGCCACGGCGAGGGCGAGATCGAAGCTCGGGCCCGCCTTGCGGACGTTGGCCGGCGCGAGGTTGGCCGTGAGGCGCTGGAGCGGGAACTCGAGTCCCGAGTTGAGCAGCGCGGCGCGCACGCGCTCGCGCGCCTCGCGCACGGCGCGGTCGGGCAGCCCGACGATCGTGAACACGGGCAGCCCGCGCCGCAGGTCCACCTCCACCGTGACCTCCCGGCTCTCGATCCCCTCGAGCGCGAATGTGGCGACGCTGGCCAGCATCAGAACGCGTCCGTGACGTGGTCGAGGGACAGCAGTCGCCCGCCCGGGCTGATCGTGATCCCGATCGCGTCGAAGCGGAGGTTCTCGCGGTGCGGTGCCCCCGCGCCCTCGCGCCGGTCGCGCAGCCAGGCCATCGCCAGATGGCGCAACCGGCGGCGCTTGGCCGGGCCGACGGCGTCGAGCGCCAGCTCCGGCCCGGAGCGCCCGCCCGCCACGCGCGTCTTGACCTCGCAGAAGACGATCGCGTCGCTGTCCGCGACGATCAGGTCGAGCTCCCCCTCGCGCACGCGCCAGTTGCGATCGAGGATCTCGTAACCCGCCTCGAGGAGGTGGTCGGCGGCCATCTGCTCGCCGAGCGAGCCGCGGGTTCGGCGCAGGTCCGGGGACATGCGCCGACCGTACGGGAGCGCGCGTCAGGCGTGGGTTACGTGCGTGACGATTCGCGCACGGGTTCGTTACGGGCGCGTTACAACCGCGGGATTGGGCATCCGGCGCCGCGCAGCGGGCGGCCCGGGAGCTACCCCAGCGCCAGCTGCTGGTACGCGATCGACGCGAACGACAGCCGGTGCAGCGGCGAGATCCCGCACTCCCTGATCGCCGCGCGGTGCTCCGGCGTGGAGTAGCCGACGTTGGTGGCGAAGTCCCACTCCGGATGGCGCTCGTGCGCGCGCCGCATGTAGCGGTCGCGGGTGACCTTGGCGAGAACCGAGGCCGCGGCGATCGCGGCGCTGCACGAGTCGCCGGCCACCACCGCCCGCTGCTCGTAGCCCAGGTCCTTGATGCGGAACCCGTCGACCAGGCAGATCGCGCCGGGGCACGCGACCCGCCGAAGCGAGGTGTGCAGCGCCTCGAGGTTGGTGTTGTGCAGCCCGCGCGCGTCGATCCCGCGCGGGCAGCGCACCACGATCGTGGCCCGGGCGGCCGCGCGCATCACGAGCGGGTAGAGCTCCTCACGCCCGGCCTCGGTGTGCTGCTTGGAGTCGTTGAGGCGCGCGAGCGCGCGGCGGTCGGAGAGCGAGAGCCGCTCGAGGTCGAACATGACCGCCGCTGCCACGAGCGGGCCGGCCAGCGAGCCGCGGCCGGCCTCGTCGGCGCCCGCCACGAAGCGGCGCTCGAACTGGCGGTCGAAGGCGAAGAGCTTGCGGCCGCGCGGGCCGGAGGCCTTGGACGGGCGCGGGCGGAGGGTGGCCGCGCCGACCGGAGGCGCCGCTACCGGCTCAGGGGATGCCGATTCGCTTGGGAGGCCAGTAGGTGAAGAAGGCCTGCCCGATGAGCTGGTCTCTCGGTACTGGGCCCCAATAGCGGCTATCGGCGCTGTGCTCACGATTGTCGCCCATCATAAAAAAGTGATCCGGCGGAATCGTGATCTCCTTCGGCAGGGAGCAGACTTCGCAGGCCCCGACGAAGTTGCGCGGCAGGAACGGCTCCTTCTGGAGCTTGCCGTTGATGACCACCCGCCCGGCCTGGATCCTGATGCGGTCGCCGGGCACGGCCACGATCCGCTTGATGAAGTTCTGGTTCGACTGAGCCTTGGTCGGCGCCGGGCACGGCTCCCCGCGCTGCTGGGGCGAGAAGTTCGGCACCCCGCAGATCCCGCCGTCCTGATCCGCCCCCTTCGGCGGCTTGAACACGACGATGTCCCCTCGATCGGGGTCGGCGAAGTGGTAGTTGACCCGCGAGACCAGCACGCGCTGGCCGATGGCGAGCGTGGGCTCCATCGAGCCGCTCGGGATGCGGAACGGCTTGACGAGGAAGGCCTGGATGCCGAGCGCGAGGCCCAGCGCGACCACCACGATCAGGACGAACTCGAGGAACGAGCCTCCCGGGGAGCGCTTCTGGCCGTCCTTGTCCTGTTTGCGGTCGTCGTCCGTGGCGGTGGTCATTCGGCCGGCTTGTCGCCGGAGGACTCCGCGAGCGCCTCGTCGGCGGCGTCACCCTCCGCGGCAGGCTCTTCGCGCGGCTCCTTGGCCTCCGAGTCCGGCGGGACCTCGGCAGCGTCCTCGGTCGAGTCCGCGGCGGCCTCCGGCTCGGCCTCCGGCTCCGGCGCGGCCTCCGGCTCCGAGGCGGCCGCGGGCACCTCGGCCTCGGGGTTCACCTCGGCCGGCGCCTCGTCCTGGGGACCCTGCTCGTCGGAGGCCTGCGGCGGTTCGAGCGCTGCGGCCTCGGCGGCGGCCTCCGGCCCGGTGTACTGGCGCTCGCGCACGCGGGCGCGGCGGCCCACCCGGCCGCGCAGGTAGTAGAGCTTGGCCCGCCGCACGTCCCCGCGGCTGGCCACCTCGATCCGCTCGATCTTGGGCGAATGCACGGGAAACGTGCGCTCCACCCCCACCCCGAACGACTGCTTGCGGACCGTGAAGGTCTCACGCGCGCCGCTGCCCTGGCGCTTGAGCACGATTCCCTCGAACACCTGCGTGCGCCGGCGGGTGCCCTCGACCACCTGGAAGTGCACCTTCACGCGGTCGCCCGACTGGAACCGGGGGACCTTGCGCAGCTGGGCGCGCTCGATGCTGTCGATGACTCCGCTCATGGCAAAAAAGGAGGCGCGACCACCGATCCGGACCGGTGTCGCGCGCAGGGGCGCAATGGTAGCGAGGCGCCTACGTGCCCCGTGACTCGCCGCGGGCGCGGCTCTGCTCACGTCGCCAGGCCGCGATCTGGGCGTGGTTGCCGGACAGCAGCACGTCCGGCACGCGCTCGCCGCGCCACTCGAGCGGGCGGGTGTAGTGCGGGTACTCCGGCGCCCCCTCGAGCGCCTCGCTGAACGACTCCTCCACCGCGCTCGTCTCGTCGCCCAGCGCGCCCGGGAGCTTGCGGATCACGGCGTCGCACACCACCATCGCGGCCAGCTCCCCGCCCGCGAGCACGTAGGGGCCGATCGAGACCACGTCGGTGGCGAGCCGGGTGTGCACGCGCTCGTCGAAGCCCTCGTAGCGGCCGCAGAGCAGCGTGAGGGCGGGCTCGCCGGCCAGCTCGCTCGCCAGCGCGTCGTCGAGCTGCCGGCCACCCGCCGAGAGGGCGATCACCCTCCGGCCGGCGGGGTCGCCGCCGTAGCGCGCCCGCAGGGCAGCCTCCACCACGTCGACCCGGATCACCATCCCGGCGCCGCCGCCGTACGGGGTGTCGTCCACCTGGCCGGCCTTCAGCGGGGTGGTGGCCCTCAGGTCGACCGCATCGAGCTCCACGCCCGAGTTGCGCACGTGGCGCTGCTCGCGGAACCAGTCGAACCAGCCCGGGAAGAGGGTGAGGACGTCGATGTTCACAGGCCGAGGAAGCCGCGGTCGACCTCGATCGTCCGCGCATCGAGGTCCAGCGACACGATCGCGTCCTCGACGAACGGGATCAGCACGTCGCCGACCTCGAGCACGTCGCACGAGGGGCCGTTGACCACGCGCTCCACGCGGCCCACCCCCACCACCTCGCAGCCGACCAGGTCCGCTGCCGCGTACTCCCCCTCGGCGAGCGGCTCGTCCACCAGCAGCTGCTCGCCGACGTGCTCGCGCGGGTCGATACCGGCGAGGCGGATCAGCGGCTTGCGGTCGGTCCCGGCCCGGCGCTCGACGGCGGCGCTCACGCCCCCGACGCTCACCTCCGTGCCCAGCGCGAAGGCCGAGTCCGGGGAGTTGACGTAGAAGCTCCCGTCGAACCCGTGCGGGCGGCCCACCCGGCCGACGGGCCTCAATCGACGACGTCGACGAGCACGCGCCGGTTGCGGCGCACCGCCGATGCCCGGATCACCGTTCGCAGGGCGTTGATGGTCCGGCCGTTGCGCCCGATCACCTTGCCGATGTCGTCGCCGTCCACCTCGACCTCGAACACGATCGTGCCGTCGTCCTCCTCGAACTCCTCCACCGAGACGTCGCCGGGCCGGTCGACGAGCGCCTTGGCGAGGTACTCGACGAGATCCTTCACGGCCGCTAGCCCTCGGGCGAGGGAGTCTCGGCGGCGCCGCGCGCCTGGATCTTCATGAGCCGCTTGACCGTGGCGGTGGGCTGGGCGCCGCGCTCGATCCAATGCTGGATGCGGTCCGCGTTCAGAACGATCTCCGAGGGCTCGGTCTGCGGGTTGTAGCGGCCCACGTGCTCGATCACGCGGCCGTCGCGCGGCGAGCGCTGGTCGGCGACGACGACGCGCCAGACGGGGTTCTTCTTGCTCCCCACGCGGGTGAGTCGGACTCGGACGGACATAGCGGTCGCTGAGGTTAGCGGCCGCCGGCCAGCTGCTGCAGGTTGGGCATCCGCCCGGACTGCATCTGGCGCATCATCTTCTTCATCTGGCCGAACTGCTTCAGCAGCTGGTTCACGGCCTGGACCGTGGTGCCCGAGCCGCGCGCGATCCGCCGCCGCCGCGAGCCCTTGATGATCTCGGGGTGGGCGCGCTCCTCGGGCGTCATCGAGGTGATGATCGCCTGGATCCGGTCGAGGTCGCGCTCGTCCACCTTGAGGTCGCCGAGGCCCATCGCACCCGCCCCGGGCATCATCTTGAGCAGGTTGGTGAGCGGCCCCATCCTGCGGACCTGCTCCATCTGCTTGAGGAAGTCGTCGAGCGTGAACTGCTCCTTGCGGATCTTGCGCTCGAGCTCGGCCGCCTCCTTCTCGTCGAACTGCTGCTCGGCCTTCTCGATCAGCGTGAGCACGTCGCCCATGCCGAGGATCCGCTGGGCCATGCGGTCCGGGTGGAAGCGCTCGAACGCGTCGAGCTTCTCGCCCGTGGACGCGTAGAGAATCGGTTTGCCGGTGATGGCCTTGACCGACAGGGCGGCGCCACCGCGGGCGTCACCGTCGAGCTTGGTCAGGATCACGCCGTCGAAGCCGACCTGCTGGCCGAATGCCTCGGCCACGTTGACGGCGTCCTGGCCGGTCATCGCGTCGACCACGAGCAGCACGTCGTGCGGCTTGGTGCGCTTCTTCATCTGCGCGAGCTGGTCCATCAGCTCGTCGTCCACGTGCAGGCGCCCGGCCGTGTCGATGATCAGCACGTCGTCGCCGGCT
>JAXDJC010000085.1:0-11849 GCA_034663685.1 Thermoleophilaceae bacterium
CGCGTGAGCGAGTACGAGAGCCCCGAGCGGGTGGGACGCGAGCCGACGGTCGAGGACGTTCGCGAGCTGATGGGGCCCTCCACCCCGCACTTCGCGCCGCACATCCGCAACCGCATCCGCAACCTGATCGCCGCGCTGCCCGAGGGTCATCCCGCACGCGTGGAGGGCGAGCAGCACATCGAGCGGCTCAACCGGATCGCGTTCGAGGGCGAGCGCCGCGGCCCGGCGCAGGAGGGCGAGCGCGAGCTGCCGAGCCTGCGCACCGTCAGCGGGGGCGGGGTGCCCGGCGAGAGCGAGCCGCCCCCCGGCGGCCCGGAGCCCTCACCCGCCTGAGCGCGGCCGTGGCCCGCACGTTCACGCGCCTCCCGCCTGCGCTCGACCGCGCGCTCCCGCTGCTCGCCCCGTGGGCGCGCGAGGAGGGCCGGCTGCGACCCGAGGGCTACCTCGACCTGATCGGCGAGTCCGCGCCGGAGTCGACCGGGATGACGCAGGACCTGATGGTGAGCCGCGTGGTGCCGGCCATCTACGAGCGCTGGTGGCGCCCGGCGCTCGGACGGGTGGCCAAGGGCGTGATGGGCCCGGGGATGCAGGACGAGCACCGGATCGCGCGACTGCTGCTCGGCCTCTCGCCGGGCGACGGCGTGCTCGACGTGGCGTGCGGGACCGGAAACTTCACGCGCGACTTCGCCCGCACCGTGGGTCCCGACGGGCTGGTGGTGGGGATCGACCTGTCCGAGACCATGCTCGCGCGGGCCGTGACCGACACCGACGAGGCCGGCCTGCTCGACCGCACCGCCTACGTGCGCGGGGACGCGACCGAGCTTCCGTTCGTGGACTCGAGCTTCGACGGCGTGTGCTGCTTCGCCGCGCTGCATCTGTTCGCCGACCCGGGGCGCGCGCTCGACCGGATGACCGCGGTGCTCACGCCCGGTGGCCGGATCGCGATCTTCACCTCGGCGCAGGGCCGCACGCGCCTGGTGCGCCCGTGGATGTCCTTGACCGGGCGCCGCAGCGGCATGCGCGTGTTCGAGCAGGACGAGGTGGTGGCGATGCTCGAGGAGCGCGGCTACACCGAGATCCAGCAGCGGATCACGGGAGTCACCCAGTTCGTTGGCGGGCGCCTGGCGGGCTGAGGCTAGTGCCCGTGGATGATCACGCTCACCGGACGGGTCTCCGTCACGGTGTGGCCGCCGCTGGTGGTCCGTATCTCTTCCATCACGCTCTGGCCGTGGCCGCGCAGGATGCGCTTGCCAAGCTTCGTCAGACGGATCTTGACAATCCGGCTCGAGCCTCCCGGGATGCTGGCTCGGCCGCTGCCGAGAACTGACTTCGAGCTCTTCCGGTTCGCCGCCCCGCCGAGGCCGCTCTGCAGCGTCAGTGTCACCTTGCACGTACCGGCCGTCTGGCAGGCGACCGGGGTGTTGACCGTGTTGCCCCCCGGGGACCCCGTGACCGTCGGCGGGGACGTAACGGCGGGCGTTGTGAAAAACGTGTGGCGCTCCTGCCCACCAACGAGGATCTCGTAGGCGTACGTCGTGCCCGGCTGAAGACCGGTCAACGGCTTCGAGTAGGCGACGTCGTCCCAGCTGCGAGGCGTCGCGCCGAGGCTCTCGATGTGGGAGTAAGCGGACGGGCCTGGATAGGGCCCCCATCTGAACGACGCCGCGTCGCCGGCCTTTCCGTTTGGGTTGACCGTCGCGTGCATCTTCGCGCTCGTCGCCGTGACGTCGGTCGCCTCACCGACAGTGACTGTCGCATTGCTGTCTACCGCGAAGGACTGCTCGCTCCCGTCGCCCTGCCCCGAATTGTTGTTAGCCACCAGGTGGAACTTGATCGACGGATCGACGCGCGAGGCTGTGAAGTCTTCGCACACGGGGGTCGGTTCATATAGGTAGTGACCAGGGCCGGGGCTGAGGTCGTGGGTTGGGCCCGCCTGGCCGTCGACGACGAAGTGGTAGCTCGTGTGCCATCCCCCGCCCCTCACAGAGCCGCACAGGGTCACGCGCCCGCCCTGGTATGTGAGCGGAATGGAGACAGCCTGCGTCGCTGCGAGGGGCGCGTAGCCGGGGCGCGCGTAAGTGTCCGAGGACTTGGCGAGCCCTGAGCTGTTGTGCACCTCCACTGTCCAGCTCACGGTTCCAGCCCCGATTGGGTCGGACCAGAAGCCGCAGAGGCGCTGCGGAGGATCGTTCGCACTCAGCGCGACGGACCGCACGGTGTGCGTAGCCCCGAAATACGGCTCGTGGAAGTAAATGGACCCCTGTGTCGCGGACCCCCGGCCGTCGATGGTCGCGCAGAAGCTCCCGCTGACGTCATCTGCATGGTGATCGAGCGTGACGATCGGCGGGGTAACCATGGTGGTGAAAGTCTCGTCGGGCCCTTGAGTCAGCTGTCCCGTCGACGAACGGACGACGTAGCGGTAGTGGTAGAGGATTCCCGGGGTCAGGCCGCTGAGCGTCGCCGTGGCGTCGCTGGAGGGGAAGCCGGCGTTGGCGGTCTGATCGCCATAGCTCACGCTCTGCCCCCACTCGACGTACCAGACGTCCCCGCCGCCGGCCCCCGTGATCGTGGCGTGGACGGTCGCCTTCTCCGCAGCGGGATCGGGCTGGCCGGGGACGATCGAGACGGCGCCGGTGGTCTTGAAGGTCCGGTCGGCGCCGTAGCTCTTGGTGCCGCCGATGTCGACCACCAGCCTGTAGTGGTAGGTCGTGTCCGTGCTCAGGGCGTTGACGTCGGCGGCCGCGGCGAAACCATCGCTCGGGCCGGCGCCGTCGTGTGTGGTCTCGTGGCCGTACGCCGGCGCGGCCGTTCCGTACTCGAACCAGTAGGTCGCGGCACTGCCGTGCGGGTTGGCCTGGCCCAGCAGCGTCGCGCCGGAGTCGGAAATCTGCGTCGTGTTGCCGGTCACGGCCGTGGGGGCTGACGAACCGCCCCCCGGGCTCGCCTGCGTCGTGAACGTCTTGTCCGCACCGTTGACCGTCCCGCCGGCGCTCTCGGCGACGACGCGGTAGTGGTAGGGGGTCGAGGGGCTGAGGCCGGTCAGGTCGCCCGAGACCGACTTGCCGGCGTTCCCGGCGCCGGCCGAGTAGTCGGCCGAGTGGTGGCCGTAGGTGGCGTCGGCGCCGAACTCGAAGCGATAGGTCGTCGACTGGCCGTGCGGGTTGACCGTCGCGTTCAGCGCCGCGGTGTGGTCGGTCAGCTCGCCGGGGTCGCCGGTCGTGGCGCTCGGGGTCGCAGCTGGCGTGGCGTCGGTGGTGAAGGATTCGTCCTGGCCGTTCGACGTGCCGGCGGTGCTGGTCGCGACCAGGCGGTAGTGGTAGGTCGTCGCGGAGGTCAGGGAGCTGATTCCGGCCGACGCCGCCCGGTTGTCGGCGCTGGACGCGCTGGACTCCGTGGTGGTGTTGGGATAGGTGCCGGCCACCGTGCCGTACTCGAAGTGGTAGGTCGTGGCCGTCCCGTGCGCGTGGGCGACGCCCAGCAGCGTCGCGCCGGTCGTCGTGACCGACGTCGTTCCGCCTGTGACGGCGAGCGGACCGGTCGTGCTGCCTCCGCCTCCGCCGGGCGCCGCCGCTACCGCGGCCGTCGGGCCGGAATTCGACGGCGAGGCGCTCGGGCCGCCGGGGCCGGTCGCCGTTACGCGCACACGAATTGTCTTGCCCTCCAACGGGGCGTCGAGCTGGAGGTGATTGAGCGTGGCGCCGGCGACGTCCTGCCAGTCGGCCCCGGCCGGGCCGCAGGCGCCGCCCGCCGCGCACGACTGCCACTGGTAGCCGTAGCTCGTCGGGCCCCCGGTCCACGCGCCGTGCAGAGCGGTCAGCGTCTGGCTGACCTGCGCTGTCCCGGCGATCTCGGGAGCCTCGGTGTTCGAGGGCGGCGAGAGTGCCTGTGTCGTGAACGTGCGGTCATCGCCCTCGCTCGTGCCGAAGCTGCTGGTCGCGACGATCCGGTAGTGGTATGTCGTATTGGGGCTGAGCCCCGTGACGTCGGCCGCGCCCACCGTGCCCCCGGGTGTCGACCCGGCGCTGTGACCGGGCGTGGTAACCCCGTAGCTCGTGCTCGTGCCGTAGTCGAAGCTGTAGGTCGTGTCGAACCCGTTCGGATCGACGATCCCGAGCAGGCCCGCGCTGGTGGCGGTGACGCCGTTGGCACCGCCGGTGATGGCCCGCGGCGACTGCGACGAGTTGAGCCACACCGAGACCTCGCTCACATCGGATGTGGCTGCGACCAGGTCCTGCTGTCCGTCACCGTTGAAATCCGCCACGGCGACGTTGAACACGGTGCTGGGACTCGCGGTAGCGAGGTTCAATGCGGGCCCGAATGTGCCGCTGCCCTGGTTCTCGAGCACGCTGACGCCGCTTTGCTGATTCGCCGTGGCCAGGTCCACGTGGCCGTCCCCGTTCAGGTCGGCCGCGGTTACGTCGGCGACCGCGCCGTGGGCTGGGTAATCGACATGTGCCCGAAGGTCGCCGGTGCCGTCGTTCTTGTTCAGGAGAACGCTGACGCTCCCACCGTTGGGGGATAAGTCGCCGTCGTTGGCCGTGACGAGGTCCGGCGCGCCGTCGGAGTTGAGGTCGGCGGCGGCGACGGCCTCGGGAAGTGTGCCGACCGGGTAGTCGACCGTCGTCGGTGGGTCCACGAAGCCGCCGCCGGCCTGCTGCAGGATCACGAACGCGGTGTTGTCGTTGAAGTCCGCGGCCGCCAGGTCGGGGAGGCCGTCGCCGTTGAAGTCGGCCACCGCAACACCATGGGGGGCGGTCAGACCGCCGAAGTTCTGGGCCGCGCCGAAGGTGCCGCTGCCGGTGCCGGAGAGGATCGAGAAACCGGCCAGGCCGCTGGCGACGATGTCGAGGTTGGTGTCGCCGTTCATGTCCGCGATCGTCAGGCCCGTGTTCAGGTTGCCGACGTCATAGCTCGCGGCCGCGCTGAAGCCGCCTCCGGCCTGCTGGAG
Source organism: Thermoleophilaceae bacterium (assembly GCA_034663685.1). Classification (GTDB taxonomy): domain Bacteria; phylum Actinomycetota; class Thermoleophilia; order Solirubrobacterales; family Thermoleophilaceae; genus AC-37. The sequence continues at coordinate 4,949 of JAXDJC010000085.1, forward strand.
CAGGACTCTGACCAGCCCGGGCTCTCCGCAGCCGCAGAAGGGGCTGTCGCCCGATACGACGAAGTCGGTGAGGTTGTCGCCGTTGAGATCCGCCGAGGCGGCGTGCCTCGGGCGGATCGCGCCCCCGAGCGAGTGCGAGCTGAACGGGCCGAGAGCTCCACCGCCATCGCCTGGCAGCAGATCGGCGTTGTAGCAGGCGCAGGGCGGCGGCACGTCCTGATCGAGCGCGGTGAAGGCGTCGGCAAAGCCGTCGCCGTTGAAGTCGGCCGCGGCCACGGCCCTCGGCGGGCTGCTGGTCGCGTTGCCGGCCGCGGGCTTGAACGTCACGGTCGCCGAAGCCATCGCGGGCGCCAGGAGGACCAGGGCGACCGTCGCCGTCGCGACTGCGAGCGAGCGCAAGCGGACGCAGCGGGCACGACGCATGGCAGGCACCCCTTCCCCGTCTCCCAAGGCTGCCGGGCCTGGCCCCCAAGGAGATTGACTCCGCGTGTACGGCGTCTCTGTCGCTGAGGACGAACCGCCGAAGCGAGTCGGCCTGAGCGGTAATACGCCAGATCGAACCCACCCTACGTGCGGTTCCCCGGAATAGCAAGAGCGCCTGCCTTTTCAGTGCGCAGCCGGTGGCGCCGCGACGGGCTCGGCGCCGTCCGGTGCTAAACCGCAGCGGCCGAGCGCGCCAGCCCGGCCAGCTCGGCCACGCGGTCGCGGTGCGAGCGCGCGGAGCCGAAGAGCGCGCCGTCGGTGCGGGCGCGCTTGAGGAACCAGTGGAGGTCGTGCTCCCAGGTGAAGCCGATGCCGCCGTGCACCTGGAGCGACGACGCCGTGACCCGCCAGCCGGCGTCGGCCGAGTAGGCCTTGGCCATCGACGAGGCGAGCGGCAGCGACTCCGGCTCGTTGTCGGCCGTCCACGCCGCGTACAGCGTGGCCGCCCGTGCGCTCTCGGTCTCGAGGAGCATCTGGGCGCAGCGATGCGAGACGCCCTGGTAGGCGCCGATCGGGCGGTCGAACTGCTTGCGGTCCTTCGCGTACTCCACCGCCATCTCCATCGCCCGCTGACAGACGCCCACCAGCTCGGCGGCCAGCGCCACCTCGATCCGCTGGACCGCCCCCTCCACGTCGCCCTCGAGCGCCTCGCCGTCGCCGGCACCCACGCTGAAGAAGCGGCGGGTGGAGTCGATCGTCTCGACCTTTTCCGGCTGCGCCGCGGCGGTCTCCACCACGCTCGCGGAGCCGTTGTCCAGCAGGACGACGAACGCCGCACTGTCGGCATCGGGCACGAGCGGCGCGGATCCGTTCGTGACCACGCCCACCGTGCCGCGCGCCTCGCCAGACGCCACGCCCGGCAGGAGCCGCTCCTGCTGCTCGCTCGACCCCGCGTGCTTCACCAGCAGCCCCGCCGCCGCGTTCGAGAAGAACGGCGTGGGCGCGCACGCGTAGCCCAGCTCCTCCTGGAGGATCGTCAGCTCGAGCACGCCGAGGTCCTGCCCCCCGGCGCCCTCGTCGATGAAGATCCCCGGCCAACCCAGCTCGGCGATCTGACCCCACAGACCGTCGTCGTACTCGCCCTTCTCGGCCAGCTCGCGCACCTTCTCGAGCTTGAACCGGCTCGCCAGGAACTCACGCGCGGTCGACTTGATCGCCTGCTGGTCGTCCGAGTAATCGAAGTTCACGGCGCCTCCCTCACCTCATCACATTCTTCATCGCAGCTTGGGCAGGCCCAGGACCCGCTCGGCGACGATGTTCTTCAAGATCTCCGTGGTCCCGCCCTCGATCGAGTTGGCCCGCGCGCGCAGGAAGCGGTAGGTCCAGTGGTCGTCCACGATCGGCGCCTCCGGGCCGCGCACGTCCATGGCCAGCTCGGTGAGCGCCTGGTTGGCGTCCGACCACTGCCACTTGGTGAGCGAGCCCTCGGGCCCGGGAATGCCGGTCTTCATAGTGCGCGTGAGGCCGCGCGAGGCGTTCAGCCGGATCGTCTCCGCCTCGATGTAGATCTGCGCCACGCGCTGGCGGATGATGGGGTCCTCCTCCATGCCGCGCTCGCGGATCTGGTCCATCAGCTCGCCGAGCGCGATCTTGAGCTGCACCGCCGAGCCGAGGCCGATGCCCACGCGCTCGTGCATGAGCGTGGTGATCGCGACCATCCAGCCGTTGCCCTCGCCGCCCACGATGTTCTCGTCCGGGATCCGGGCCTCGTTCATGAAGATCTCGTTGAACTCGGCCTCGCCCGTGATCTGGTGCAGCGGCTTGACCTCCACGCCCTCCTGCTCCATGTCCATCAGGAAGTAGGTGAGTCCCTTGTGCTTGGGCACGTCCTGGTCGGTGCGCGCCACGAGCATGCACCACTTGGCCTCGTGCGCGAACGTGGTCCAGACCTTCTGACCCGTGACCACCCACTCGCCGTTCGACTTGACCGCCTTGGTCTTGAGCGACGCGAGGTCGGAGCCGGACTCCGGCTCGGAGAAGCCCTGGCACCAGATCTCCTCGGCGGTGAGGATCGGCTTGAGGTAGCGCTGCTTCTGCTCGTCGGTGCCGTGCGCAATCACGACAGGGCCGCCCATCACGAGGCCCAGCACGTTGGCCACGGAGGGCGCCTTCGCACGCGAGATCTCCTCGTTGAAGATGGCCTGCTCGATCAGCGTGGCGCCGCGGCCGCCGTACTCCTCGGGCCAGGAGAGCCCGGCCCAGCCGGCATCGGCAAGCTGGCGCTGCCACTTGCGCCGGAACTCGAACGCGGCCTCGTCGCCGGCCGGCTCGTCGCCGGGGTTGTTCTCCTCGAGCCACGAACGCAGCTCGTCGCGGAAGGCCTGCTCCTGTGGGGAGAGGGTGAGGTCCAAGGCCGGCGGGATGCTACCGGGGCGGCTCGAGCGTGGGTGCTTCGCGCTCGTCGAGCACCTGGAGCAGCGCGTCGACCACCCGGGGATCGAACTGGCTGCCGGCGTGCAGGCTCAGCTCCGCGCGGGCCGCCCTGCGCTCCATCGCCTCGCGGTAGGGGCGGTCGCTCGTCATCGCGTCGTGGGCGTCGCAGGCCAGCACGATCCGGGAGCCGAGCGGGATCTCCTCGCCCGCGAGCCGGTCGGGATAGCCGGTGCCGTCCCAGCGCTCGTGGCCGTGGCGGACGATCGTGCGCACGCGCGAGAGGAAGTCCACCGGTGCGAGGATCTGCTCGCCCACCAGCACGTGGCGCTCCACCTCCGCGCGTTCGGCGTCGGTGAGCGGGCCCGGCTTGTTGAGCACCAACTCGGGCACGGCGATCTTGCCGATGTCGTGGAACGCGGCGCCGTAGCGGACGTCGCGCAGTTCATTGCCGCCCAGGCCCATCAGCCGCGCAACCGCCTCGGCGTTGCTCACGATCGACCGGGCGTGGTTGGCTGTGTGGGCGTCCTTGGCCTCGAGCGCGGCGCCGAGCGCCTCGGCCGTGCCGAGATACGCGCGCTCGAGCTGTTCGTAGAGGAGCGCGGAGCGGAGCGCGGCGCCCAGCTGGTCGGTCACCGTTTCGATCAGGCGCGCGTCGGCCTCGTCGAACGCGCCCTCCTTGACCTCCTGGACGTCGAGCGCGCCCCACAGCTCGGGGCCCACCCAGATCGGGGCCACGAGCTCCGAGCGCACCGCCTCGGTGGCCGGCGTGGCGAAGTAGTCGGGGTCCCGGTTCACGTCGTTCACGACCACGCTGCGGCGCTCGCGCAGCGCGCGGCCGATCACGCCGGTTCCGACCGGCTGGCTCCATTCCATCGGCTCCTGCCCGGCGTAGGCGGCGCCGCGCCCGGCCAGCAGCTTGATCGTCTCGCCGCCGTCGGAGCGGCGAACGACGGCGCACGTGAAGTAGCCGAACGCGCGGTGGAGCTCCTCGACCGCGGCCTCCACGATCTCGTCCACCACGGTCATCTCCGACAGGCGCGCGCCGAGCGCGTTGGCGAGCGTGAGCTGGCGGTTGCGGCGCCGCAGCGGCTCGCCGTCGAGGGCCTGCGCCCCGGGGATCGGCTCGGGCGCCGGTGCCTCCACGGGCTCCGGGTCGCCCGCGCGGCCGAGGCGGAAGTCCTCGGGCACCGACGAGGCCGGGATCGCCTTGCCGCGCACGCCCTGCTGCTTGCCGTAGAGGAGCGCGCGGTCGGCCTCGCGCAGCAGCTCGCTGGGACTGATCCCGGAGCTCCACTCGGCCACGCCGGCGGTGGCGTAGGTGGCGGCCTTGTCATGCCCGATCTCGGCCACCGACTCGCTCAGCCGCTGGATCGCGCGGCGGGCGATCTCGGCGCCGCCCTCCTCCTCCGAGTCCACCGAGACGATCGCGAACTCGTCGCCGCCGTAGCGCGCCACGAAGTCGTAGGGGCGCACGGCCTGGCGCAGGGCGCGGCCCACCCGGCGCAGCACCTCGTCGCCGGCCAGGTGCCCCTGATTCTCGTTGACCTGCTTGAAGTTGTCGAGGTCCACCAGCACCACCGTGAGCGGCCGGCCGGTCCGGCGGGCGCGCTGCATCTCGCGGCGGAGCGTCTCGTGCAGCGCGGCGTGGTTCATGCAGCCGGTGAGGCCGTCGGTGCGGGCGGCCTCGGCCAGGTCGGCGTGCACGCTCGCGTTGCGGCAGGCGACGGCGGCCAGCTCGGCGAAGCTCTCGAGCAGCTGGGCGTCGTCGTCGGTGACCATCCGATCGCTCGTCCAGCCGGTCCAGAGCACGCCGCGCAGCTCGCCGTCCCAGCGCATCGGCACGGCGATCGCCCCGCGCACGTCGGCGAACGGCGACCCGACCGTGGGAGCGCCGTCGCGCGCGTAGTCGTTGGTCAGGATCGGCCGGCCGAGGTCGAGCGACTTGGCCGCGATGCCGCCGCTCGGCTCGGGGGCGGCCGCGCCGGAGTCGGGCAGCTCGTTGGTGGCCTCGAGGCTCAGCGGGTTGCCCGAGGTGCCGCGCAGCACGTAGACGCGGTCGGCGCCGAGGATCGTCGCGGCCTCCTCGCAGATGCGCGGCAGCACGCGCGTTAGGTCGAGGCTCTCGTTCAGGGCCTTTGCGGCACGGGCGATCGAGGCCTGGCGGGCGCGGGCGGTGCCGTGGCGCTGGGCGAGCGAGCGCTGGGCGATGCTCGCGCGGGCGGCCTCACCGAGAGCGCCGGCGGCCGCGATCTCGTCGGGCTCGAAGGTGCGGCTGCGGTCGTCGCCCACCAGCAACGCGTGGGCGAGCGTGCCGCCCGGGTTGGGCATGGGCACGAGCAGGGCCGCCTGCGGCCGGGGCTGGAGGCCGCTCGCCAGGGCCAGCTCGCGGGCCTGCGCGGTGCTGAGCGCCCGCGGCTCGCCGGGCTCGAGGGCGTCGGCGAGCGGCGAGACCTCGTCGAGCGCGAACCACTCGCGGTGCGGGGTCTGCGGCTCGGCCGCGACCACCAGCGCGCGGCGGCTGTGCTGGTCGATCGCGAACACCACGGCGGCGGGCGCGCGCAGCTCGGAGCGCGCCTCTCGTACGAGTGCGCGCGCAAGCGCATCGGGGCGCTCCGCTTCTGTGGCTATGGCAAGCAGCCTGGATACGGCGCCAATGGCGCCTCCTGGGCTGCGGCCGGCCGGCGGCTGATCGGGTGAGTGGTTCGTCCTTGGACCCCTCTTGGGGATCCAGTCTAACCCTGCCGAGGATGCCCTGGGCGCGACCGTGCGGCTACGGCCGCGGGGACTTCGCGCAGCCGGTGATGTGGAACCGGTCGAGCTTCCACGCGCCACCCGACTTCACGAGGTCGATGGTCCCCTGGCAGCGATCGGTGCGATCCGTGTGCACGGCCTGCGACCGCAGCTTCACGGTGGCCGCGTCGCCGCTCTGCCTGATCGACCTCAGCTCGGGGAAGCTGATGCTCCTGAGCGTGGACTGACCGCGCCTGAAGCTCTCGAACCCGCCGAGCTCCTGCTGCCCGTTCGGAGTCGCGAGGTTCCAGGCGCCCGCGTAGTCGCCGCCGGCCGCGCGGGTGTAGAAGCCGTTGACGGAGGCCTCGGGGGCGCCGGCGCTGTCGCTGCCGCTCGGGGCGTCGGGGGCCGCCGGCGTTGCGGGCGTGGTCCGCCGCGGAGCGGTGGGGGTGGAGCCCTTGGGCTTCCTGCTCGCGCTGCCGTTCGCCTTCTTCCTGGAACCCGACGCGATGCCGGCCGAGCTGCTCTTCCCGGTCGACTTCCCGCTGTGGGAGTTGCCTGTCGTGATCAGCACGATCGCCAATAGCGCGAGCACCCCGAGAACGGCGGCAATCAGGGGGAGCTCGGGGCGGCGCCGCGGGCCCGCCGGCGCCTGGCGCCCGGGGGGTGGGTCCGAATCGGCTCCCTCGCTGCCCGCCGCAGCCGCGTGCGGGATCGCACCGGCCGGGGCGAACTCGGCCGCCCGGGCCGGCCGGGTACGCGCCCGCTCCGGCGGCAGCACCCGCGCCGGGGTGGCCGAGCCGTCGCTCGCATCCGCGGGCTCGTGCTCCGGCTCCTCGCGCACGTGCGGCGCCGCCGCGGCGGCCTCGCCCGCGATCGGCGCCACGGCCGCCGCGGCCGCGCCCGCGGCGGGCTCCACCTCCGCTCCGGCCGCAGCCTCGGGAAGCGCGGCCTCGATCGCAGCCACCAGCTCCCCGGCCGACGCGAAGCGCTTGTCCGGCTCCCACGCCAGCCCGCGCTTGAGCGCCTCGGCGAGCGGCTCGGGCGCGTCGCGCCAGCTGCGGCGCAGGTCGGGGGTCGGGTCGTTCACCACCCTGTGGGCCACCTCGAGCGGGGTGTTGCCCTCGTACGCCTTGCGCCCGGAGAGCATCTCGAACGCCACCGCCGAGAGCGCGTACACGTCGGCTGCGGCCCCGCCGGGGCGGCCGTCGAGGCGCTCTGGCGGCATGTATGCGGCGGTGCCGAGAACGGACCCGCTGCGGGTGATCTTCGACTGCTCGGCGGCGGTGGCGATGCCGAGGTCGGCGAGCTTCAC
>JAXDJC010000089.1:0-7916 GCA_034663685.1 Thermoleophilaceae bacterium
CCGCCCGAGTAGGTCTTGGTGCGCCTGTCGGCGGCGTCGCTCAGCCCGAGCAGGTCGAGCAGCTCCGCGGCGCGCCTCTTCGCGTCCGCACCCGTGATCCGGTAGAGGCCGCACTGGAGCTCCAGCAGCTCGCGGCCGGTCTGCACCGGGTCGAGCCCGATCTCCTGGAGCGCCACGCCGATCCGCCGCCGCACCTCGGCGGGGTCGGCCACCACGTCCACTCCCGCCACGCTGGCGCTGCCGCCGGTGGGCGGGAGCAGGGTGCAGAGCATCCGCACGGTGGTGGTCTTGCCGGCGCCGTTGGGGCCGAGAAAGCCGAAGACCTCGCCGCGGGGAATGCTCAGATCGATGCCCGTGACCGCCTCCACGCCGCCCTTGAAGGTCCGGCGGAGGGCGCGGGTCTCGATCGCGTGAGCGGCCTCGGTCATAGCGGGGGCACCATAGAGATCACGCCCCCTACGACCGGCGGGTCCGCCGAAACTCATCGGTCGGGGCTGCGGGCGCCTCGGCTCTACGGACAGGCGACCGGGAACTCGCGCACGACGGTCTTCGTGCGCACCCGCCTGTGCTTGCTCACCCGCAGCCGGATCGTGACCTGCGCGGTGGTCGCCGCGGGCAGCTTCGTCAGGGTCACCCGGCGCGTGCGCAGCTCGGTCTTCGACAGCCGGCGCGTCTTGCGGCCGGTGACGGCGATCGTGCCGCTCACCAGGTGCTCGCCGTGGTGGCGCGGGATGCGGAAGCTGATCGGCTTGCCCCTCCTGTTCGCGCACGGCCGGCGCGGCCGCGTGCCCGGATCCTGCACCGGCATCGGCACGTTCATGGCGCGCGAGGGAGCGGGCGGCCTGCTGTTGTCGCACTCGGCGTCGGCGGCAGCCAGGTCCGTGGCTGGGAGCTTGGGGAAGCTGAAGTCAGGCGATGCGAAGTCGAAGCACTCCCACAGGTCGCCGCAGGTCTTGCGCCGCCAGTCGCTGATCTGCGGCTCCATCACGCCGAAGCGGCGTTCGAGGAAGCGGATCAGCGATGTGTGGTCATAGGTCTCCGAGCAGACGTAGCCGCCGCGCGTCCACGGCGAGCACACCACCGTCGGCACGCGGAAGCCGAGCCCGATCGGCTTGCCGTCGATGAACTCGTCGGCCGTGCCGGCCGGCGGCGTGGGCGGGGGCACGTGATCGAAGTAGCCGCCGTCCTCGTCGTAGGTGTACACGAGCGCGGTCTTGGCCCAGACCTTCGGATTGGACGCGAACGCCTGGAGAACTCTGTTGTTGTACTCGGCGCCGAGGGCGGGCGAGGAGACCTGCGGGTGCTCCGAGCTGCGCGTGGGCGGCACGATCCACGACACCTGCGGCAGCCGGTCGGCGGCCACGTCCTTCATGAACGCATCCGCCGGCCGGTTGACCATCGCGTTGTCGTAGAGCGGGTCGCCGGGCTGGGCGTCCTTGTAGGCCGCGAAGTACTTCAGAGCGTTGTCGTCGAAGTCGTCCGCCTCGTGGTAGACCCGCCAGCTGACACCCGCCTTCTGGAGCCGCTCCGGGTAGGTCTTCCACGTGTAGCGCGTGTTGGAGTTGCTGTAGGCCTGGTTGTCGTTGTCCGGCCCGCCGTTCTTCCCGTTCGGGTCGATGGTGGCGGTCCACATGTAGAGCCGGTTCGGGTTGGTCGGGCCCAGCACGCTGCAGAAGTAGCGGTCGCAGACCGTGAACCCGTCCGCCAGCGCCGTGTGCCAGGGCACGCCGCCGCGGTCGTAGTAGTCCATGACCCAGTGGTTCGGGGTGCCCTGCGTGGCGCCCACGAAGCCGTCCATGTTCCCGCCGTTCCACGCGTTGTGCCGTGGACCCCAGCCGTTGTCGGCGAGGGCGGTGCACGGGTTGTTCTGGGAGGGGTCGAACTTCCACGGGGTGAGGTACTGCTCGGGCGTGAGCGGATAGGGCTGCTGGAAGACCGAGTTGCCGTTGGGCAGCTTGATGGCGTCCGGGTCGGAGAACCCCCTGACGCCGCTGAGCGTGCCGAAGTAGTGGTCGAACGAGATGTTCTCCTGCATGAGGATCACCACGTGCTCGACGCGCTCGAGGTCCGAGCTGCGCTGGGCGGCCCGCGCGCTGCGCGGCGCCGGCATCCACGGGGCGAGCGCGGCGCCCGCGCTCGCGGCGAGGAACTGCGAGCGCGTGAGCGTGCGTCCAGATGTCACCCCGCGGACGCTACCGGTCCGCAGCGGTCAAGGCGCCGCGGGCAACGGCCGAGCCTACTTCGGGTTCAGCCGCACCTTGCGGGTCGTCGTCTTCCTCTGCACGGGCACGCTCGACCATTTGGCGCGCTTGTCGATGCGAGGGTTGTCGTGCGCATCGGAGGTCACGGTGGCCGTCACGCCGTTCGCCTTCTGGATCGCCGTCACGTTCTTCTGCGAGATCGGGACCTCGATCGTGTTCTTGTAGCCCGACCTGATCGAGAACCCGACGCTGCCGAGGCTGACCTCCGCCCCGTCGATCACCGCGGTCAGGCGCAGCTTGCCGTAGCAGCCCCCGAAGTTCTGGCCGGGGCAGTGGCCCTTGAGGCGGGCGCGACGTTGCTTGGCCTTCAGCGCGGGCTGCGGTGCGGCGACCACGTCGAGGCCGCGGAAGGCGTGCCCGCGGTAGCCGCCGGGGCAGATCTCGGTGGCGTCCGGCCCGCTCGCCACCCATGTCTGCATGAGCAGCTCCTGGCCGGGCAACTCGCTGAAGCTCGGCAGGGTCGCCCCGTTGTTCGTCCCGCCCGCCTTCTCGTACCAGCGGGTCAGCGAGCCCGGCACGTCCGAGAAGACCTGGAGCTGCGAGCCCGCGGCGCTGTCGTTCGGCCTGAACTCGAAGCCGCCGATGGTGTTCAGGTCGACGATGTCGCCCTTGTTCACGCACAGGTTCACGAGCTTGGGCGCGCTGTAGGTCGTGACCACCTGCGGGTCGTCGCTGCGCGGCAGGTAGAAGTTGCCGGAGGTCAGCTGCACCCTGTTCCTGGTTCCGCCGAGGGGACGGAGCACCTGGAAGTGGACGAGCCGCGCGAGCTGGTTGTCCTTCGTGCTGGTGAGCACGCCGCCCTTGACCCTGATCGTGGTGATCTGGCCGTCCTCGGGAGCGGTCACGCCCTGGCCGCCGGCGAGCGTCGCGTTCCAGAAGGCGGTATCGGTCGCGTGCGAGTTGACGCGGTTGGCCGGTGCCGAGAGGTCGCTGCCGAACGGAGTCACGGCAGCCTGCGCGGTGCCGGCGACGGCGAGCACGGCGAGGAGGCTTATGAGGGGGAGCCGCAAGGGGAAGGTGAGCCTCCCACAGGCGTGCCCGGCATGCAAGCGTCTCCAGCCGTCTGCCCGACGGGCGGCTCGTGCTCGTGGGCCCGATCGGTAAACCTGTATCGCCGTGATGCTCCATTCCCAACTCGCGTGGTACGTCGGGGGGCCCGTCCTGGGCCTCTGCGTGGTGGCGTGGCGAGCGCTCTTCAACTCTCGCCTCGGGGTGACGGGCGGCGTCTCTGAGATCATCGGCAAGCTCGCGAGCCGCAGCCTCGACTTCGACTGGCGCGGCTGGTTCGCGATCGGCCTCGTGGCGGGCGCGACCGCATTCGCTCTTGTCGTGGGTGGCCCGACGTTCCACGACTACGGCTGGCTCACGGACACCTTCCACGGCTCGAGCCGTGTCTGGATCGGGGCGATCCTGCTCGTGTCCGGAGGGCTGATCGGCTATGGCGCCAAGCTGTCGGGCGGGTGCACGTCCGGCAACGGATTGAGCGGAACGTCGATCCTCTCGCCGGCCAGCCTGGTCGCCACCGGGACCTTCTTCGCCACCGCGATCGTCGTGAGCTTCCTGATCGAGGCGGTGGTCTAGGTGCGCCGGCGGATGGCCGGTGCGGCGATCGGCGCGGTCTTCGGCGCGACGCTGTGCTGGACCGGCATGATCAGCCCTGACGTCATCCGCGACGCCCTGCTCTTCCACGACCCGTACCTGTTCCTGTTCTTCGGCTCGGCGGTGGCCACCGCGGCGGTGGGAACGCGGCTGCTGCGCCGGGTACGGAGCCGTGCCCTGCTCGTCGACGCTCCGCTGCACTGGTCGCCCGAGCGGGTCGAGCGCCGGCACGTCGCCGGCGCGCTGATCTTCGGAACCGGCTGGGGCGTGGCGGAAGCGTGCCCCGGCCCGGTCCTTGCGCAGGTCGGCCAGGGGATCGGCTGGGGGGCGATCACGCTCGCCGGAGTGGTGGCGGGCGTGTGGCTCCACCTCCGCCAGGGTGCGGCCGAGACCGAGCCGGCCACGCAGGCGGCGAGCACGAAGGTCCCGCCGGCTCGGAGCGAGGCGCTCGCCTAGGAGAAAACGGCTCGCAGAGGGCGCTGCGCGGCGGACCCGGCGCTACCATCGCCGCGCGCGGCGAGGTAGCTCAGTTGGTAGAGCACACGACTGAAAATCGTGGTGTCGCCGGTTCGATTCCGGCCCTCGCCATCTCGCGGTTGTGGGCCATGCGCGCAGGAGTACGGTCTGCTCTGGGCGCGAAATCCGGGAGTCAACGATCGTCCAAGATCCGGCTCAGCGCCAGATGCTCGTCGAGAAGTACCGCGCTGCAGGAATCATCCTGGACGAAGGCGACGCGCCCTCCTGAGACGCGGGGGGGCACGATGACCGGCACGGGCGGCGACCGCGAGCCCCCGAAGGGGACCGCTACCTGATGGTCGCGAACCCATCGACAGGGAACTGGCCTGTCAGCGGGGTGATGTAGACGATGTTGTCGCCGAGGTTCTGGACGCCATCGCCGGTCTTCCCGTCGCCGTTGTACGTGTAGATGTAAGTGCGATCGGCGTTCTCGGCGCCCGCGTCGACGACTTTGCAGTGCGCCGGCTTCTTCCACCCGACGCAGATGCGCGCCGTCCCGAATCCGGGGCCCGTCTGCTCCTTGGCGATCACCGCGATGCTCTTGCCGTTCCAGTACTTCTCGATCGTGTGGCCCGGGCTGAGCGTCGAGTACTCGCCCTCCAATGCGTTCGGATCGTCAGCGACCCCGGAATATCCCGCCTGGTCGCGCAGATACTGGTCGGTGTCCAGCAATGTGAGGAAGTCGTCGAACCGGTGGCGCGACGTGTTGCCCGCCGGATCCTTGACCGTCACGCGGAACGACGGGTGAGTCGCCGGGTCGATGCCGATCTCCTGGCTCGTGGTGTGCGTGAAGTTGCCGAACGGGAGGAACGGCTGGCCTTCGTCGTTGGTGCCCTCGGCCTTGTAAATGAGCTGCTTCGCCTTCGTGCCCTTGTCGGAGCCGTGCCAGCTGAGCATCACCCGCGGCACGGCGTCGGCGAGCGGGATCGACTGCCCGACCTCGAACGTCGCGCTCGTGGTGACGGACGGCTTGCCGGTGTCGACGTGGAAGGCGGCCGTGGTCGGTTTGCTCGCGACACCCTGAAGGTCGATGGCGCGCACGCGGAAGTGATGGAACCCCTGGTCCGCGTTCACTCGGACCGAGTGCGAGGAGTTGTTGCAGTTGAACCAGCGCTGGCCGTCGAGCTGGCATTCGAACGTGCCGGTGTGATCCGAGTGATAGCGGAACGCGGGATGCGTCGTGTGGAACGCCTTCGGCACGGGGCCGGTGAAGGACGCGACCGGATAGCTGGTCTTGAACAGCACCAGCCGGTTGCCGGCGGCGTCCGAGGTGACGACATCGTCGTTGTACTGGATGTCGATGCCCTCCGGGGTGTACGGCCTGTCGTCGGCGACGCCCGCCACGCTCATCGACGCCAGGTGCTTGCCGCCCTTGGTGAACTTGTCGACGCGGTGGTTGCCCGTCATCGCGATGTAGAGGTTGTCGCGGTCGTCGATGGCGATGCCGCTCGGTGCGTTGAACTGGCTGGGTCCGCTGCCCGCCTGGCCAAACGCGTACAGGAACTTGCCGGCCGGGCCGAAGACGACGACCTTGTTGGCGATCTCGTCGACGACGTACATCCGCCCGTCACGGCCGAACGCGACGCCGTGCGCCTTTTTGAGCACGTTGCTTCCGAACTGGCGGATGAACTTGCCGTCCGTGCCGTATTCCTTGACCTGGCTGGTGGACGGCGGGTACCACGTCGAGAGGTAGATGCCGCCGTGCAGGTCGGAGTCGATGGCGAGGTCGAAGTCGCTCGCCTGGTTGAGGTTGTTCACGTAGTCGCTGCCGTGCAGTCCCCAGACCTGGACCTGGTGCGAGAGGTCGGTGAACCAGATGTCCTGGTCCCCGTCGACCGCCACGTCGATCGGTCGGTCGATGGCCGGGCCGGGCGTGGCGTCGGTGAGCGGGATGACGGACCCGTACGCGAACCCGCCCGGGTCGAACCACCCGATCTGGTTCGCCAGCTCGTTTGCCACCCAGATCGTCGTGTCGCGGCGGTTGACAGCGAGCCCGCCGGGCGACTGGAACTTGCCGTTGGCGCCGCCGTCACGGATGACGTCGACCGCGTACGGCCCGGCGCTTGCCGGTGCCGCTGCCACGGCCATGCCCATGACGACCAACAGCACCAGCCCTGCCCGCGTCACACGGCGCATGACGTCTCCCAGCTTCAGTTGTGGGCGATCGACACCCCACTTCACGGTGTCAACCCGTACAGCATCCCACCTCAACCGAGGTTGCGGTGGCGAAGCGGCGTGCCCGCACTTGCGCTTGGGCGCCAGGGCTGAGAGGATCGGCCCCGGCGCTGGTCCGCCACGAAACTTGCAGAGAGGCTCCTCGAGATGCGCAAGCTGCTCGTCGTCCCGCCAGTGGTTCTAGTCGCGGCCGCGTTCCTCGTTTCGCCGTCGTCCGCCGCCGCGGCGACCTGCACGGCCAAGCCGCACGACTCCGGCGACTCGGCCCAGATCGACGTCACGTGCGACGCGGCGATAGGCGGCGGCAAGGTCACCTACCGCTCTAACCGCGCGACCGACAAGGCGACCGCGACGGTCGCGAACGGGACCGGGTCGTTCACGTGCACGACCAAGGACGAGGCTCCGGGCGGCGACTTCGACCAGTCGATCGTCTGCTCCGGCTCGATGGACGCCGGGGCGACGCTCCAGATCCGCGCCCAGTACGGGCCGAACCCGTGCTCGTCGCCGACCTTCAAGGCCGAGCTCACCGTCGAGTTCGGCGACGGCACCACGGCCGGCCCGACCCCGAGCGACGCCTATCCGTGCGGCGGCGGGAACCCGGGCGGCGGGAGCCCGACGCCCGGCAAGGACTTCGACCCGGGTGGCGTCTTCCAGGGCGTCACGAAGAAGCCGCCGTCGAAGGCGAGCGTCGCGGCTGCGAGGAGCGGGCTCAAGTTCGAGCTGAACCTCGGCGTGAAGGGGAAGGTGATCGTGACGATCGAGGTCAAGGGCAAGTCGGTCGGCAAGACGTCGACGTCGACGAAGGGCGGCAATACCAAGCTCGTGGCCAGGCTCTCGAAGAGCAAGGCTCCCGGCTACGTCGACAAGACGACCAAGGCGAAGATCCACGTCCACGTGGTCCCGGACGAGTCCGAGGGGTTCACGACGCCCGGCGAGAAGTACTTCAAGCTGACTCTGACCGGCTGAGGGCGCCCGGCGGCTGCGCGAGGATCCCGACCGCCTCGACGTCGCGTGGGAGTCCCCGCGGGCGCCTGCTCCATCGTCGGTGAATTCCATTCCGGGGCGGCGCCAGACGAAAGAGGCGCTCTCAGGCGCCGCGCTTCTCCGGGATGTCCCGGATGATGTCGAAGGCAAGGCCCGACGCTCCCTCGCCGCGACCCACCTCGGCGCCGCGCGACATCCACGTGAGCGTCCCGCCGCCCATCCAACGCACCCGTCGCATCCGCCGCGCCACCCGAACGCCCGCGCGCGGGATCGCCTCGTCGGCCACGTAGAACGCATGCTCGGGCTCGAGGATCCGGCCGCGCGCCGGCATACCGCCGGGGCCGCCCATCACGCCGCGCCGGAACATGAAGGACCGCTGGC
>JAXDJC010000216.1:0-2591 GCA_034663685.1 Thermoleophilaceae bacterium
CCGCGGCGCCGCATCCCGCTGCGCGCGATGTGGCGGCTGGCCGGGCTGATGTGGAAGCTGCGCCAGTCCGAGACGCCGCCCGGCAACCTCCACTTCGCGATCAATCCCTGGCTCGTCTCGTACGAGAAGCTGAAGCGGGAAACGGGCTGGCGGCCGAGCTACACGTCGCGCGAGACGTTCGTGATCACGATGCGCGCCCACGGGCGCCTCGCGGCGGCCCCGGCGAGCGCCGCGGGCGTCCCGGACGTGCCCGTCGCCGCCGCCTGAGCGCCTCATGGCCGCTGGTAAGATCGCGCTCCGCGCGCGCCGTTAGCTCAGTTGGGAGAGCACCAGCTCGACAAGCTGGGGGTCGCTGGTTCGAGCCCAGCACGGCGCATTCCCAGCTCGCCGGCTCGCGCCGGGCTGGTATCGAGCTGGTGCCACGGGTAGAGTCGCCGCGATGCGGGCTGGAGCAGCGCTGTGTGCGTTCGTGGTGGCTCTCGCCATCCCCGCCGCCGCGGCGGCAGCCCCGATCGACCTCGGCGCGGGCAACCACCCGCACGTCGCGGTCGATCCGGCCGGCTCCGCCCACATCACCTGGGGCGAGTCCGTTTCGGGACAGCTCGCCGACATCGCCCACTACTGCCAGATCCCCAAGGGTGCGAGCGGGTGCACGAGTCGGCACGACTTCACGTACGCGTCCGGGCCGAACCTCGGCTCGGATTCGGGCGCGTGGCCGCTGCTCCCCGGCGACGGTCGCGCGCTGGTGCTCGACGCGCGCTGCTGCACGAACTACTCGACGAAGTTCGTCTACACGTCGGCCGACGGCGGCGCGACCTTCGACAGCGGCGCCGAGGTGGGCGACGACAACAACTCCGGCGCCGACATCCAGGGGCAGGCGCTCTATGCCCCGGCCGGCGCGATCGGGCGCCCGGCCGAGTCGGTGCTCACGTTCGGCAGCCTCGCCACGCTCGGGCTCAGCTTCCAGGCCACCGGCACGGTTGGACCGCCGGTCGCGACCACGTCCGCGAACGTGCTCACGCAGGGCGACGCCGTGTCCGGAACGATCGGCCTGAGCGGCAACACTCTCGTCGCCGCCTGGACGAACATCGACGACAACATCGTGTACTGGCGCAAGTGGACCGGCACCGGCGACGTGAACGACAAGGCGAACTGGACGCCGATCACACCGCTCGAAACGGCCAACATCGATGCGGGCTCGAGGATCGCGGCGGGGCCCAGCGGCATCTACATCACGTACAACGTCGGCTCCCCGGGCGCTCAGCACGTCGTGCTGCGGAAGTTCAACGCCAACGGCACAGGCTGGGATCCGGCGCCCACGAGCACCGAGAACGGCGTCGGCAGCCGCTTCGACCTGTTCGAGGACCCGACCGGCAAGCTGCACTTCGTGTGGCAGGACTCCGCGGGGCGGCTCCGGTACCGGTCCGCCAACGAGTCGACCAACGCGACAGCGGGGCCGGCGCAGACGCTCCTCGAGGCGAACACGAGCGGCGGCTACCTGAACCCCCGCCTCGCGATCGGCTCGGACGGCAGGGGGTGGGTGACGTGGGAGGACGGCAGCCCGGTCCACGTCCGGGCTCTTGCCGTGACGCCGGGCATCCTGCCGCCCCCGACGGAGGGGAGCAGCGTGAACGCGGTGCCCGAGAGCGGCACCGTGCGGGTGAAGCTGCCGCCCGGCGCGGCGGCGCACGCCAAGGACGCCTGGACCCGCGCAGCCGCCGCCGGCTTCGTGCCGCTCGAGTCGCTCGGGCGCCAGATCCCGGTCGGGTCGACGCTCGACACGAGCAAGGGGAAGGTCCACCTGTTCGCCGCGGCGAACACGAGCGGCGCCACGCAGGACGGGCATTTCAACGGCGGCCTGTTCGTGATCGGCCAGGGCAAGAAGAACTCCCTCACGACGCTCTCGATGACCGGCGGCGGGCTCAGCGCGTGCTCGAGGCTGCCGAGTGGCGGGTCGCCCAAGGCGGTGGCGGCCGCCAAGCGCGGGCGGCGGCTGTTCAGCGACGTCCACGGCCGCTTCCGCTCCAGGGGCCGGAACAGCACCGCCACGGTGAGGGGCACGAGGTGGCAGATGCAGGACTCCTGCGCGGGCACGCTCACCGTGGTCAAGCAGGGCACCGTCGTGGTGCGCGACCTCGTGAAGAACAGGACAAGAACGCTCCACAGCGGCGAGAGTTACCTCGCCCGCCCCGGCTGAGCGATCGCGAGAACGCTTGAGCACGCCCGAATTCTCGACAGTCAAGGCCGCCGATGGCCGCACGCTCGAGGTCGCCGTGGCCGGGCCGGCGGACGGCATCCCCCTGTTCGTACTCCACGGCACGCCCGAGGCGGCAGCGCTGTTCGGCCCGAGCGTCGAGGCGGCGGCCGAGCGCGGGCTGCGGTCGATCGCCTACTCGCGCCCCGGCTACGGCGGCTCCGACCGGCACGGGGGGCGTTCCGTGGCCGACTGCGCGTCCGACGTCGCCGCCATCGCCGACGCGCTCGGCTTCGACCGCTTCCACACGATCGGCGGCTCCGGTGGCGGCCCGCACTCGCTCGCGTGCGCGCGACTGCTCCCGGAGCGGGTGGTCTCCGCGGCCACGATCGCTTCC
>JAXDJC010000236.1:0-18826 GCA_034663685.1 Thermoleophilaceae bacterium
ACGGTGGCGGTCTGGGCGCTGGTGGCCGCGGAGCTGCCGCCGCCGTTCGTGCCGGTCACCTCCACCCTGATCGTCTTCCCCACGTCCGCCGGCGCGAGCACGTAGGTCGTGCCCGTGGCCTGGCCGATCTGCGCGCAGGCGCCGCCGCCGGTGTCGCAGCGCAGCCACTGCCGTGCGAAGCCGATCGTGGGCGTGCCCGACCAGATCCCGTTCGAGGCGGTCAGCGTCTGGCCGTCGCGCGCGGTGCCGGTGATCGTGGGCGGCGTGCTGTTGGCGGGCGGGTTGGCGCCCACCACGGCGGTCTGGCCGCTCAGGGCCGAGTTGCTGCCGGCACCGTTGGTGGCCGTCACCTCCACGCGCAGCGTCCTGCCCACGTCCGCGGGAAGCAGCGAGTAGGTCGTGCCGGTCGCGCCCGAGATCGCCGCGCACCCGTTGCCCGAGGAGTCGCAGCGCATCCACGTGCGCGTGAACGTGATCGTGGGGGTGCCGGTCCAGGTGCCGTCGCCGGCGGTGAGCGTCTGGCCGTCGCGCGCCGTGCCGGAGATCGCCGGCGCCGCGCTGTTTGCCGGGCCGGTGGAGGCGACCACCGCGGTGGGCGAG
Organism: Thermoleophilaceae bacterium; assembly: GCA_034663685.1. Lineage (GTDB taxonomy): Bacteria > Actinomycetota > Thermoleophilia > Solirubrobacterales > Thermoleophilaceae > AC-37. The sequence goes on from JAXDJC010000236.1 coordinate 601, forward strand.
CTGGTGGCGCTCGAATTGCCGCCGCCGTTCGTGGCGCTCACGCGGACGCGGATCGTGGAGCCCACGTCGGCCGGGCCGAGCGCGTACGTGTTGGCGGAGCTCACGTCCACGCAGCCGTCGCCGGCCGAGTCGCAGCGCTCCCACGCGCGGCTGAACGTGATCGTGGGCGTGCCGGTCCAGGTGCCGTCGGTGGCGCTCAGCGTCTGCCCGTCGCGGGCGGTGCCGGTGATCGTGGGCGCGGCCGTGTTGACGGGCGGCGCGGCGGCCACCACCGCGCTCTGCCCGCTGGTCGCACTGGAGCTGCCGCCGCCGTTGGCGCCGGTCACCTGCACGCGAATGGTCCTGCCCACGTCGCCCGGCACGAGCGCGTAGGTGGCGCCGGTGGCGTTCGCGATCGGCGCGCAGCCGGCCCCGGCGGAGTCGCAGCGCTGCCACTGGCGGCTGAAGGTGATCGTGGGCGTGCCGCTCCACGTGCCGTCGCCGGCCGTGAGCGTCTGGCCGTCGCGCGCCGTGCCGGTCACCGTGGGCGCCGCCGAGTTGGCCGGCGGCGCGGCCGCCACCGCCGCGGTGGGCGAGCTCGACGCGGTGGCGTTGCCCCCGCCGTTGGCCGCGGTCACCTCCACCCGGATCGTCTTGCCCACGTCGCTCGGCGTGAGCACGTAGCTCGTGCCGGTGGCGCCGGAGATCGCGCCGCACGTGCTGCCCGCCGAGTCGCAGCGCATCCACCGGCGCGTGAACGTGATCGTGGGCGTGCCGCTCCAGCTCCCGTCGGTGGCGCTCAGCGTCTGGCCGTCGCGCGCCGTGCCGGAGACGGAGGGGGCGGAGGTGTTGGCCGGGCCGGCGGCCGCAACCACCGCGGTCTGGGCGCTCGTGGCGCTCGAGCTGCCTCCGCCGTTCGTGCCGGTCACGCGCACGCGGATCGTGGAGTCCACGTCGGCCTCCGTGAGCGTGTAGCCGGCGGCGGAGCTCACATCCACGCAGCCGTTGCCCGCCGAGTCGCAGCGCTGCCACTGGCGGCTGAAGGCGATCGTGGGCGTGCCGGTCCAGGTGCCGTCGCCGGCGGTCAGCGTCTGGCCGTCGCGCGCGGTGCCGGAGATCGCCGGAGCCGCCGTGTTGGCCGGGGGCCGCGCGCTCACCAGGGCGGTCTGCCCGCTCGTGACCGTGCTGGAGCCGCCGCCGTTTGTGCCGGTCACGTCCACTCGGATCGTCCGGTCCACGTCGGCCGGCGTGAGCACGTACGTGGAGCCGGTCGCATTGGCGATCGGCGCACAGCCCGCCCCGGCGGAGTCGCAGCGCTGCCACTGGCGGCTGAAGGTCACGGTCGGCGTGCCCGACCAGATCCCGTTCGAGGCGGTCAGCGTCTGGCCGTCGCGCGCGGTGCCCGTGATGGTCGGCGGCGTGCTGTTGGCGGGCGGGTTGGCGGCCACCACGGCGGTCGGGCCGCTCAGGGCCGCGCTGCTGCCGCCGCCGTTGGTGCCCGTCACCTCCACGCGGATCGTGGAGCCCACGTCCGCGGGCACGAGCGTGTAGCTCTGCCCGGTGGCGCCGGAGATCGCGGAGCAGGTGCCGCCGCTCGAGTCGCAGCGCAGCCAGCGGCGGGTGAAGCCGATCGTGGCGGTGCCGCTCCACGTGCCGTTGGTGGAGTCGAGCGTCTGGCCGTCGCGCGCCGTGCCGGAGGTCGTGGGGGCGCCGCTGTTGGCGGGCGGCGCGGCGGCCACCACGGCCGTGGGGTCGCTGGTGGCGCTCGAGTTGCCCGCGCCGTTGGTGCCGGTCACCACCACGCGGATCGTGGAGCCCACGTCGGCCCCGCCGAGCGTGTAGGTGGAGGCCGTGCCCACGCCCAGGCAGTTGGCTCCGCCCGAGTCGCAACGCTGCCACTGGCGCGTGAACGTGACCGTGGGCGTGCCGCTCCAGGTGCCGTCGGTCGCGCTCAGCGTCTGGCCGTCGCGGGCGGTGCCGCTGATCGCCGGCGCGGCCGTGTTCGCGGGCGCCCGCGCCGCCACCACGGCGGTCTGGCTGCTTGTGGCCACCGCGTTGCCGCCGGAGTTCGTGCCGGTCACCTCCACGCGGATCGTCCTGCCCACGTCCGCGGACACCAGCACGTAGGTCGAGCCGGTGGCGTTGGCGATCGCCGCGCAGTTGGCGCCGGAGCTGTCGCAGCGCATCCAGCGGTAGCTGTAGGCGATCGAGGTGCCGGTCCAGGTCCCGTTCGCGGCGGTCAGGGTCTGGCCGTCGCGGGCCGTGCCGGAGATGGTGGGCGCGGCGGTGTTCGCGGGCGGCCGCACCGTCACGGCCGCGGTCTGGGCGGACGTGGCGCCGGCCGGCCCGACCACGTTGGACGCCGTCACCCTCACGCGCATCGTGGAGCCCACGTCGGCCGAGCCGAGCGCGTAGGTGGAGGAGGTCGCGCCCCCCACGTCCGCGCAGGCCGCGCCGCTCGAGTTGCAGCGCTGCCACTGGTAGGCGAAGGTCATCGGCGTGGTGCCGGTCCAGGTGCCATTGCTGGTGGTCAGCGTCTGGCCGTCGCGGGCGGTGCCGCTGATCACGGGAGCCGCGGTATTCGACGGGGCCGTGGCCGCCTGGTCGGACACGAGCGTCATCGCCCCCGGCATCACCAGGTCGGTCGAGACCTCCATGTGCAGCATCGCGCTACTGGCGTTGTTGGGGATGAACCCGTCGGCGTGGATGATGTTCGCGTCCATGCCCAGCTCGTTCGGGTAGTTCGGGTTCTTGGTGGTCACGTACGAGCCGTACTCCGTGATCCGCGCGTTCCAGTAGTTGCCGGAGTCGTGCAGCGCGTCCACGAGGTCGAGCCCGTTCAGGCGCGCGCTGTCCGGCGAGACCCCCAGGTCGCCCTCATAGGACACCATCCCGAAGTCCGCGTGCACGGTGCCGCTCGCGGGGGTCTTGAAGCCCGCGAACGAGACATCCGCCGGGTCGCCGCCGCTGAACTCGCGGAAGCCGTCGTAGAGGCCGAGCCAGCGGACCGGCTTGGACGGGAGGCTGTAGGCCACCACCAGGCTCCAGCCGCCGTACTGGTCCTTGCCGGTGGACGCCTGCACGTTGGCGAGCGTGTAGGTGCCGGCGCCCGCGCTGCGCACCACCGAGGTCACGTCGGCGAACCCCTGATAGCGGCTCGTGTAGAAGCGGTCGCTGTCCACGGTCGACGCGTTGATGGTCCGGTAGCCCGCGCCATCCGGGGCGGCGAGCCTCACCGTGCCGCGCGCGCTCGGGTTGGGAGCGTCGGCGCCCTCGGGCATCGCCTGCGTGTCCGAGCCCCAGTAGAGGCCGGCGTAGAGGATCGTGGCGCCGGCGGGGAGCCTGAGGTCGGAGCTGCTCGAGTCGAACGTGGAGGGGTCGCCGTCCACGTCCACCGGCACCATCACCCAGGCGGAGTTGCGCACCACCGAGCCGGTGCCCTGCCGCCCGCTGGCGCAGTTGGCCGCGCCCTCGGGGCAGCTCACGATCGTGTTGGCCGCCATCGTGATGTCGCCGCGCTCCACCGAGCCGTAGCGCAGCGAGTACGCGCGATCGGCGCTCGCGGAGGCCGCCGGGAGCACGGCGAAGCCGACCGCCACTGCGGCGATCAGGATCCGGATGCGGGTACGCGACCTCGAGTCAGTCCTCATGCGAGTCCCCGGGCGATGGCGCTCCGTGCCAACGCCCCTGCCGGGGAATTCACTCAGTATGCGGGCTCCAACCCGATTTGGCCAGATTCAGAGCGGCCTTCGGACCCGTTCTGCACGGGCTTTCCGGGCTAGGCGTGAACGAGCCTGAAGTCGTCCGGGTCCGGGTGGCGCGTACGGCGCCTGTATTCGGTCACGAATCCGGCCCAGTTGTTGGTCACCTTGCCGGATTCCGTGCGGTACCAGCTGTTGCAACCCGCCACCCAGACGGAGTCGGCCAGCCGGCCCTGCACCTCGTCGTTGAAGGCGGACTGCACGTCGTCGCGCACGTCCATCCAGCGCGCCCCGCTGCGGCCAAGCTCGCGCACCGCCTCGACCACGTAGCCCACCTGGCTCTCCAGCATCGTGATGATCGAGCCGGCGCCCAGGTTCGTGTTCGGCCCGTAGAGGATGAACATGTTCGGGAAGCCGCTCACCGCCAGGCCGAGGTAGGCCTCGGCGCCGTCGCGCCAGGCGTGGTTGAGGTCACGGCCGCCCAGCCCCCGCACGTCCATCGGGGCCAGGAACTCGTTGGCCTGGAAGCCGGTGCCGAGCACGATCGCATCCACCTCGCGCTCCACGCCGTCCTCGGTGCGCACGCCGGTCGGCGTGACCGCGCTGATGCGCTCGCCGATCACGTCCACGTTCGGCCGCGCCAGCGCCGGCAGGTAGTCGCTCGAGACCAGCACCCGCTTGCATCCGAACGGGTAGTCGGGGATCAGCCGCTCGCGCAGCTCGGGGTCGGGGATCGCCCGGCGCACCTGCCTCTTGTAGGCGCGCTCGTAGCCCTTGAGCAGCCACGGGGCGACCGTCATGCCGAACGTGAACAGCTCGAACCGCGTGAACGAGATCCGGCGGCTGATGCGCGGGATCAGCGGGATGCGGCGGAAGAGAGCCTTCTCGCGCGGGCGGTAGGGGCGGTCCGGCTTGGGGACCATCCAGCCCGGCGTGCGCTGGTAGAGGTCCAGGCGCTCCACGATCGGCGCGATCTGGGGCACGTACTGGACCGCGCTCGCGCCGGTGCCGATCGCGGCCACGCGCTTGCCGGTCAGGTCGCAGTCGTGGTTCCAGCGGGCGGAGTGGAACATCTCGCCCGTGAAGCTGTCGAGCCCCTCGATCGTCGGGAACGACGGGCGCGAGAGCTGACCGGTGGCGGGCACGAGCACGTCGGCCTCGATCTCGTCCCCGCCCGCGAGCTCGATCCGCCAGCGGCCGGTCTCCTCGTCGAAGTCCGCGGACGCAGCCTCGGTGGCGAGCCTGATGTGGTCGCGGACGCCGTACTTGTCCGCGCAGCGCTCGAGGTAGGCGAGGATCTCGTCGCGCTTGGGGAAGCGCCGCGTCCACTCGTGGTTGGGCTCGAACGAGAAGGAGTAGAGGTGCGAGGGCACGTCGCAGGTGAGCCCCGGATACGAGTTGTCGCGCCACACGCCGCCGAGCCGGGACGCCTTCTCGAGGATCGTGAAGGACTCGATCCCCGCCTCCTTCAGCTTGATGCCGAGGCCGATGCCGCCGAAGCCCGCGCCGACGATCACCACCTCCGGCGTGCCGCCCCCCGATCCGTTCCGCGAGCTCATCCCTCGCGGAACGCTACCTGTCAGGAGGCCGCGCTCACCACTTGCTGTCGGAGTCCCGCGTGAACGTGCGCTTCTTGGTGGCGGCCGGGTACTGGCGCTGCCAGACCGCCAGCGCGCCGCCGAGCGCAGCCATGACCACCACGCCGAAGACCACCCAGTCTCCCCAGCTGTTGGCGGAGCCGATCACGATGTACATGAGCGCCGCTGCGATGATCGCGAAGATCAGGATCTGAACCAGAATTCTGCCGCGCACTTATGCTCCCCCAGAGTTAGCCTGCGCTGATCCTATGGGGCGCACACCACGCTGGCAACGAGGAGAGCGAAATGATCAAGATGGTCGCCGTCGGAACCGACGGCTCTGAGACGGCGCAGGTCGCGGTCGACTTCGCCATGGACATGGCCGAGAAGTACGGAGCCAAGCTGCTGATCGCGAGCGCGTACAAGCCCGTGTCGGAGTCCAAGCTCCGCAGGGAGCAGACGGACGCGCCCGCTGATATCCAGTGGTCGATCAACCCGAGCGAAGAGGTCGACGCCACGCTGCGCAAGGTCGAGGAGGCCGCCGGCGAGCGCGGGCTCGCGTACGCGAGCGAGGCGCGCAACGGCGATCCCGCCGACGTGCTCTGCGACATCGCCGGCGACCACGGCGCCGACGTGATCGTGGTGGGCAACAAGGGCATGCAGCGCCGGCTGCTCGGCTCGGTGCCGAACACGGTGGCGCACAACGCGCCGTGCTCGGTCTACATCGTCAAGACGACCTAGGAGGGTCTAGCGAAACGACTGGCGAAACTCGCCACGGCTACTCCCGCAGCCCCAGGGCTTCGAGGGCGTGGTCACGGTCCATGTAGCGCACCATTCTCGTAACCCTGCCGTCACGGACGTGGAAAAGCCACGCTCCCTGAGATTCGATCCGCCCCAGGTCGAGCCCGCTCGTCTTCCCGCGCCCGCTCGATCGGTCGAGCACGAGTACCCGCTCGGGGTCCAGCTCGCGGTATTCGGTCGCTTCGAGCCGGAACTCTTCCCATGTGCTCAGCCAGGTACGGAAGGACCTCGCCATCTCGGCCAGGCCCTTCACGCTCTCGGGATCGGGCCCGTCCATGCCCACGTACTCGATCTCCGGATCCGCCCATTCGGCCAAGGTGAAGTCGCCGCCCTCCCAGGCCGCGTAGATCGAGCGGACGAGTTCGAGGCTCTCCCGCGACATCGCCCGCCCAGTATCCCGCCGGTCGGGCGGGAGCGTCCATGTCGCCTAGACGGGCGGCCCGCGCTTCGCCAGCCGCCCGCGCAGGAAGCGGGCGGCGCGGCGGATGCGCTTCGCCAGGAACACCACGAGGGCGATCCCGGTGGCCAGCAGGATCACCGCGATGATCGCGGCCGGGACGGGGTGCTCGACCGCGAGCACGGTCACCCCGGCCACGAGCCCGTCCTCGAGCAGGCTCACGACGATGTTCGACAACGGCTCCGGGGACGTGTTCACCGCCAGCCGGATGCCGGCCTTCACGCCGTGGCTCGCGAACGCCATCGCCCCGGCGCCGCCGCCGGTCAACAGCTCCTCGGCGCCGGTGTGGCCCATGTCGGCCCCGATCTGCACGCCCACGGCGCTCGCGATCGCGGGCCGGACGATCGTGTGGACCACGTCCCAGGTGCTGTCGAGCAGCGGCACCTTGTCCACCACGAACTCGATCGCGTAGAGCACGAGCGCGCCGATCAGCACGCCGTTCGTCTGGAGCTCCTCCGGCACGTGGCCCACGCCCGCGCGGCCGAGCAGCGACATCAGCGCGACGGTGAGGTAGGCGTTCACCCCCGACGCCCAGCCCGCGCTCACGAGCGTCGAGACGAGCTCCATGGCCGGAGCCTATGCGGCGCGCAGCTCGCGGCCCACGCAGCGCAGCAGCGCGTCGCGCAGCGCCTTCTCGCGCGGGTCGTTCGCGATGTGGAAACCCATCCGGTTCATCACGTAGGCGAATGAGACCTCGGCCTCCGGATCGGCGAACGCGAACGAGCCGCCGGCGCCCGGGTGGCCGAACGCGCTCTTGCTGAAGCCGAAGTCCATCTCACCGTGCGGGCGGGCGAAGCCGAGCGAGAAGGCGGTGTCCACCTTGAGCACCTCGTCGTGCCAGCCGCGCCTGGGCGGGCGCGGCGGAGCGGTCAGCTCGGCCATCGTGGCGGGCGTGATCCCCAGCTCGGGCTCGCGGACCGCGAACGCCGAGTACGCGCGGGCGATGCTGCGCGCGGTGCCGAGCGCGCCGCCGGCGGGGAACTCGAGGTGGCGGTAGTGGCGGCTGTCGAACGTGGCCGGCGAGTACACGCGCGGGTTGGCAAACGCCTTGAAGGTGACCGAGCGCGGGTTGGCCATCGCCAGCGCCATCCGCGGGGGCATGTCGCGCAGGCCCGGCAGTGAGCGCAGCGCCGCGCGCTCGATGCGGGCGATCCGCCGCTTGGGGAGGTCGCGCGCCACGCCGAAGTACACCTCGAGCTCGAGCGGGCGCGCGATCTCCTCGGCGAAGAAGCGGCCGAGGGTGCGGTGCTCGGGATCCACGCGGCGGACCAGCTCCCCCATGTACCAGCCGATGCTGATCCCGTGGTAGCCGTGCCGTGCCCCCGGCTCCCAGAGCGGTCGCTGCCGGGCGATCACCTCGGCCAGGCGGTCGAAGTCCGCGATCAGCTTGGGATCGAGCCGCTCGTCCACCACGGGGAGCCCCGCCTCGTGCGCGAGCAGCTGGCGGACTGTCACGCGCTCCTTGCCGTTCTGCGCGAACTCGGGCCAGTAGGTGGCCACGCGCTCGTCGTAGTCGAGCCGGCCGCGCGAGTGGAGCATGGCGAGCGTCATCGCGGCGAGCCCCTTGGAGGTGGAGTACACGAGCACGAGCGTGTCCTCGTCCCAGCGCGCGCCGCTGCGCGCGTCGCGGATACCGCCCCAGAGGTCCACCACCTTCTCGCCGCCCACGTAGGCCGCGCAGGCGGCGCCAAGCTCGCGGCCATCCGCAAGGTTGCGCTCGAAAACATGCCGCACGGACTCGAACCCGTGCGCGACGGAGCCGCCGATCATGCCGGGGCGTTACCCCGCGGGCCCACGAGCAACCCCTGCGCGGCGTGGCCGATGGCGCCATCCGCGTCGTGCACCACGCTCTCGGCCAGGCCCACGCCGTCAGTCTCCACCACGGTCCGGCTGTCCAGGCCGACCCACTCGCCGCGCGGCGGCCGGACCAGGTAGATCGTGAGGTCGGCGTTGATGAACACGTGGGTGTTCCAGTCGAGCGAGGCGCTCACGCCGTTGCCGAAGTCCGCGGCCGCCGCCACGCGCTGGACCGGCGTGGGCTCCTCGCCCTCGATCAACGGCACCCTGAAGCGCAGCCACGCCGCCGCCGGGCCGGGCTCCTCGAGCGAGCCCCTAACGAAGCGCAGCTCCATCCCGTCGCCGCCGAACATCGGCCGCACGCCGGGCGGCGACCCGGACGGCTCCACGCCGTCGGGCGGCGGCAGCGGCTCGGCGTCCGCGGGCACCCGCGGAGCGGAGCCCGCGGCTCGCGCCAGCGCCAGTCCGAGCGCGCGGCACACGGGCGTGCCGCCCGCCTCGAGCGTGGCCTCGGTGAGCTGGGCGCGGCGGCCCGGGCGCACCACGCGCGTGGAGACGGTCAGCGGCTCGAGCGGGACGGGCTTGAGGAACTCGAGCGTGAGCCGCACCAGGCCCAGCTCGCGCGACTCGCGCTCGAGCGCGCGCGCCAGCAGGGCCGACGGCGCGCCACCGTGCTGCGCCCGCGGGTCCCACGGGCCGCGCGAGAGCTCGGTGGGCATGAACATGCCCCCGTCCGGGATGTAGATGGACGCGGCGCTCACGCGTGCCGCACGAGCGTGACCCCGTCGCGCACCGGCAGCTGCACGGTCACCACGCGGTCGTCCTTCGCCAGCCGGTCGTTGAGCGCGGCCAGCGCCCGCCCGTTCTCGTCATCCCCGGCAGGATCCAGCACGTCGCCGCCCCAGAGCGTGTTGTCGATCACGATCAGGCCGCGCGGCGCGAGCTTGGGGAGGGTCGCCTCGAAGTAGCCGGCGTAGCCGGTCTTGTCGGCGTCGATGAAGACGAGGTCGAACGGTCCGTCCAGCCCGGCGATGGTGTCGAGCGCGGGGCCGAGGCGCACCTCGATCCGGTCCGCGTACGGCGACGCGTCGATGTGGCGCTGGGCGAACTCGGCGTGCTTCTCGGAGATCTCGCAGGTCACGATCCGCCCGCCGTCGGGCAGCGCGGCGGCCATCGACAGCGCCGAGTAGCCGGAGAACGTGCCGATCTCCAGCACCCGCGCGGCGCCCGAGGCCCACACGAGCATCTGGAGCAAGCGGCCCTCGATCGCGCCGGTGAGCATCTGCGGGAACTCGAGCTGCTCGTGGGTCTCGCGCGCGAGGCGCTGGAGAGCCTCGGCCGGCGGGGTGGTGTGCTCCTCGCAGTAGCGCTCGATGGCGGGGTCGGTGACCGGCACGGGCGAGGCAGCCTATCCCGCGCCGGGCCCGGCTACGTGAGCCGCGCCCGGGCCGCTCGGCGATCGGGCTCGGCGCCGTCGCGGTCGCCGCGCCGGCGCGCCAGGACGCGCGCGGCCACCACGCCGCCGATCCCCCCGAACAGGTGCCCCTGCCACGAGATCCCCTCGTGCGGGAGCAGGCTGCTCAGCAGCGCGGTCCCCCAGATCGCGCCCACCACCAGGCCGATCAGCAGCTCGAGCGCGCTTCGGTCGAAGAAGCCGCGCACCAGCAGGTAGGTCGCGTAGCCGAACACCACGCCGCTCGCGCCGATGTGGTTCGTGTGGTCGGGCGCGATCAGCCAGGTGCCGAGCCCGCCGATCACCATCACGATCGCGGTCACGGAGAGCACGCGGATCAGCCCGGCGAGCGCGATCGCGAGTCCCATGGCCACGAACGGCACCGTGTTCGACAGCAGGTGGCCGAAGCCCGAGTGCAGGAACGGGGAGGTGACGATCCCCACCAGGCCGTCGGTCTCGCGCGGCTTGATCCCGTACTGGTCGAGGCCGCCGCCGGTGGCCTGATCGACGATCTCCTCGACCCACATGAGCGCCGCCATGCCGAGCACGAGCAGGAAGCCGGCGCGGCGCTGGTCGGCGGGGCTGGCCTTTTCGACCTCCCTCGGCATGGCCGGGAGTATCGCGGCAGGCTCGGCGGCGCGGGAACGGCGAGTCCTCATGGAGCGGGAGCGGGCGGTTTCCGTGACGTGGTCGCTCTGATGCACGTATGTCATGCACGAAAGCGACCACGTGCCGAAAATCGGCTCCCTCCCCGGCAGACGGGAGCGGCCCTACGGCCGCGGCGGCAGCGACACCGGAGCGCCCGGCGCGGCTATCTGCCCGCGGCGCGCCGCGGACTTCGACCAGCGCGCCAGCTCCTTGAACGGGGCCAGGGGCTCGCCGGTGGGGAGCACGATCGCCATGTCGAAGTAGCTGCCTGTGTAAGTGCGCGGCGGGCGCACGAGCAGGTACTGCGTCATCTCGCGGACCATCGGGTTGCGCTGGGCGATCTGGTAGGAGCGGCGCAGGTACGACGCGCGCCGCGCGTCCGGGTGGCTGTTGGCGCCCGCCCCGAAGTAGCCGAACTCCGTGATGTAGAGCCCGCTCGGCCTGTGCTTGGGAGTGGAGAGCGCGCCGAGCCGGCTGAGCTCGGACAGGGTGGAGGTGAGGCGACCGAGCGTCCCGATCGTCACGTTGTCGTTGCCCGGATAGGTGCGCTCCGGCGGGCCGAGGTAGTCGTAGGGATGGTGGGCGAGGCCGTCCGCGCGCAGCGGCGCGCAGCTGCCCTGCTTGGCCAGCCGGTAGCCGCGCGCGCCGGGAATCCCGGCGGCGGTGCGCGTGCACGTGAGCTGGCGCAGGAACGACAGCGGCGAGGTGGAGCGCGAGCCGTTGCGGTACGGGACCAGCTCGCCGATCAGGATCTGCGTGGCCGGGTCCACGCGCTTGATCGCCCGGTAGCCCGCGAGGTAGAGCTCGCGGTACTGCGCGGCGGCCGTGCTCTGCGGCGTGAGCCAGCCCACGTGGTTGGGCTCGTTCCAGAGCGCGAACCGGTCCACGCGCCCCCGGAAGTGCTCGGCGGCCGCGCGGGCGAACTGCCCGTAGAGCTGCGGGTCCGGCTCGTTCACGCCGATCTTGCCGTCGCCGGTCGCCCACGCGGGCGCGGGCGGGATCAGGTTGATCTGGAGCCGGATGCCGTAGGGCGCGGCGGCGTCGATCAGCGCGTCGTAGGCGGAGAAGTCGTAGACCACCGGGCTCGGCACCGTGGTCTCGCTCGCCTGCGCGCCCAGCACAGCCGCCCAGCCGAGGCTCACCCGCAGCCGCGTGACGCCAAGCTCGCGCGCCTGCGCCAGCGCCCGGTCGCGGTCGTAGTAGGCGCGCTGCAGGAAGACCGGGTCGTCCTGGAGCGCCACCTCCATCCCCTTAGCCGCGTGGGCCGCCGGCGCGGCGAGCGCGAGGACCACGAGGGCGAGCACGGCGGCGAGTGCGCGGCGCCTCATCGCGCCCCCTTCTTCGCGGCCGCGACCTTCACGAGCAGCTTGAGCGTCGCCTGGTTGCCTGCCCTGTCCACCACCACGAGTCGTACGCGGTAGCTGCCCTTCTTCCTGTAGACGTGGCGCAGCTCGCTCGTGCCCGACCCGCGCGTGTTGTCGCCGAACGAGCCGCTCACGCGCGCGAGTCCGGACGTGCGGATCGCGGGCGGGGTGGGTGCGCCCGGCGCCGGGACCGGCGGGTCGTCGCGGGCCACGAACCGGATCGACTGCCCGGCGCGCAGCGTGCCGAGGGTGGAGACCTGGGCCACAGGCTTGGTCGTGTCGATGTTGAGCCGCCGGTCGAGGCCGGGCGTCTCCTGCCCGCGCCGGTCGACCGTCACGATCCGCCACGGGTGCGAGCCGTCGGCGAGGTCGAACGGGAGGTTGAGCACGGTCGATGGCTGGGTGGCCACCGCCACGCCGTCGATCTCCACGCGGTACTGCGCCTGGCCCCAGGCCTCGGTCGCGTCGCCCCATGTGAGGCGCGGGCGCTTGTTCGACTGCCACGCCTGCGTGGCGCTCGACGGCGTGATCGCGCGCAGCGGGCGGTCCCAGTGCGCGGCCACGATCCGGCGCTCGGCCGGCCCGCCCTGCACGAACCCGATCGCCACGTCGGCCAGGCGGTCGGCGGAGGAGTCGATCCCGAGCGCGGGCTGCCCCGGTCCGAAGGACTCGGTGGCCAGGGCCGTCTGCGGCTCGAGCACGTCGTCGCGGTTCCAGTAGCGGCCGAACACCTGCCCGTCCTCGTGCCAAGCGAACGCGCCCTCACCGTTGGAGGAGTGCGCGACCGTGGGGTCGGAGTCGCTCGCCCCGGCCGGCCCGTCGATCCGGCCGATCGCGCCGAACACGGTGACCTGGAGCACCGCGGCCTGGACGCCCGCGCCCGGCGAGGTCTGCGAGGCCGCCAGCGCGCGCAGCCGCCCGCTCACGTCGATGTCCGGGTCGCTCGCGCTCTCGGCGCCGCCCCAGGTGAGCTGCTCGAGCAGGAGCGGCGGCTCGAGGCTCAGCCCGACCACGTGGCGGCCGAACACGCGGCTGCGCGTGATGCCGCCGTCCTGGAAGTCCTGCTCGACGGCCACCCAGCCGAAGCTCGAGTCCCAGTCCATGCCCACCTCGGGGTTGCGGGCGTCGCCGCCGGCGTGGCCCTCGAGGTCGGGAACGCTCGCCTCCACCGGGAACTGGCTCAGCCGGTCGCGCAGCACGCGGCGCGTCTGCACGCGGCGGCGCCCGCCGGCGTCGACCTCCTCCCACACCGCGAGCGCGGTGCCGTCGGCCGCGGCGGCGATGCGCGGGCCGCGGCCGCCGCCGGCGTCGCGCGCCGGGTCCACGTCGAGCACCTGGTCGAAGTTGGTCCAGGTGGTGCCCGCGAGGCGCGCGGCGCGCACGTCGCGCGAGCCGGCGCCGACCGAGAACGCGAGGTAGCCCACGCCGTGCACGCTCATCGAGAGCGAGATGTGCTGCGCCGGGCCCGCGTGCACCTGCATCGGGCCGGTCCAGCCGGGCGCGCCGGCCTCGCGGACCGACGAGTACACGCGGCCGTCGTTGATCCACGCCGCCACAACCCGGCCGCCGTCCGACACCGAGATGTGCGGGTCGCTCGACTCGGCGGCCTGGCCCACGTCGAGCTGCTCGGGCGGGCCCCAGGCGCCGTTCGTCATGCGCGAGGCCCACACGTGCGCGATCCCCCCGTCGCGCTTGAGGTAGGTGAGCGCGCTGCCGCCGTCCTGGGCCGTGTCGATGTCGCCGAAGCGCACGATGTCCGCGCTCGGGCCGTCGATCGTCTCGCTCGGGAAGAACGCGGCCTGCGCCGGCGCGGCGGCGCCCAGCGCGAGCGCGCTCGCGGCCAGCGCGGCGAGACGTGCGATCACGCGCCGCCTCACCGCGGCGTCCCCGGCCCGTACTGCACGGTGTTGCGGAACCAGCTCTGGAGGACGTCGAAGGCCGGCTTCTTGTTGTCGAAGAAGTCGATCACGCCCTTCTCGTGCCAGTTGCTGCTCGGCTTGGGGTTGCCGCCCTCCCAGCCCGGGCGCACGCGGAACGAACGCAGCGTGCCGATCACGCCCGAGAGCCACGGCTTGGTGGCGTAGACCGACTCGTGGAAGTTGTAGAAGTCCGACTGGAACGCGTAGGTGCCGCGCTCCTCCGCGGGGCCCTCGCGGTTGGCCTCCGCCCCGTGCTCGGTCACCATGATCGCCTGCTTCGGGTAGAACGCGCGCATCTTGTCGAGGAACGGCGAGAGGTTGTCGCGGTCCGCGATCGACGCCTGGCGCCCGGGGTACCAGCCGAAATAGCTGTTGAACCCGAGCATGTCGAAGTAGTCGTACGCCGCCTGCTGCGTGTGGTCGAGGTAGCCCGCGATCACGGTGGAGATCGGGCGCGTGGGGTCCAGCGACCGCAGCAGCGTGGAGGCCTCCTTGTAGTAGGAGCGCTCGGTCGAGCTCGGCTCGGGCCGCAGTTCGTTCGACACCGACCAGGTGACCACCGACGGGTGGTTCTGGTTGGTGAGCACGTTGGTGCGGAGCATGTCGCGCGCCACCGCGCGCAGGGCCGAGCTCTTGAGCAGCCGGTCCGGAACCTGGAACACCGGGATCTCGGACCAGATCAGCACGCCGAGCCGGTCGGCCAGCTCGTGCATCTCGGGATGCATCGGATAGTGCGTGCGCAGCAGGGTGGCGCCGAGGTCGCGCGCCTCGTTGATCATCTTCTCGCGCTCGGCGTTGCCGAGGGCCGAGCCCTTCACGAAGTCGTCCTCGTGGATGAAGACCCCGCGCGCGTTCATCGGCTCGCCGTTCAGGAGCAGCCGTCCGTTCACCACCTGGAGCGAGCGGATCCCGCTGCGCAGCACGTAGTCGCCCACGCGCTTGAGCGGCGCGGCCTTCTTCGAGCCGCCCCCGGCGTCGCCCGCGTCCGCTGTGATCGTCACGTCGTAGAGCTGCGGGTCCGGCGGCGACCACAGCCGCGGCTTGCGGATGGTCATGCGCCCGCGCGCCTCGGTGGTCCCGCCTGCGGCCACCCGCTGCGTGCCGAGGTTGACCTTCTGCGTGCCGTAGGCGCCCATCACGCGCACGCGCTGCGGCCGGCCGGAGTAGTTGCGCAGCTTGATGCGCCAGTCCACCTGCGCGGAGGCGGCCGGCCCGTTCGGCAGCGTCGGCCGTACCTCCACCTCCTCCATGTCGATCTTGGTGACCTTGCGCAGGTAGGCCTCGCCGAGCATCCCGCCGTAGTTCCACCAGCCGCCGCCCGGCGTCAGGTCCGCGTCGTCGAACTGGGCGGGCGGCAGGTCGTCGTCGAAGCGGCGGTTGTCCACTCGCAGCACGAGCCGGTTCACGCCCTTCTGCAGGCCGGTGAGCTTCAGCTCCCATGGGAGGTACGCCCCCGTGTGGCGGCCGATCTCCCTCCCGTTCAGCCAGACCCGCGTGTGGTAGCGCACGTTCTGGAAGCGCACGATCCAGGTGAGCGCGCTCGAGGCCGACGGCAGCCGGAAGTCCTTTCGGTACCAGACGATGTCGCCGTTCATGCTGTCGGCCGACTCGTCCTGGGCGTTCCAGGCGTTCGGGATCGTGATCGAGGACCAGCCCCCGCGGCCCCTCTGGTTGAAGAACCTGCCGATCTCCCCCTCGTCGGGCGTGTCCCGGCGGAAGAGCCACTCGCCACCCATGAGGTAGCGGCCGCCCGGGCCGTCGTGGATCACGAGGTTGTTCGGATCGAGGCCGTCGCGTGGCTGGCCCACGGCGGATGCCGGGACGAGCAGCGCGAGCGAAAGGGCCAGCGCGACAGCTACGAGCGGGAGAGAGCGCAACCCGCGTTGGAACACGTGAGGGACCTGCCTGTTGCGGAGGAGGGAGGCGCGACCCTAGCGGGCGCCCATTAACGCGCCCACGTCCTGCATCCGCTCCTGCAAAGCGGCGTCGAGCCGCTCGCGATCGCCCTCGTGGAGCGCGTTGCGCACCGCTCCGGTGTCGCGGTCCACGAGGTTGGCGCGCTCGTTCGGGTCGGCGGCCAGGTCGTAGAGCTCGTACTGCGGACGCGCCTCGCCCGTCGGGTCGGCGTACACGGCGTACTTCCAGCCCCGCTCGCGCAGCGCCCGCAGGCGGTTGGGCTGGGGCACCACGTTCTCGAACGCGGTGCCGGCCTTGTGGTCCTCGTAGACGAAGGCGCTCGCGTCCTGGACGGAGTCCGCGGGCTCCCGGTGGCGGGCGGCGGGCTCGAGCGCCGCACCGGCCGCGTCGAGCGCCTCGTCCGGGGCGTCGGCGTGGCGGGCCAGCACCGGCGTGAGGTCGGCACCGGCCGCGTCGGCCGGCGCGGGGAACCCGAGCAGCGTGGCCAATGTGGGCACGATGTCCACGAGCCCCGCGGGCGCGGGGGTCTCGCTCGCGCGCGGGAAGAGGATCGGGTTGGAGACCACGAGCGGCACGCGCAGCGTCTCCTCGTAGGCGTTGAACATCTTCTGGCGCAGGCCGCCGTGGGCCAGGCCCATCTCGCCGTGGTCGGCGGTGCGCACGATCAGCGTGCGGGAGCGCAGCGAGCGCGGATCGGTCGCCTCGCCGAGCGCGCCCACGATCCGGCCGACCTTCTCGTCCACCAGCCGGTGCAGGTGGGCATAGAAGCTCAGGTAGTCGAGGTGCGCGCGGCGACCGCGCAGCGGCCCGAGGTAGGACGCCTGGCCGAGCTTCATCAGGGAGTGCGGGTCGGGCTTGGTGGAGAGGTCCTCGTCGAAGGTGTCCGGCAGCGGCACCTCGATGTCGCGGAAGTCCTCGAGGCGGTAGCCGCCGCGCTCGTAGGAGGACGGGTAGCCGAGCACGTCGTGCGGGTTGACCAGCGAGACGATCAGCGCCCACGGCTCGGCGGCGGTGGCGAGGAACGCCTCGGCCTGGCGGGTGAAGTCCTCGTCGAAGCCCTCGCCCGAGGCGCCCGCGTTGCCGCCGCCGAAGTGCTCGGGGTCGAGGTTCTCCCCGGCGTCGGGCGGCTCCCAGCCGGCGAAGCCGAAGTCGCGCTCGAGCAGCTGCGCATCGGCGTCCGACCACTCGCCGCCGCCGACCGGCTTCGTGAGGTGCCATTTGCCCTTGAAGCCGACGGTGTAGCCCGCGTCGCCGAGCATCCTGGCGAGGTTGGGCGTGCTCGGGTCGAGGGTGGTCTCCTCACCCCTGCCGGCGCCTAGCCGAAGCGCGCCGCGGGCGAACGCTTTGGCCGTCTTCACGCGCGAGGCCGAGCCGTCGCGCATGTTGCCCGCGAACGTGGCGAGCACCGCCGGCGCGTTGCGCGGGTCGGGGCGCGCTCCGGCCTCGGTGAGGGTGAGGGTCACGCCGTGCTGGGTGGGATAGAGGCCGGTGAAGAGGGTCGCGCGGCTCGGCGAGCACATGCAGGTCGAGCAGATCGCGTCGGTGAAGGTGAGGCCGGTGCTCGCGAGGTCGTGGTCCGCCGGCGTGAGCTGCCTCAGCCAGCCCGGCTCGTCGGGCCAGTGCATCGGCGCGCGCTGCTGGTCGGTCACGAGCAGCAGCAGGTTGGGACGGCGGCGAGCGGCCATCCGGCGCCACGCTACTTGACCGCGCTTGGGCACCGAGCCTAGGGTCGCCGGGGACCGCGGTGATCAAGGGACACGCCGACACCGGCGAGAAGGCCGCGGGCAACCCGGTCTGGATCCTCGACCTCGCCCGATTTCAGGGCTCGAACTTGGGTCCCTTGTCGCGGTACGCGTCGCGGAAGGAGCGCACTGCGGCGGCGGTGGAGCCGTTGATCGTGCGGCAGGCCAGCACATGGCCCCAGGCGGTGGCCGCCACGCGGTAGGGCATGTTGGTCGTGTTGGGCACGAGGAGCATGTGCTTGGCGCTCTCGTCGCCGACCTGACGGAGCAGCCGCCCGCCCTTCAGGTCCCCGTTGCGGTGCCACATCACGATCCGCCCGCGCTCGAGCGACGCGACGATCTTGGGCAGCGGCGGCGACGTCTCCCAGATGCCGTCGCCCGCCGGCTTGGCGGCGTGGGGGCCGGAGTTGGGCGGGTTCGAGGTGTACTGCACCTTGGCGGTGGCCGGCACGATTCGATTCGCCTCGGGGGCGGGGTCGTGAGAGGTGCAGCCGGCCGCGGTGGCCGCCCTGACGAGGGCGGGCGGGCCCTGGACCTGCGACGGCGCCGTCTTCTTCTTGTCGTCGCCGCCGGTGAAGATGACGACGGCCGCGATGCCCAGGGCCGCCAGGGCAAAGACTCCGATGAGGACGTAGACGAGCGGCCGCGGAACCCCGGCCCCGCGGGTCGGCGGAGCGGCGGCGGGTGCGGCGGCCGCGGCGGCGGCGGCCGGGGCGGCGGCAGCCTCCTCCGGAGCGGCGGGCGGAGCCTCGTCCGGAGCGGCGGGCGGAGCCTCGTCCGGAGCGGCGGGCGGAGCCGAGTACGGAGCGGCGGTCGGCGCCTCGTGCGGAGCGGCGGGCGGAGCCTCGTCCGGGGCGGGGGGGGGGGCCGG
>JAXDJC010000238.1:0-13763 GCA_034663685.1 Thermoleophilaceae bacterium
AGGAGCGGCACGCGCAGCGGTAGGCGACGGAGCGGGTTGCCGAGCGCGTAGCGCCCATCCGGATCGGCCTCCGGAGTACAGCCCATGAGGTCGAAGACGGCCCCGCCGGGCGTGTACAGCGACCGCGAGGCCTCGAGGTCGCTGACTGCGGTGAGCGCCGCCACGGCCGCAGTGACCCGGACGCTTGGATCCGACCCCGGTGCGCCGGCCGGCAGCCCCGCCCGCGTGGCCGCCCACAGCGCCAGGTGACCGCCCGCCGAGTGTCCGAGCGCCGCCACGCGACTCAGGTCGAGGGGAGCGTCGAGGGACGCGAGGCGGTCGATCGCGGTGGCGACGTCGGCGAACGTGGCCGGCCAGCCCCCACCCTCGCGCCCGACGCGCCGGTACTCGACGTTCCACGCCGCCCAGCCGTGGCGGGCCAGGTCGGCGCACAGCGGACGCATGTAGCGACGGCTCCGCGGCGGGCGCCAGTATCCGCCGTGCAGCGCCACCACCACCGGATGGGGCCCGTCGCCCGAGGGCAGGTGGAGCTCCGCGCGCTGGCGTCGGTGTGGGCCATAGCGCTCGCGCCTGGCGGGCCGCAGGTCGAGCAGGGCCCTGAGCGTGGACGGCACCGCGCCCACTCTATGCACGCGCGAGGCCACGGCCCGAGGAGCGCGGCCGGTCGGCGGGGCCCGCCGCCTAGACTGGCGCCGTGCGCGCGGCGCGGGCCCACATCGCGAGGACGATCCGGGCTGCGCGCCTGCTTGTTCGCGACAGCCGCGTCCCGGGGCCGCTCCGCTGGCTTGCGGCCGCCGCCCTCCTCCCCGTACCCGGCCCCTTCGACGAGATGGTCCTTCTGGTGCTCGCTCCCTGGCTGCTGGCGTTTCACCGCGAGCCGATGCGGCAGGCCTGGCGGGCCGCTTCTCGTTCGTGACCGTCCTGCTCGTCGCCCTCGGCGGCGCGGTCGGCACGCTTGCGCGCTACGGCCTGGGGAAGACCGTCCACGCGGACGCGCTGCCCTGGCTCACCGTGGCGATCAACATCGCCGGGTCCTTCCTCCTGGGCTTCCTGATAGCGGTCGGGGACTGGTTCTCCCCAGAGGTGAGGACCAGCCTCGCGATCGGAGTGCTCGGCGGTTTCACGACCTTCTCCACGTTCTCTGCCGACGTGTTCCTGGACCTCGACGCCGGGCGCACGGGCGAGGCTCTGGCCTATGTGGTCGTGTCGGTGGCCGGCGGGGTGGTGGCTGCGGGAAGCGGGTACTTCCTAGGCCGCGCCATCGCGCACTAGGGGTCGGCGCACTACACCGGCGCTTGAGCCCGTGGACGGTGTCGGGTGCAAACCGCCGGCCGCTAGGGCCTCGACTGCTGCCGCTGCGGCAAAATGCGGCCGCCGCGGTCAGCGCCTCAGCCTTATTTTCCTCTACTGCTTGAGCTTCGGCGTCACGGCCTTCGTCAGCGTTCGCCTGTGGCGGGCCGGGTCCAGCGGCACCGCAGTCAGCACCAGGTCGAGCTTGCCGTTCTTCTTGAGCAGATCGCGAAGCTTCTGCGGCAGGTCGAGCTTGACGGTCGTCTTGGCCTTGGCAGCGACACGGAAGGACTGCGGTGTGAGTGCGATCCGGTGCCTGTTGGCGCCGGTCCCGACCGGCTGCGCCGTCTTGCCCGTGAGGACGCCTGCGATCTCGAAGACGTTCGCGTTCGAGACGACGACGGCGAGCGGTCCCGAGGCCGGGATGCGCTTCGCCGCGAGCGATAGCGTGACGAGCGTCTTCTTGCCGAAGACCGGCCCCTGGACCTCGAAGGCGCCGATGTCGGAGCCGTCGCCGGGCCCGCCGGGGGGTACGAAGCCGAACGGCGGCGCGAAACCGTATGGCCGTGGGAAGCCGCGCTGGTCGGTCGTAAAGCCGAAGGCCGAGCCCGCGTTGATCACCGGGCTGCCAGCCAGCGGCTTCATCGTTTGGGTCGGGCCGCCGTTGTTCTTGAGCTTCCCGAGCTGGGGGTCCGCCTTCAGCGGCGAGCCCGTGATCGTGCCCGCCCCGGCCGCCCGGCTTGAGGTGACGAGGTCGAACCGGCTCACGTCTGCGTTGGCGCTGCCCTGGTTTGGCGGAGTGATGTAGGTGGCCTTGCTCGAAACGAGGTCCTCCGGCCCGATCCCGTTCGCGACGATCGTGTTGCGCAGCGTCGTCTGCGCCGTGCGCGCGGTCGCCCCGTCGTAGACGAGGTTGTAGACCGAGGCGGCCACGTCGGCTGCGGTGTTGTCGGCGAAGGTCGAGCCGACCGCGGTCAGCGAACCGTTCATGTTGAGCACCGCGCCGCCGTACCCCTTGCCGTGGTCGGTCACGTTGTCGGCGCCGCCAACCGCCTTGTTGGCGGCGAGCGTCGAGTCGCGGATCGTGAGCCGACCCTGCATGTTGAAGATCGCGCCGCCCATGCCGCCGCCACCCCCGCCGCCGCTGCCTGTGCCGGTTCCGCCGCCGAAACCGGAGGCGCCACCGCCGACGCCGCCGGCGCTCGGCAACACGCCACCGCCACCACCGCCGAAGCCGCCGGCTCCGCCCTCGTAGCCACCTACGCCGCCGCCGCCGCCGAAGCCACCACCGCCACCGGAATGATCGACGCCGCCGCCGCCGCCAACTCCCCCACCTCCGCCACCGCTGGGCGCGCCCGACCCGAAGGCACCACCGGGACCCCAGCTGCCGCCCGAGGGCCCACCGCCCCCGCCGCTGCCGTCTCCGGCGTTGGGGGCCGTGACGTTGCCGCCGGAGCCACCGAGTCCGCTCGCCGGGCCACCACCTGCTCCGGGGCCGCTCGCAGTGCCAGCGTTGCCGCTCTCGCCGGTTTGGAACCCGGCCCCGCCGCCGCCGCCACTGGCGCCGGCGGCGCCACCCCCACCCCCGCCGGTGGAAGCCCCCGGCCCGAAACCGCCGCCGGCATAACCGTGGGCGCTGGAGTCGGTCCCGATCCCGCCGCCACTGATACCCACGCTGCCCCCGTTGTTGATGGCCGACCCCCCCTGGGCGGTGTTGCCGCTGAGCGTGCTGCGATCGACCAAGACGGCGCCCTGGTTGAAGATGGCACCGCCCATGCCCGCGCCACCACCGCCACCGTTTGAGTCGCCGCCCTTTGCAAGTCCCCCGGTCAGCGTCAGCTTGTGCAGTGTCAGCGTGCCGGCACCGGGCGACACGTAGTTGCTGGTGCTCGCGTTCGTGGGGTCCGCGCCAACGAAGAAGAACCGAAAGTGCGGTGTCGCGGGTGCCGTCGGGCGCACGATCGTGGACCCATTGCCGTTGACCGCGATGGCGCTCGCGATCGCCGGTAGCCCGTTCGGCCCGTACCAGTAGTTGTCCGGGGTGGTGAGCGTGTAGGTGCAGCCGTGCCCGAGTTGAACGGTGGCCGTGCCAGCGTGCGGCGCGTTCGCGTGGTTGATCGCCTTGACGAGCGAGGCTGTGCTGCCGGTGGTGCCCGAGCAGGCCGCGATGAAGGGCGATCCCTGCGCCGAGCCTGCGCAGAGGGCCAGAACGAGCGCGCTCATGCAAAAGCCACCTGCCAGCCGTCTCACGTCCATCGTCTCCTGGGCTCGGAGGGACGACGAGGACCGCCGCCGGAAGCAACCTACTCCGGTGGACCTCCCGCGGTCAAGGCCGCCTGGACCGCGTAACACGCGCGCTCCTGCACCACTGCACCGGCGCGGGTTCGGCTCTGGAATCAGAGGCGCCGACCGGAATCGAACCGGTGTGAACGGCTTTGCAGGCCGCTGCGTAACCACTCCGCCACGGCGCCGTGGCAGACGGCAGCGTAGCGGCGCGCACGGCTAAAGCCGGGGCCGTTCGAGGCCGAAGCCAGGGCTATACTCGGCCACCGCGCGGATGTAGCTCAGCTGGCTAGAGCGTCGCCTTGCCATGGCGAAGGTCGTGGGTTCGAATCCCATCATCCGCTCTCTCGAGAGGCCCGCTCCGGCGGGCCTCTTTCGTTGCGCTAGCCGCGACCGGCAGCGCGGTCGAGCTCCTCGTTCACGAGCTCGTCGGCGCGCTCGTTCTGCTCGCGGCGCACGGTGCGGACCGCCCAGCGGTCGAACTCGCGCAGCCGCCTCATCGTCTCGATGAAGAGCGGCTTGAGGCCGGCGTGCTTGACCTTGTACTGGCCGCCGATCTGGCGGGCGATCAGCTGGGAGTCGTTCACGATCTCCACGGTGCTGGCGCCCAGCTCGCGGGCCAGCTCGAGCCCGAGCTGCACGGCCCGGTACTCGGCCACGTTGTTGGTGGTCTCGCCGATGTAGGCGCTCTTCTCGGCGAGGGCGTGGCCGTCCGGCGTGGAGGCCACCGCGGCGGCGGCCGAGGGCCCCGGGTTGCCGCGCGACCCGCCGTCCACGTGGACGACGACCGACTCGATCGCCACGCCGGCTACTCGCCGTGGAGGGGCGGGAACGTTCCGGTGGGCCGGCGGTTGCGCCGGTCGCGGATCTCGCGGCGCTCGTCGTGCGAGGCGGCGCCCATCTGCTTGCGGCGGTCGCGGCCCCGGCGCCGGTCGATGATGACCTCCACGTCCGGGTCGTCCTGGTAGTAGTCGACCATCTTCTGGAACAGCTCGGTCTCGAGCGCCTCTGGGATCACGCAGTAGATCATCCCTGCGAGCGTATCCCGATCTCGAGCGCGCCGTCGGCCGAGGCGGACGCGTTCCAGTCCCTGGCCCACTCCTCCAGCTCGTCCAGCTCCTCGCCCTTGCGGAGCAGCGACACGGGGTCGTGCTCGGTGCCGAGGTCCACGCGGTAGTGGTACCAGGAGAGCTCCCAGGCGACCACGATCGAGACCTCGCTGGGCGCCGCCTCGATCGGCGTGGCGGTGACCCACGGCTCCCCCAGGCTCCGCGCGATGCCCGCGATCGTGCGCCGGTGCTCGGAGGCGTTGAAGACCTCGATGGCCCGCTCCACCTTCACCTGGGCGTTGGTGGGCACCGCGCGCACGTGGCGCGGGTCCTTGGGCCGCGACGGCGGCGGGGCGTCGACCGGGGGTGGCGGCGGATCCGGCTGCGGGGGAGCGACGAACTCCGCCTCCGCGGGCGGCGGCACGTCCTCGAGCGGCGGCAGGCCGCCCTCGTCGAGGCCGAGCTCGTCCGAGCCCGCGGGCGCCGGCCCGGGTGCGCGCTTGCGCAGGCGCCCGAACACGGATCGGCGCGGCTCCCGGCGCATGGCCGTGGCCGGCGTCTCCCCGTGGGCGGACTCGCGGATCCAGCCCTCGGCGTAGGCGCGGTCGGTGCACAGGTCGCAGACCAGCTTGCGCTGGCCCCCGGGCGCCAGGTACGGCTCGGTGCGCTCGCCCTTGAGGATCGTGCGCCCGCAGATGTCGCAGGCAACGTCCTCGTGGACCGGTCGGAGCTCCTTCTTCATCGCGGGGCGATGCTACCCACCGCCGCCGGCTACGCCTTGACGGCCTCGGAGTCGTCCTTCGCGGCGTCGATCACCTTCTGGGCGAGGTGCGAGGGCACCTCCTCGTAGCGGGCGAACTCCATCGTGTAGTCGCCCTGCCCGCCGGTTATCGAGCGGAGGTCCGGCGCGTAGCTCAGCATCTCCGCCATCGGCACCTCGGCCTTCACGGCCGTCATCCCGCTCTTGGGCTCCATGCCGAGCGGGTGCCCGCGGCGCGAGCTGAGGTCGCCGATCACGTCGCCCACCGAGTCCTCCGGCACGGTCACCGTCACGGTCATGATCGGCTCGAGCAGCGCCGGGCTGGCCTGTGCGGCGGCCTCGCGGAACGCCATCGAGCCGGCCATCTTGAATGCCATCTCCGACGAGTCGACCGTATGGAACGAGCCGTCGAAGAGGCGCACCTTCAGGTCCTTGACGGGATAGCCGGCGATGATCCCCTGCTGCATCGTCTCGACGATCCCCTTCTCCACGGCGGGGATGAAGCTGGTGGGGATCGAGCCGCCCTTGATCGCGTTCTCGAACTGGAACCCGGCCCCGTGCGGCAGCGGCTCGATCTCGATGTGGCAGTCGCCGAACTGCCCGCGGCCGCCGGTCTGCTTCTTGTAGCGCCCCTGCGCCTTGCCGCGGCCCTTGATGGTCTCCTGGTAGGGCACGCGCGGCGGCTTGAGGGTCACCTCGGCCCCGAAGCGCTCCTTCATCCGGTCCACGATCACCTCCACGTGGATCTGCGACAGGCCGGCCACGATCTGCTCGCCGGTCTGCGGGTCGCGGTGGAGGTCTATCGTCGGGTCCTCCTCCTGGAGGCGGCGCAGCGCCGTGAACACCTTGTCCTCGTCGCCGCGGTTCTTGGCCTCCATCGCGAACGCCATCACGGGCGCGGGCAGGTTGGGCGTGGGCAGGTTCACCTCGTGATCCACGGCGGCGAGGAAGTCGCCCGCGCGCGTCTCCTACAGCTTGGCCACGGCGCCGATGTCGCCCGCGCCGAACTCGTCGGCCTGGCCCATCTCCTTGCCCTGCGGCACGAGCAGCTGGCCCACGCGCTCCTTCACGTGCGCGCGGCAGTTGTTCACGTGGCTGTCGGCCCTCAGCGTGCCCTGGTAGACGCGGAAGAGGTTGATCCGCCCGGCGAACGGGTCGGCCAGCGTCTTGAACACGTACGCGACCGTCTCCTTGGAGGAGTCCGGCTCGAGCACCTCGTCGCCGGCCGTCACGTCGCCCTTCATCGCGGGCGAGGGCAGGTCCTCCACCAGCGCGTCCAGCAGCCGGTTGGTGGCGAGGTTCTTGGTGGCCACGCCGCAGGTGACCGGGAACAGGTGCCCTTCGGTCACGCCCTTCTTGAGGGCGGCCACGATCTCGTCGTGGGCGATCTCCTCGCCCTCGAGGTAGCGCTCCATGAGGGCGTCGGAGTTCTCGGCCACCTCGTCCATCAGGTTCTCGCGGTACTGCTCGGCCTGCGGGCGCAGCTCGTCGGGGATCTCGATCCCCTTGCAGTTCTCGCGCGAGGTGCCGTCGTACTCGTAGGCCTTCATGTCGATCAGGTCGATCACCCCGCGCACCTCGTGCTCGGTGCCGATCGGGATCTCGGTGGCCACCACGTGCACGCCGAAGGCGGCCTTCAGCGACTCGAGGCTGCGGAAGAAGTCCGCGCGCTCGCGGTCGAGCATGTTGATGAAGATCAGGCGCGCGAGGCCGAGCTCGGCGGCGCGCTGCCAGAGCCGCTCGGTGTTGACCTCCACGCCCATCACCGCGTTAACCACGAAGACCGCGCCGTCGGCCACGCGCAGGCCCGAGAGGGCGTCGGCCACGAAGCTGGGCTCGCCGGGCGTGTCGATCAGGTTGATCTTGCGGTCCTCCCAGCTGAAGGAGGCCAGGCTCGAGGAGATCGACATCTGGCGCGACTGCTCGTCGCTCGCCGAGTCGGAGACGGTGGTGCCGTCGGTCACCGAGCCGAGCCGGTTGATGGCACCGGCCTGGAACAGGAGCGCCTCGTTCAGCGACGTCTTCCCACTCCCGCGGTGCCCCACCAAGGCCACGTTCCGGATCTTGTCGGCGGCCCGTCTCGGCATGCTGCCCTCCCCTTCCTGGATGGATTGCGCAGCGTACCTCGCCGGTCCAATCCCTGCGGGCAGTGCGAGGAGTGGTTGAATCGAGCGGCCGATGGCCGACGACGCCTTCATCGCGCTGCCCGACCCCGACTCCCTCGGCCGGCCGGCGAACCATCCGTACAACTTCGGCTTCACGGCCAACATGGGCCGGCTGCTGGCCGCCCATCCGCGGATCGGCAGGGCGTTCCAGCAGCTCTTCTCCGAGATCATGTTCTCCCCGGAGGGCGCGCTCAGCCGCCAGGAGCGCGAGATGGTGGCCGCAGTGGCCGCGTACGGCCAGGAGTGCTTCTACTGAACGACCTCTCACGCAGAGTTTCTGCGTGCCGAGGGTGGCGAGCGGGATCTGTCGGTGGCCGTGCGGCACGGCGCATGGCGCTCGCTGGACGGGCTGAGCGAGCGCGACCGCGCGCTCTGCGAGGTGGCGGAGAAGCTCAGCTGCCGGCCCACCGAGATGACGGCTGAGGACTGGGCGCCGCTGCGCGAGCTCGGGCTCGACGACGCCGCCTGCCTCGAGGTGGCGCACGTGGTGGGCGTGTTCAACCACCTCACGCGCCTGGCGGACGGCTTCGGCCTCCAGCTCGATCCGCAGACGCTGGCGGCCGCGGAGTCCGGCGTGCCGCTGCGGCGGCCCTCAGAGGAGGCCTGAGCGGCTAGTCGTTCTCGGTCTGCAGCGCCGACTTGAGGCGCAGCACGGCCTTGGTGTGCAGCTGCGAGACGCGCGACTCGGTCACGCCCAGCACCTCGCCGATCTCGCGCAGCGTCAGGTTCTCGTAGTAGTAGAGGGCGATCACGAGCTTCTCGCGCTCCGGCAGGCGCGCGATCGACTCGGCCAGCCGGTCCTTGGTCTCGGTCACGTCCATCGCCTGGGCGGGATCCACCGCGTCCGGGTCCTGGATCGTGTCGAGCAGGGAGACCTGGTCGCCGGAGGAGTCGGAGAGCGTCCAGAGCTCGTCGAGCGCGATCACCGAGGAGTTCGAGATGCGCGTGAGCGCGTCCTGGAATTCGTCCATGCTCATCTCGAGCTCGTCGGCCACCTCCTGGTCGGTGGGCGCGCGATGGAGGCTGTGCTCGAGCTTGGAGTTGGCCCGCTCGATCTCGCGCGCCTTGGCCCGCACCGACCGCGGCACCCAGTCGAGCGAGCGCAGCTCGTCGATGATCGAGCCCTTGATGCGGGTCATCGCGAAGGTCTCGAACTTGATCTCGCGGCTGAGATCGAAGCGCTCGATGGCCGAGATCAGGCCGAGCAGGCCATAGGAGATGAGGTCGGCCTCCTCAACGTGCGCGGGGAGGCCGGTGGACATGCGCCCGGCGACGTACTTGACGAGCGGGGAGAAGGCGAGCACGAGCTGCTCGCGCGCGCGCTGGTCGTCGTTCTCCTTGTACTTGCGCCAGAGCTCCTTGAGCTCCACCGACTTAACGTTGGTCTGTATCGCCATAAGTGGTCGTCCCTGCCGCCGGTCTACGCCCGTGGGTGCGCCTCCGCGTACACCCGCCTCAGGCGCTTCGACTCTATCCGAGTGTAGGTCTGGGTCGTGCTGATGCTGGCGTGCCCGAGCAGCTCCTGGATCGTGCGCAGGTCGGCCCCGCCCTCGAGCAGGTGGGTGGCGAAGCTGTGGCGCAGGGTGTGCGGCGTGATGCCCGCCCCGCCCGCCGCGCGCCGGGTGCAGATCCGCAGCCGGCTGCGCACGTCGGAGGTGCTCAGGCGCCGTCCGTTGCGGGAGAGGAACAGCGCGGGGTCGGGCCGGGCGCGGTCGGCCAGCCGCGGCCGCGCGCGCTCGACGTAGCGCTCCACGGCGCTCCAGGCCAGCTCGCCGGCGGGCACCACGCGCGTCTTGCCGCCCTTGCCGCTCACGCGCAGCTCCTCGCCGTCGGGGTCCACGTCGGCGCTGTCGAGGTTCACGATCTCCTCCGAGCGCAGGCCCGCCGCGTAGGCCAGCTCGAACATGGCGCGGTCCCGGATCTCGAGGGGCTCCGACTGCGGGATCGAGTCGAGGATCGCCGCTAACTCGTCGGCGCGCAGCACGCGCGGCAGGTACTGGTCGCGCTTGGGGCTCGACACGAGGTCGGCGGGGCTGCCCTCGAGCTCGCCCCGCCCGACCAGGTGGCGGTAGAACGCCCTGATCGCCGCGAGCTTGCGCGCGACCGTGGACCTGGAGTTGCCGCGCTCGGAGAGCACGCCGGCGAAACGGCGCAGCGCCCGGTGGTCGATCGCGTGCGGGTCGAGGTCCTGGGCGCCGGCCCACTCGGCCAGCTGGCCCAGGTCGACGCCGTAGGCCCGGCGCGTCTTCTCGGCCATCCCGCGGGCGCGCATGGAGCCGTCGAACCCCGCCAGGGCCTTCGACCAGGCGGGCCTAAGCTGGACCTCGATGGCGCTGTTCTTCATCGACGTTCAGGACGGGCGCGTGGCCACTCGCAAGCAGCTCGTGGAGGCGGGGATCGTGCCCGCCGGCACCGAGCCGCCGCCGCGGCCGTGGCACCCGGTATCCGGGCCGGGCGACGCCTCGACGATGTGGTTCGCGGTGATGCGCAAGCAGCTTCGGGGAGTGTTCATCGGCATGCTCTGCATTCGCCACACGGGTCGGCAGGCCTCCCTGGAGGAGCAGGGTTGGGAGGAGGTCCCGATCGACGAGATCAGGGTGGCGGAACCACGCCGCCCATGACCGCGGGATAGCGGTCGACCAGCATCGAGACCGCGGCCGTCCACGAGACGTTCGTGAGCGCGATCATCGAATGGCTCGTGTGCCTGTAGCGCGCCACGACCTCCGGCACGAGCACACCGTGCAGCCCGCGCTCCGCCGCGCGGCACCAGAGGTCGTAGTCCTCCCACCCGTACAGGCGCATGTCGCTCGTGTAACCCCCCAGCTCCCGGAGCGAGCGGGTGCGCCACAGCGCCATCGCGTCGATGTAGTTGCCACCGCGGAAGCGCGCCGGCCGCCAGGGATAGAAGCTCCGCAGCCCGATCGAGCGCCCGCTGCCGGCGACCTCGATCATCCCGTACGCGAACGACGTGCCCGCATCGTCGTCGAGGGCCGCGACCAGACGGCCGAGCCCGCTCGGGTAGAGGGCGTTGTCGGCGTCGAGGATGAACGAGAGCTCGCCGCGGGCGAAGTCGAGCGCGCAGTTGCGGGCCGCGCCGAGGCCGCGGTTGCTCGGGTGGCGGACCAGCACCAGCGGCACGCCCGGGTTCTGAGCCGCCCAGGCGCGGACCGCCGCGGCCGAGCCGTCGGTCGAGGCGTCGTCCACCACCACGATCTCGATCTCGCGGAACCGGCTGGCGGCGCACGAGCTGAGCGCATCGCACACGTGCCGCTCGAGGTTGTAGAGGCTCACCTGCACCGACACGCGGGGGCGCGCGGCCCGGTACGCCGGGGACTCGAAGTCGACCGTCAGCCGCGCGGGCCCCTCCGCCTCCAGCCGCGCGCGGGCCAGGTCGCGCCGCAGGGAGATCACCTCGAGCTGCGTGGACTTCATCGCCTGGCGCACCAGGGACGTCTCGACGTCCCCGTCCGAGAACGGGTACTGCTCGATCCGCTCGAACTCGTCGCGGTCGTCGGCCTCCGAGTCGGGATCGGCCGGCGGAGCGTGCAGTGTGAGCGGCACGGCGGGCCCGCGCCCGAGTGGGTTGCGGTCGACCTCGTGCGCGGCTTCGATCAGACGCTCGACCGACCGCCGGAACGGCAGCTCCTCCTTGAGCAGCAGCCAGGCCTCGCGCGCGATCGCGCGCCGGCGCTCCTCGTCGTCGAGGAACGGCTGCGCGAGCAGCGCGAGGGTCTCGGGCCGCCCCGAGAGGAAGTGGCGTCCCACCTCCATCGGCTGGTGATGGGTCGAGTGCTCGCTCGCCACGAGGCAGCCGTTGCCCACGGCCTGCACGACCCGCTGCCACTCGAAGTAGCGGCGGTCGGAGACGTGGATGTTGAGGAGCACTCGCGAGCGCAGGAGCAGGTCCCACTTCTCGCCGCCGGTCGCGTAGTTGGCCTGCGTCCGGAAGTTGGGGCCGTGGTCGTCGGAGAGCACGAGGCGGCAGCGCCAGGGCGCGAGATGCCGCGCCGCGCCGGAGAGGATCGTCCCGCGCCGGTCGCTGTAGATGCCCAGGTGGAGCACGTCGACGTCGCGCTCGGGCCCTTCGTCCCAGCCCGCCGGATCCTCGAGCGACACGTGGCTCCAGGTCGGGGTCCAGCCGAGCGGGAAGTGTGCCGCCCGCACGCCACGCGCCTCGAAGGCCCTGACGGCCGCAGGGCTCACGTCGAGCACCGCCCCGAGCCGCGACCCGATCTCCACGTCGTCCTCGAAGAACGGCGTGCCCGGCTGCTCCGCGCAGATCCCGATCGTGCGCCCAAGCTGGGCCGCGCCGGGGGCGTGGCGGGCGCCGTGGAGCGCGAACCACTCGTGCGGCGGGACCAGCGCGTAGACCAGACCGCGCCGCGGGGGCGGGAACCCGTCGGAGCTGACCGAGCTCTCGACCCCGGCCCGGTCGAGCTCGTCGCGCATCGCCTCGATCAGCTCGGCGAAGAACGTGTTCTGGCGAGGCGCTGTGACGAAGGCGATCTCCATCGCGCATGCATACTAAGTTTCCGTGGTCGTATGGGCGCGAGGGAATAGGTGGAGTCGGACCTCAGCAATCGCGTAGGGGGAGTCCCCGAGCGCTTCGCGCCCGCGTCCGTGCGCGCAGAGCTGACCGATGCCGAGCATCTGGTCAGGTACGCGTGGGCCGCGCGACTGGCGCCGGGCAAGCGGGTCCTCGATGCGGGCTGCGGCCTCGGCTACGGCTCGCGGATGCTGCGCCGCGCCGGGGCGGCCGAGGTGGTCGGGGTCGACATCGCGGAGTCCGTGGTGGAGGCGGCGGGGGCCGTGGAGGAGCCGGGGCTGCGCTTCACCACCGGGGACGTGGGCGCTCTGGACTTCGAGGACGGGGCGTTCGACCTGGTCGTCTGCCTCGAGGTGATCGAGCACGTGCCGGAGCAGCGACGGGTGATCAGCGAGCTCGTGCGCGTGCTCGCCCCGGACGGGATCCTCGTGATCTCGTCGCCGAATCGCGCCGTGTACGTGCCTGGCAACCCGCACCACCTGCACGAGTACCTCCCGGACGAGCTGCGCGCCGAGCTGGGCGAGTCGCTCGAGTACGTCGGGCTCTGGCGCCAGCACAACTGGATCTGCTCGGCCATCCTCGACGACGAGTCGTTCGCCGGCGACGACCTCGCGACGGTCCGGGACCTCTGGGTCGAGAAGGTGGCCGCGGAGGAGCCCGGCCGCGAGACCTACACGGTCGCGCTGGCGAGCAACGCCCCGCTCCCGGAGCCGGCGCCCGGCGCGCTCCTGACCGGGACGGCCGAGGTCCGCAAGTGGCTCGACCTCTACCACGAGCAGCAGGAGATCCTCCAGGGCCAGCACGAGCAGCTCGAGAAGGTCGCGCACGAGCGCGCGGAGCTGGGCGAGCTGCGGGATCGGCTCGCGGAGGCCGAGGAGCTGCTGGCCCGCCGGCCGCAGGTCGAGGTCGTGGCGGACTCCGACGAGCGGGTCGTGGCCCTCGCCGCCCGCGCCGAGGCCGCCGAGCGCAACCTCCACAACGTGGTGACCTCACCGAGCTGGCGGCTCACGGCCCCGTTGCGCGCGTTCAAGCAGGCGCTGAAGCGCTCGTCCCGCTAGGCGGGTGCCGATGGGCGACGTTCCGTGGTCCTGGGCGCCACCGGTCCTTCGCGACACCGCCTGGCAGATGTACTACGGCGAGCGGATGGCGCTCGAGGGAATCCTCTCGCAGCTGAGTCCCGCGCTGGCGATCGAGGTGGGTACCGCCGAGGGCGGGAGCCTGCGCCGGATCGCGGCGCACTCCGGCGAGGTGCACGCGTTCGACATCGACCCGGACGTGGCGGCGGTGGTGGGCGAGATCCCGAACGCCCGCGCGCACATCGGCGACTCGGCCGAGCTGCTGCCCCGCGTGCTCGGGGAGCTTCATGCCGCCGGCCGCAACGTCGACTTCGCGCTGATCGACGGCGATCACTCAGCGGCCGGCGTGCGGCGCGACATGGAGGCGCTGCTCGCCTCGGGAGCCTGCTCGCAGACCGTGGTCGTGCTGCACGACACGGCGAACGAGGAGGTGCGCGACGGGCTCGAGGCGCTCGGCCTCCCCAACGATCCGAGGGTCTCGTTCTGCATGCTCGACTTCGTGCCGGGCTACATCGTGGTGGAGGACCACGAGCGCTCGCACGAGATCTGGAACGGGCTCGGCGTGGTGGTGCTCGACGAGGCTGCCGGTGACGG
>JAXDJC010000288.1:0-4196 GCA_034663685.1 Thermoleophilaceae bacterium
CAGCGACTTGCCGAGATAACTCAGGGACGCCGGGGAAAAATGATAGAGATGGCGGGGAAGTTCCAGCGGGTACCAATATGTTCCAAATACCCTGGCTTCCGCCGCGCCGATATTCGGAACGTGAACGCAGAAAATCCCGCCGGGCTTCAGCCAGGAGAATACCTGCGCCATCACCTCCGCCGGTGAGTAAACGTGCTCCAGCACGTGAAAGCAGGTCACTACATCCAGGCTGCCCGGCGTGATGTCGGCATCCAGAACATCCCCGGTGAAAACGGTCGCACCGGTTCGCTGACGTGCCATCGTGGCGCACTGCTCAGACATTTCCACGCCAAACAGTTTCCATTGCGGGTTCCGCATGGCGCCGAGAAAAGAGCCTGCCCCGCAACCGAGATCGAGAAGCGATCCGCCCGACTTGTATTTTTGAATCGTCGAGAGAGTCTGCTGCCAGTGCTGGTCCGATTTCTTCTCGGTCGCTGTTCTGATGAAGGAATCGTAGCTGGGTCCGTAGTGTTCTCCGATCCGGGAAGGAAGCGGGGGTGAGGACAGCCAGACGAGGGAGCAGGAAGGGCAACGAACAAGTTTGTATATGATGTCCCTTGAAAAAAACCGGTCCGGGGCGCTGAGATAGTTCTCGGCTTGCCGGCCACCGCAAGCGACACAGGCGCTTTCGTTGCGGCACTCAAACTCAGTGCTAAGAGTAACGGCCATAACTGGAATTCGGCACAACCCGGACTAGTGGATTTCGTTATTCCACGCGCGGTGAACCATGTGCAATGAAAAAAAGGGGGAAGGCCTCCGATGCTTTCCCCCGCAGCCAACTAGTGGCTAACCGCCGTCAGAGCGCTCGGCGCTATCGGCGGCACGGGAGTAGCCGGCACCGGAGGAGGAGCGGCCGTCCCGGAAGCAAGCGCACCGATGTCCCATTTACCGCTTCCTCGGGAAACTCCGTTCCGGTCAGTCAACAGAGCGTTCCGCTGCTCGTCCGGCCAGCCTGCCACTGCGGCGATCAGGTTGCTTCCGGCACTCAGCATCACAGATCCGCTTCCCGGCGCTCCGGTGGCGCTGTTGACGCCGCCGAAGTTGTTTTGAGAGTTAACCCCGTTGGAGTCGCTGCCGGAGATCGATCTCCAGGTGTTGAAGTTGTTCGTGCCACCCGCCACGGGCCAGCAGTTGTAGCTGACGCTGGTGGAGCAATTCACGTAGCCGTTATAGTCCGTGTTCGCGAAAGAGACGCCATCCCACAATTTATTGGCGCCACCCAGCAGATTATTCACCGCGTTGACGCTCTGTACATTCTCAAACACCACGGCTCTTCCTCCCGCTGCGCTCGCCCCAATGACTGTGTTGTTGTAGAAGTCAACCGGAACGGTCAGCGGAGAATTCTGAGCGCGGCCGAGATCGATGGTGCCGTTCAGAGTCGTCCCGTTCAGAAGAACGTTGCCGAAGATGTGAACCCGTGAGGTGGAATCCATGCACGGCGTCGCGTATCCGTCGGTCTGCACGCCTGGTTCAAGAAAGATGTGGCCCGTCACGTTCTGCCCGATGTCGCCATCGAAGAGATTGTTATACAGCCACAAATCGTTCCAGTGCGCTCCCGCGACCGGCGGACCGGCCGGCTGGGGGTAAGGGCTGGGCACCGTATAGCAGTGAATTCCGTCATGGTGATAGCCGTTCGAAGCATTGTCCCAGTTGGCGTAGTCGTGAATATGATTGCCGTATATATAAAGTGGACCTGCGGATACGCCCTTACCGGTCGGGGAAAGTATGATTGCGTGATCGACGTTGAATACGTTATTGTTATAAATTCGATTATTTAAGCCCTGCCCCTGCAGATAAATACACCAACCGACGTCATGCATCGTATTATCGTGAATCGTAAAATTGTCACCCGAGTAGACGATGCAGTTCGACTGCGTTTGCTCAACCTCGGTGCCTGACCCGCTATGAACGTAGAGGTTCTGAATCGTCAGGTTCTTCACTTCGCAATTTGCACACGGGTTCGCCAGAATTGCCTTGCTGCTCACATGCTGCTGCGTGGTGCTGGCAGCGGTGTTCTCAATGATTCCATTTGTGCCACCATCCACGACGATATAGCTTCGGTTGCTCATATTGATAAAGGGACCGCCGGCGGGTTGGCTGAGCCTGGCATTTGGCTCGAAGCGCAAAGTAACCGGCGCTCCGTTCGCCCCCGATCCCTGAACGGTGAGATTGGTGGAAATCACGCCGCAGAGATGAACGACTGTCCCGGGGGTGATCTGGGCATTGCCGGCTCCCCAGCTCCCTGAGTTATTGAACCAGCTCACTGGAAATGCGTTGGTGCAGTCTTGCCCGGTGTTACTTCCGGACGTATTTTGGGCAACATAAATGTCTGCCGAACAAAGGCTGGCGCCCGCAATACTCAACAGCACCGTTCGCCTGAAGACACAAACGGCTGCGTAATACCTTATTTTTTTCACTTTAAGTCATTCCTCGTTTCTTTCATCGCCTGGCTAACCTAACGGCGAAAACCCTACTGAGCGTTACAGTACAGTTACTCCGATCTGATTCGCACAAGCCATGAAACGGGAATTCTAACAAGCGCAAGGCCATGAAGTTCGTCTTACAACGAAAACGGTGAATGTTTTTGCCTCCCTAGCAGGCTGCGGAAAAAGGCATTGGAGCACTCAAAATCGCACTTACTAACATCTGCAAGCTGTTGATTCCACGTTCAGCGGAGCGCCAAATCGGGGCGTTTCCGCCATCGAAGTACCCTTTTTCCGCAACCTGCTAGTGCGCGACTACGGTCAGGCCGGTTGGAGGAAGAACTGGTTGTGCCGCAACAATTGCACGAAAACTCAGCGCACCGATGTCCCACTGGCCGCTTCCGCGGGGCACTCCGTTCCGGTCCGTCAGCAGGGCGCTTCTCTGTTCGGCGGGCCAGCCGGAAATGAGGCCTTCGATATTGCTCCCTGCCGCTACCATGACTGAGTCACTGTTGAGGGCACCGGTGGACGCGTTCACGCCCCCGGTACCATCTAGCGCGTTCACTCCGTGAGTGTCACTGGAAGAGAGGCTTCTCCAGGTTTCGAAGTCGTTCGTTCCATCGGCTGCCGGCCAGCAGTTGTAGCTGACATCGATCGGGCAGTTAATATATCCGTTGTAGTCCGTGTTGGGGTATGAGACTCCATCCCACAATTTATTTGCCCCACCGATGATGTTATTCAGGGCGTTCACCATCTGCACATTCTCGAACACAACCGCTCTGCCCTCGGCGGCGTCCGAACCGATCACCGTGTTGTTAAAGAAGTCGACCGGGACCGTCAGCGGACTGTCAGGAGTGCGCCCCAGATCGATGGTTCCCGTCAGAGTGGTTCCGTTCAGCAGAACATTGCCAAAAATGTGGACCTGAGAGCTGGAATTCATGCACGGCGTCGCGTATCCGTCCGTCTGAACGCCTGGTTCAAGGAAGATGTGGCCTGTCACGTTCTGCCCGATGTTGCCATCGAAGAGATTGTTATACAGCCACAAATCGTTCCAGTGCGCTCCCGTGACCGGCGGACCGGCTGGCTGGGGGTAAGGGCTGGGCACCGTGTAGCAGTGAATCCCGTCATGGTGATAGGTATTCGAATCACTGTCCCAGTTTGCATAGTCGTGAATGTGATTGCCGTAAATATACAGCGGCCCCGCCACCACGCCCTGACCGGTCGGAGAAATAATCACAGCGTGATCGATATTGTAAATGTCGTTGTTGTAAACGCGGTTATTCACCGCTTGCCCCTGGATATAGAGGCACCATCCGGCCCCTTGCATAGTGTTGTCATGGATCCGGAAATTGTCTCCTGAGTAGACGATGCAATTGGACTGCGTTTGATCGATTTCCGAATCTCCGCCGGAGTGCACATAGAGGTTCCGGATATTCAGGTTCTTCACTTCGCAGTCCGTGCAGTCGAACGCCACGATGGCCTTGCTGCTGACGTTCTGCCCGGTTGTGCTCGCGGCAGTGTTCTCGATAACTCCGTTACTGCCGCCATCCACGACGATGAATTGTCTTCCGCTCATCGTGAGAAACGGGCCACCCGCGGCCTGGCTCAATCTCGCATTTGGCTCGAAGAGAACGGTGATCGGGGCACCACCGGCGCCCGACCCCTGAACTGTCAGGTTTGCAGAGATGATCCCGCAAAGACGGACCGTAGACCCTGGACCGATTTGATTGCTCC
>JAXDJC010000257.1:0-47272 GCA_034663685.1 Thermoleophilaceae bacterium
GGCCGACGAGAGCGGGCTCCAGGTGATCCTCGCCACGGGCCTCTACACCTACGACCACCTTCCCCAGTTCCTGCTGAACCGCGACGAGGACGCGATCGCCGCCATCTTCGTCCACGAGGTCGAGAACGGGATCCAAGGGACCGGCATCAAGCCGGCGTTCATCAAGTGCGCGGCCGACGAGCCGGGGATCACGCCGAACATCGAGAAGGTCCACCGCGCGGCGGCCCGGGCCTCGGTCCAGACCGGCAGGCCGATCATGGCCCACTCACGGCCCGCTAGCGGCACGGGCCCCGAGCAGATGCGGATCTTGACCGAGGAGGGCGTCGACCCGGCCAAGGTCCAGGTGGCCCATACCGGCGACACCGACGACCTCGACTACATCGAGAAGCTGCTGGAGCGCGGGCCGTTCATCGGGATGGATCGCTACGGGCTCGACATATTTCTCCCCACCGACAAGCGCCAGGCCACCGTGCTGGCCCTGCTCGAGAAGGGGCACGTCGACCGCATGTTCCTATCGCAGGACTACTGCTCCACCCTCGACTGGTTCCCGCCCGAGGTCGAGGAGCAGATGAAGCAGCAGATGGTGCCCAAGTGGAGCATGACCTTCCTGTTCGAGGAGGTGATCCCGGAGCTGAAGGAGCGCGGGATGACCGACGAGCAGCTCGACCAGATGATGGTCGAGAACCCCAAGAGCTGGCTGGCCGTCTGAGGCCGGCTCAGTGCGCGTGCTGGGCGTAGCCCTTCAGCCCGCCGAAGTCGAGTAGGACACACGGCTCGTCACCGACGGTCCAGGCGTCGTGCCCGGGCGGCATGTTGAACGCCTCGCCTTCCTGGTACTCGTGCTCTGAGCCGTCGTCCATACGCACGACCATCTTTCCCGAGAGCACGTAGCCGACGTGCGCCACCTGGCAGGAATCGGTCCCGGCGATCGGCTTGACGTCGTTCGACCACTTCCAGCCGGGCTCGAACGTGCCCCTCCCGACCGACCCGCTCTCGAGGTTGACCAGCTCGACCTTCCCGTGGGCCTGGAACTCGCGCACTTCGTCAGGCGAGTCGAACCTCTTTGCTTCGAGGGCGCTCATGGTGCCTTCCTTTCCGGCCTCCCGGCCGTTTCCGAGGAGCATGTCACGGGGGTCAACCTGATCGGGCGCCGGCCGGCGGCTACTCGTAGAGCACGAGCTGCGGCTGGGGACGCAGGTGCAGCGCCTGGGCCGGCGACATCAGGCCGCGGTCCTCGCGGTAGAAGAGCTTGAGCCCGTTCGCGAACCCGGCGGTGCCGCGGGTCAGCTCGCGGTACTTGGCGATCTTGTCCGGCTGGCTCCCGAACCCGTCCACGTCGAGCACGATCGGCACGCCCGGCCGCCGGAGGAGCGTCGCGCGCCGGCGCACCATGTCCGCCGTGAACTGGTGGACCACCAGCAGCTTGTCGGGCAGCCGCCGCTCGCGCACGATCTGCGCCAGCCGCGCCGACACCGCGTTCACCACGCCCGCGTCCACCGAGCCGATCACCTTCCCGGGGATCTCCCCAGGCCCCACGTGCCACTCGGGGTCGAGCGCCAGCCCCACGTCGGGCTCGCTCAGGAACGGCTCGAGCGCCTGCATCTCGGCGATGAAGTCCGACCGCCCGGGCTGGATGTCGAGCAGCAGCAGCGCCTTCGCGCGGCGCGCCGCGGCCAGGTAGCGCCGGATCGTGGCCGCGCTCTGGCGGGTCCGGTACAGGCCCTCGGCGCCGCCGCCGCCGTTGGCCACCACGGCGATCAGCTCGAAGGCGGGCAGCACCCGGCGGCCGCCGTCCCTGTACCCGCGCGCCTGGCGCAGCAGGCGCCGCCCCGCCTGGTCCGGCGTGCCGATGCCAAGGGCGCCCAGCTCGGCGTCCTGCGGGGCGCCGTAGAAGGCCACCACGCGGAAGCGCGGGAAGATCCGCTTCCCGCCGCGCGGCAACTCCGCCGGCCGGGCGGCCGAAACCTTCCCCGGACCTGAGGGGCCGCCGTCGCCGTCTCGACCCCCGCCGATCGTCACCACCAGCGCCACCGGGATCCCGAGCACGGCCAGCACCAGCACCAGGAGCCGCCGGCGCCCGCGCGCCCGCGCGGCAGCGGCCTCGCGCCGGCGCCGCAACTCGTCGCGTTGGCGCGGGCTTACCGCTCAGCCCACCGGGTAGGCGAGATGTATGACAAACCAAGAGACAGAGAACCAGCAGCAGAAGTCGTCAACGAGCCCACCCGAGGAGACCAAGGACGCAAGCGCGCCCCCGTCGAATCCCGATGTCGATCAGGACGCCGTCGACAAGGGTCAGGACAACTACGACCGGGTCTCCGGCCACTAGGCCGACGCGCCCGCCAGGAGCGACACGATCGGCGGGCGCTCCACCAGCTCGACCATCCTCGCCTCGAGGCCCCCGGGCCCCGGGGTGAGGAACGCCTCGCGCTGCCCCGCGGTCAGCCGCCCCTCGCGCACGAGCCGCTCGGCCACGGCGAGCAGCACCGCGTAGGCCATCGGCCCGAGGTCGCGCAGCGGCTGGTGGCGGTTCTGGCGCACGTCGAGGTCCACCTGCGCCATCGACCAGAGCCCCACCTCGGCCCACGCGTCGATCAGCTGGGCGATCTCGATTGCGTAGCCGGTGCACCACGGCAGCCGCTCGAGCAGCGTCCGGCGGGCCGCGATCTCCCCCGCGAGCGGCTGGGCGAAGGTGGTCAGCTCGGGGTAGAAGAGGTTGAGCAGCGGCCGCGCGGTCAGCTCGGTCACCCGGCCGCCGCCCTCCGGCGCCGCCACGCTTCCCTGCTTGAACGGCCGCCGGTAGAAGCCCTTCACGTAGTCGATCCCGTCGTCGGTCAGCAGCGGCCCGAGCATCCCGCAGGCGAAGTGCGGGCCGAAGTCCTCCGAGTCGGCGTCCAGGAAGCAGACCACCTCGCCGCGCAGCACGGTGAGCCCGCGCCACATGGCGTCGCCCTTGCCGGCGCAAGGACCGAAGCCCGGCAGCAGGTCGGACTGCGTGTGCACGTCGGCACCCTCCTCGGCCGCGATCCGCCCGGTCCCGTCGGCCGAGCTCGCGTCCAGCACCACCACCTGGTCGATCACCCCGCGCTCGCGCAGCCACACCAGGTCGCGCACGATCCGCCCGATGGTGCGCGCCTCCTCGCGGGCCGGCACGCACACCGAGACCGACGCCGTCCGCTCCGCGGCCAGCCGCTCGACCGGAAACGCGGTGTGGTGGAAGCTGCGCTCGCGCAGCCAGGCGCCGTGGTGCGAGGCCATCGCCATCGCCTGGGTATAGCGAAGCGCGCGCTCAGGCATCGGCCGGGCGCCTGAGCGCCCGCCGGACCAGGTTGACCGCCATGAACACCTGGAGGGCCGCGAACGACAGCTCCAGCACCCGCTCGGAGAGCGCGTTTGCGAGGACGGTGCCGAGGATCACTCCCGGCGGAGCGAGCAGCGCGACGATCAGGCCGTCGCGCACGCGCAGGTTGCCGTAGCCCCACTGGCGCCAGGCGCCGAGCATCGCCACGGGGATGATGGCGAGCAGCGAGGTGGAGAGCGCGTCGAGCTGACTCTGGTCGAGTACGAAGACCAGCGTGGGCACGAAGATCACGCCGCCGCCCACGCCGAGCATTCCACCGGTCATGCCGGCGGCGAACCCGAGCGCCGCCGCCGCGGCGATGCTGCCGGCATCCATCAGTTGAACACCAGAAGGGTGGCGGAGACGAGCAGCAGCACGGCGAAGCCTCCGGCCACGGCGCGCTCGGGCACCCGCTGCTGGAGCGCCGTGCCGGCCAGGACCCCGCCGAGCGCGGGGATGCCCACGAGCGCGGCCTTGGCCGGGTCCACGTGGCCCTGCAGGCCCTCGCCCGCGGCCGCCAGGCTCGCGATGATCACGATGGCGAACAGCGACGTGCCGGTGGCCTCGCGCTCGCCGTAGCCGAACCAGAGGATCAGCAGCGGGACGATCACGGTGCCGCCGCCCACGCCGAACAGTCCGCTGAAGGCCCCCGCGACGCTGCCGATCACAGCCAGCCGGACGAGCCGCGAGGACATGGGCGGGCATACTAGGGCGCGTGCCAGCACCCACGGCCGAAACGCTGGCGGCGGCCGTCCGACCGCTCACCGAGGCGCCCGACCGCGCCGCCGTCCTCTGCGACGTGGACGGCACGCTCGCCCCCATCGTCGAACGTGCCGCCGACGCCCAGGTGCCCGACCCCGCGGCCCGCCTGCTCGGCACGCTGGCAGGCCGCTACGGCTGCGTGGCGTGCATCTCGGGCCGGGCCGCGGCGGACGCTCGGCGGCTCGTGGGCGTGGGCCGGATCTCGTACGCCGGGGCGCACGGAGCGGAGATCCTCGAGCCGGGGGCGCGCACGGCGGAGGCCATCCCGGCGTTCGCCTCCTGGGCCGAGCCGGTGCACCGCTTCGTGTCCGAGCGCGACAACCCGCTGCTGCGCCGCCTGCGCGTGCGCATCGAGGACAAGGGGCCGATCATGGCCTTCCACTGGCGCGGCGCGCCCGACGAGGACGAGGCCCGCACGCGCGTAGAGGCCATCGCGGGCGAGGCGGAGGCGGCCGGGCTGGCCACCCACTGGGGCCGCAAGGTGCTCGAGGTCCGCCCGCCGGTGCCGATCAGCAAGGGCCGCGCCGTCACCGAGTTGGTCCGCCGGCACGGCTCGCGCACGGCCCTCTTCGGCGGCGACGACGCCACCGACCTCGACGCCTTCGACGCGCTCGACTCGCTCATGGAGGCCGGCGAGCTGGACGCCGCCGTGCGCGTGGGCGTGGCCTCCGACGAGGGCCCGCCCGCCATCGTGGAGCGCGCCGACATCGTGGTGCAGGGAACCGCGGGCTTCCTAGGGGTGCTCGCGGCGCTGGCCGAGCGCCCGGCCTAGGCGCGCCGGGTGCCGTTCACCGACTTCCTGCGCACCACCGTGCTCCTGTGCAGCGGCGCGGCCACCGCGCTCGCCGTCGTGGCCATCGCCGGCGCGCATGCGGATGACAACTCCACGCTTCTGTACGTCGGCGTCGGCTGGTGGTCGGGCGCGGCCCTGATCGGCCTGTGGCTCGGCCGGCGCCCCGAGGTCACCCAGGGCATCGGCCGCATGCTCTCCTCCTCGCGCGCCACTCAGGCGCTGCCCGAGCTAGAGCCCGGCGCGGTCGTGTTCAACCGGCTCTGGCTGCTGCTCGTGCTCACGGTCACCGCGGGCGCGCTGGCGTTCCTCGTCCCTCAGGTCCCCGCGATCGCCGCCGGCTACAGCCTGCTGCTCGCCCTCGCGTGGCGGCGCCAGTCGCGCGCCGTCGAGGCGATCGAGCAGCGCGACGGCGTGCGCTTCTGGGTCGAGTCGAGCTCGCCGTTCAAGCCCACCCAGCTGATCCGCACGCCCGGCTTCAGGCGGAACGAGCCGGCGCACCACGACGTGCGCGCTTAGGCCGCGACTCGAGCTCCGCCCACGTGCGCGTGTTGGCCACGTCGGCGGCGGTCAGCCAGGCGCGGCGCGCCGTGAACACGCCGTACTCGATGTTGCGCAGGGTCTCGCGCCCGTGCGCGTCCGAGTCGATCACGAGCGTGGCGCCCAGGTCCACCGCGCGGCGCGCGTTGATCTCGTTGAGGTCGCGCCGGTCGGGGTTGCCGTTGATCTCGAGGAACGTGCCGGTGCGCGCAGCGGCCTCGGCCACGGCGTCGATGTCGATCGGGTAGGGCTCGCGGCGCTCGATCAGCCGGCCGGTGGGGTGGCCGACCGCGTCGAGCAGCGGGTGCTCGATCGCGCGGATCATGCGCTCGGTCTGCTCCTTCTCCGGCGTGCGGAACGCGGAGTGGAGGCTGCCGACCACCCAGTCGAGCTGGGCGAGCAGCTCGTCCTCGTAGTCGAGCGAGCCGTCGGGGTGGATGTTCACCTCGGACCCGGCGAGCAGCCGGATGCCCTCGATCCGCTCGTCCGCCGCGTGGATGCGCTCGATCTGGCGGCGCAGCTCGTCGGGCGGCACGTCGTTGCCGAACCCGTGCGACGCGGAGTGGTCGGTGAACGCGATGTACTCGTAGCCGCGCTCGCGCGCGGCCTCGGCCATCTCCTCGATCGTGTTGCGCCCGTCCGAGGCGACCGTGTGGCAGTGCAGCTCGCCGCGCAGGTCCTCGGCGCGGATCAGCTCGGGCAGCGTGCCCTCGCGCGCCGCCTGGAGCTCGACGCGGTCCTCGCGCAGCTCCGGCGGGATCCACTGCATCCCGAGCAGCTCGTATACCTCCTCCTCCGTCGCGCAGG
This sequence comes from Thermoleophilaceae bacterium, assembly GCA_034663685.1. Classification (GTDB taxonomy): domain Bacteria; phylum Actinomycetota; class Thermoleophilia; order Solirubrobacterales; family Thermoleophilaceae; genus AC-37. Next base: position 6,237 of record JAXDJC010000257.1, read on the forward strand.
CGTGGGTCGTGCCGGTGGAGTCGTCGGCGATCCCGTACTCGCTCACGTGCAGCCCGCGCTTGACGGCGTCGGTGCGCAGCGACTCGTTGTGCCTCTTCGAGCCGGTCAGGTGCTGGAGCAGGTTGCCGAACGCCGACGGCGTGACGATCCGCAGGTCGATGCTCAGCCCGTTGTGGGTGACCGCGCGCACCCCGGCGGCCGCCGAGGACTGCACCTCGCCGATCAGCGGCAGCTTGCAGAACGCCTGCGCCAGCGCCTCGGGCTTCTCGCTGGCGGCCACCAGGTCGAGGTCGCGGCAGGCCTCCGCCCTCCGCCGCGCGCTGCCGGCCACCTCCACGCGCTCCGCGGCCGGGTGCTCGCGCAGCGCCTCCGCCAGCGACTCGGCGATGTCGGTCGCCTTCGAGAGCAGCAGCCGCGGCTTGGGGCGGAGGTCCACGCCGGCGTCGAGGGCCAGCAGCACGGTCTCCTCGGCCTTCGGGCCGAAGCCCGGCACGTCACGCAGCTGCTCGTCCTCTGCCGCCTTGCGAAGGTCGTCGAGCGAGGCCACGCCGAGCTGGTCGAACAGCTTGCGCGCCTTCTTCGGCCCGAACCCGGGGATGCGCGTGACCTCCACGAGGCCGGGCGGGTACTTGGCCTTCAGCTTGGCGGCGGACGGGATCTCGCCCGTGTCGAGGAGCGCGTTCAGCTTCTCCTCGATCGTCTTGCCGATCCCGCGCAGCTCGGTCACCGTGCCCGCCCGCGTCATCTCCTCCACCGACGCGGGCGCATCGCGAATCGCCTTGGCCGCGTTCCGGTAGGCGAGCACTCGGTGGACGATCGCGCCATCGAGCTCGTAGAGGTCGGCCAGCTCGTCGAAGTGGAGGGCGATCTCGGCATTTCGCATGCCCTGTCTAGGGTACGGGCGTGCCCGGCACCTGGCTCGTCCTTCCGACGTACAACGAGGCGGAGAACATCGAGACGATCGTCGCGGCGATCCTGCCGCGGCTCGCCGAGGCCTCCCCGGACCACACGCTGCTCGTGGTCGACGACTCCTCGCCGGACGGCACCGGCGCGATCGCCGACCGGCTCGCGCGTGACAACGAGGCGGTCGAGGTGCTCCACCGCGCCGGCAAGGACGGCCTCGGGCGGGCGTACCTCGCGGGCTTCGGTACGGCGATGGACGCGGGCGCGGAGCTGATCATGGAGATGGACGCGGACTTCTCGCACGACCCGGCCGACGTGCCGCGGCTGATCGAGGCCGCCGGCGAGGCCGACCTGGTGCTCGGCTCGCGCTACGTGAAGGGCGGCCGCGTGGCCGGCTGGGAATGGCACCGGCGGCTGCTCTCGCGCGGCGGCGGCCTCTACGCGCGGGCCGTCCTCGGCGTATCGGTGCACGACCTGACCGGCGGCTTCAAGTGCTTTCGCCGCGCCGTGCTCGAGACGGTCGACCTCCACGACGTGCAGGCCGACGGCTACGGCTTCCAGATCGAGATGACCTACCGGGCGCTGCGCGCCGGCTTCCGCGTGAAGGAGATCCCGATCGTGTTCCACGAGCGCCGCGCGGGCGCGTCGAAGATGGACGCGCGGATCGCGGCGGAGGCGGTCTGGAAGGTCCCCGCGCTGCGGGCGCGGATGAAAAGTTCCCGCCGCCTGGCGTCCTAGCTGGTACAAACGCGCCAGGTTCGGGCGGATGTTCCGCCCGTTGAGGGAGGGAGAGCAGCATGTCGAGACGCAACGTTCTGATGGCCGTGATCGCGGCCGTCCTGGTGAGCTTCGTGGTGCCGGCGGGTGCGAGCGCCGCGCCCGGTTTGTGCAACGACGGCACTCACACGAACGCCGCCGGTACTCAGGGAGCTTGTTCGCACCACCATGGCCTCGCGGGTTCGTCCCAATCCACAAGCGGTTCGGGCACGAGCACGATCACGCAGGCGGACTGCGACGCCGGGAGGATCCGCCGCAACGGCCGGACTCTCACGGGCGCCGAGTGCCGTGCCCTGATCGGCCAGCGCGTCAATCTGGCCGGCACCGGGTTCGACGCTCGGATCCCGCTCATGGCGGGCCTGATGCTGATCGGCGCCGGGTTCGGCGTCCGCCGGCGACGGCCGCGCGGCGCGCTGACCCACTGAGCTGGAGCACGTCCGGCGCGCCCGTCCGCGGGCGCGCCGAGCGCTCCTCCCGTAAGCTCCGCGCAACGCCCACCGGTGGTCAGCGAGGCTGTCGACGGCGGCACTATACTTTTTGAAGTACCGACCGAGCGATAGAACGGAGCACCGATGGCAGGATCGATAATCGAAGTCACCGATTCCAACTTCCAGGCGGAGGTCATCGAGTCCACGGAGCCCGTGCTCGTCGACTTCTGGGCCCCGTGGTGCGGGCCGTGCCGCGTGATCGCGCCGGCGCTCGAGGAGATCACCGAGGAGCGCGACGACCTGCGCATCGTCAAGCTGAACGTGGACGACAACCAGGAGACCGCAGCTCGCTACAACGTGCTCTCGATCCCCACCCTGATCCTCTTCCGCAACGGCGAGGTGGCGCACCAGATCATCGGTGCCATGCCCAAGAAGCGGCTCGTGCAGGAGATCGAGCCCGTCCTCGCCACCGCCTAGCGGCCCCGCGCGCCATGCCGATCGTCACGATCGAGTGGTACGAGGGCCGCACGCCCGAGCAGAAGAAGGAGATCGCCGAGAAGCTGACCGACCTGCTGGTCGAGGTCGGTAAGACCCAGCGCGAGCACGTCTGGGTCCGTTTCTCGGAGTCGCCCAAGAGCGAATGGGCGATCGGCGGCGAGATCCAGGGCTGATGGGTCAGGCTCTTCCCGTGCGGACTCAGGCGCGCTCGACCGCGATCGATAGCTCGCGCCCCTCGATCGTCACCGCGTCGCCGCTCACCACTCCGTCGCGGTAGCTCACCTCACTCGCCAGCGTCTCGCCCGCCACGTAGTCCTGGTGCTCGCGCACCGCGGCGGTCAGCTCGGGGTCGCCGCCGAGCGTCAGCCTGATCCGGTCGGAGACATCGAGGCCCGCTGACTTGCGCGCCTCCTGAATCGCTCGCACGGCCTCACGCGCCAGGCCCTCGCGGCGCAGCTCGTCGTCCAGCTCGAGGTTGAGAGCCACCGCGTGCGTACCCGAGCGCTCCACCTGGTACCCCTCGAGCGGCTGGAGCACGAGCTGCACGTCGTCGGAGGTCAGCTGATGGTCGTGGCCGTCGATCGCGAGCCCCACCGTGCCGCCGGCGCGCAGCGTGGCCGCAGCGGACTGCGCGTCCAGAGCCGCCACCGCCGCGGCCGCCTGCGGCATCTGCTTGCCGAACCGCGGGCCGAGCGTGCGGTAGTTCGGCTTGAGCTCCCAGCGGCCGAGCTCCTCGGCCTCGGTCACGAACCGCACGCGCTTCACGTTCAGCTCCTCGCGCACCTGGTCGGCGAATCGCTCCACCGCCTCGCGCTCGCGGCCGGCCGCCACCACCACGGCCTCGGCCAGCGGCTGGCGGATCTTCACCTTGGCCTGCGCGCGAGCGGCCCGTCCCAGCTCGATCGCCTCCCGGGTGGCCTGCATCTGGGCCTCGAGCTCCGGGTCGCGCCGGCCCTCGTCCCCCGCCGGGAAGTCACAGAGGTGAACGGATGGCTCCGATCCGTCGAGGTTGTCGTAGATCTCGTCGGCCACGAACGGCGTGAGAGGGGCGAGCAGCTTGCTGACCTCGAGGAGGCAGTGCCGGAGCGTGATGAATGCCGCCGGGTCCCCGTCCCAGAAGCGCCTCCGCGAGCGGCGCACGTACCAGTTCGAGAGGTCCTCCACGAACTCGTTGATCGTCCGGCCGGCGCCGGTCGTGTCGTAGTCGTCCATGCGATCGGTGACCGCTTCGATCGTGTGCTGGAGGCGTGACATCGCCCACCGGTCGAGATCCTGAAGAGGGGCGTCGCCGGAGGGCTCCTCGATTCCGTTCACGTTCGCGTACAGCACCAGGAACCCGTACGTGTTCCAGAGCGTGAGCATGAACTGCCGCACGCTCTCGCCCACCGTGTCGAGCGAGAAGCGGTACCCGTCCCACGGCTGCTTCGAGGTGAAGTAGTACCAGCGGAACGCATCGGCGCCGTGCTGCTCGATCACGTCCCAGGGCACCACCACGTTGCCGCGCGACTTCGACATCTTCTGCCCGGCGGGATCGAGGATCAGCCCGAGGCAGAGCACGGTCCGGTACGAGCTCTGGCCGTACAGGAGCGTGGAAACCGCGAGCAGGGAGTAGAACCAGCCGCGTGTCTGGTCGAGCGCCTCGCAGATGTAGTCGGCCGGGAAGCGCTCGGCGAACAGCTCCTCGTTCTCGAACGGCGCGTGCCACTGGGCGAACGGCATCGACCCCGAGTCCCACCACGCGTCGATCACCTCCGGCACCCGCCGCATCTCCCCGCCGCACTCCGAGCAGGGGAACGTGACCTCGTCGATGAACGGCTTGTGCAGGTCCTCAGGCACCTCGCCCGCCAGGCCCTCGAGCTGCGCGCGCGAGCCGATGCACTGCTCGTGCCCCTCCTCGCAGACCCAGACCGGCAGGGGCGTGCCCCAGTAGCGCTCGCGCGAGATCGCCCAGTCCACGTTGTTGGCGAGCCAGTCGCCGAAGCGCCCGTGCTTGATGTGCTCGGGGTACCAGCGGATCTTCTCGTTCTCCTCGAGCATCTTGTCCCGGACCGCCGTGGTCTTCACGTACCAGCTCGCCTTGGCGTAGTAGAGGAGCGGCGTGCCGCAGCGCCAGCAGTGCGGGTAGGCGTGCTCGTAGCTCTCCTCGCGGAAGAGCCGGCCCGACTCGCGCAGCGCCTCCACGATCAGCGGGTCCGCGTCCTTCACGAACATCCCGGCGAACGCCTCCACCCGCTCGTCGAAGGTGCCGTCGAGCCGCACGGGGTTCTGCACCTTCAGCCCGTAGCGCTGCCCGAGCTGGAAGTCGTCCTCGCCGAACGCGATCGCGGTGTGCACGATGCCGGTGCCGTCGTCGGTGGTCACGAAGTCGGCCTCGAGCACCGTGTGGCCCTTCTCGCCGTAGTCGGAGATCCACGGGAACGGCGGCTCGTAGGCCGTGCCCGCCAGCTCGGCGCCGGTCATCCGCGCCTCCACCTCGGCGTCCTCGCCGAGCACCCGCTCGAGCAGCGGCTCGGCCACGATCAGCCGCTCGTCGCCCACGCGTGCGCGCACGTAGGTCACGTCCGGCGCCACGGCCAGCGCCGCGTTGGACACGAGCGTCCACGGCGTGGTGGTCCAGCCGAGCAGCGAGACCCCCTCCTCACCGCGCACCGGGAAGCGCACGAACACCGACGGGTCCACCACGTCGCGATACCCCTGCGCCACCTCGTGCGAGCTCAGCGCGGTGCCGCAGCGAGGGCAGTAGGGGACCACCTTGTGCCCCTGGTAGAGCAGGTCCCGCCGCCACACCTCGTGCAGCCCCCACCAGACCGACTCGACGTACTCGTTCGTGAGCGTGAAGTACGCGTCGTCGGTGTCGATCCAGAAGCCGATCCGCTCGGTGAGGCGGTTCCACTCCTCGATGTAGGTGAGCACCGACTCGCGGCAGCGCTGGTTGAACTCCGCGATCCCGTACTCCTCGATCTCGGTCTTCGAGGCGAGCCCGAGCTGGCGCTCGATCTCGAGCTCCACCGGCAGCCCGTGGCAGTCCCAGCCGGCCTTGCGCGGCACGAAGTGCCCCTGCATGGTCTTGTAGCGCGGGAACACGTCCTTGAAGACCCGCGAGAGCACGTGGTGCGAGCCGGGCCGCCCGTTCGCCGTCGGCGGTCCCTCGTAGAACACGAACCGCTTGCCGCCCTCGCGCCGGCGGATCGATTCGTGGAACACGTCGCGCTCGCGCCAGCGCGCCAGGACGGCCTCCTCGAGCTGAGGAAAGGACTGGCCTGGATCGACCGGGCGGAACGGGCTCACGAGCCCGTCGATCCTACGACCCGGGCTGGACCCGGAAGCGGCCGGCCGGCGTTAGGAGGAGCGGCCGACGCTGCGCATGCCCACGGGCGCGCTGCCCACGCGGCCCCACGCGGGACCGTCGACCATCGCCTTGAGGTTGCGCACGGCCTCGCTTGGCGCGGCGCCGAGCGAAGGGATGTTGTGGCTGCCGCTCACGGGCATCGACCCGCGGTACTCGAAGAGGGGGGCCGACGAGCCGGTCTGACGGACCGCGTACACGAGCCGCCCGAGCACGTCGAGCGTGGCGCCGGTGCCGGCCAGCACGAGCGCCGAGGGGTCGAGCGCGCGCATGGCGCGGGTCATCCGCTCCTGTGCCAGGCCGACCGAGAGGAGCAGCACGCGGAAGCCCGCGCGCCGCAGCCCCAGCTCGAGGGCCTGCACCTGGATGCCCTCCATACCGAGGGTCGGGCTCGAGTCGAAGATCAGGATCCCCTCCGCGCGCGTGGCGGGCGCGGTCACGCGGCGGGCGGCGTGGAGCCAGCCGGTGGCCCAGCGGCAGGCCAGCTCGAACTCGGCCTCGCGGCCGTCGCGGTTGAGGGCCAGGTCGAGACCGGGGAGCAGCAGCTCCTCCACCGTGCGCTCGATGGAGCGAAGCGAGAGGCTCTCCTCCAGCAGGCGGTCGGCGAGCGACTCGTCGAAGCGGTCGAATGCCTCGACCATGCGCGAGGCGGAGCCGAGGCCCTCGCCGCGCTGGCGGGCGACCTGGATCGCCGAGGAGATGTTGTGCGTCTCGAGCAGCGCGCGGCGCAGCGCCTCCAGCTCGGAGAGCTCGTACTGGCGGTGCCCGCCGGCCGTGCGGCGCGGCGCGGGGTAGCCGAAGCGGCGCTCCCAGCTGCGCAATGTGTTGGGGCTGACGCCGAGAAGCTCGGCCGCAGCGTTGGTTCGGATGCCGCTCATGTCGTCACCTTCGGCACAAGTCTCAGGTTCCTTGAAGGGTTCGGAGCCACAAAGCTCCACTCCCGCACCCGAGTTGTGACAGGTCGGCGGTCTCTTGCGCAAGGTCCGGGCGAGAACTTGCACGTTCGCCCGGCGGAGGGCCGGGTCAAACCTATGCGGCCGCTTCGACCACCACGAGCGCCGCGGGCGGGCTCGAGCAGTTGCCGATCCGGGCCTCGAGGGACACGCCATTCAGCTTCCTGGCGGCCGGCTGCACAGGCACGGAGGCCACGACGCGCTCGCCGGTGGCGGCACGCACCACGCGCCGCGTCAGCTCCGCCACCCCCGTCGGGCTCGTGAGCACCGACAGCAGCGGCTGCCCGTAGAGGCCCTGCCCGGAGTCGAGCAGATCCTCCGCGGCCTGCGAGGCGGCGCTCACCAGCAGGTCCGAGGTGACGACCAGGAACGCCGCGCCGGGGCGCGACAGCAACTTGCTCGAGCAGCGCAGCACCATGCCGAGGCCGCAGCTCGAGCACACGCGCCCGCGCAGCGGCCGCTCGGGCGAGCTCGTGGACGCATCGAACAGCGCGCCGCAGTGGGTGCAGAATCGGGTCGGCTCGACGTGTTCGGCGCTTCCGTGCGCCCCCGCCAGAGCGACCTGGGCCAGATCTCTCATTCCTTGCTCCTCCGTCCTTGGGGGGAGTCCGTTCCCCGCGAACACGAGAAGAACATGGGAAGGTGCCGGTTCGCATGCGGGTGCAGGTTTTGCAGCGGATGGCTTCCGCCAAGCGGGGCAAAGCTCCCGCGTTGCTCGCAATCGCGCTCGCAGTCGGCGGGTGCGGGAGCGGCGACCACGCCGTGCCGGTCGCCTGCAAGGGGGGCACGGGCCCGGTGCGCGCGGCCCTCGCGCGCGCGCCCGCGCGAGTGGACCTCGACGGAACCCGCCTGTCGGACTGCTTCACGCGCAGCAGCGACCCCGCGGACATCCAGCAGGTGGGCGCCGCGTACGTGGCGGCCGCGGCGGGCCTGGCCGACGGCGCGCGCCTGCGGCCGGAGGGCCCCGAGGCACTCCGGCTCGGCTACCTCGTGGGGGCCGCGCGGCGCGGGGCGGCGCGCACGCAGGGCGTGCACGACGAGCTGGTGCGCCGGATCGAGCAGGAGCTGGGCGGCGTGAACACGCGCTCCGCCGCCTACCAGCGCGGCTACGGCGCCGGACGCGACCATGGGTAGTGTTGAGGCAATGAGCGATCAGCAGCTGTGGGGCAGCGAGACCAGCAAGGCCGTGGAGAACTTCCCGGTGTCGGGCGAGCGGGTGCCGGCGTCGGTGATCCACTGGCTCGGCCGCATCAAGGCCGCCGCGGCGCGCACCAATGCCGAGCTCGGCCTGCTCGACCAGGACATCGCCGACCGGATCGCCGCCGCCGGCGACGAGATCGCCCAGGGGCGCCACGACGACCAGTTCCCGATCGACGTGTTCCAGACCGGCTCGGGCACCTCGTCGCACACCAACGCGAACGAGGTGATCGCCGCGCTGGCGGGCGAGGGCGTGCATCCGAGCGACCACGTGAACATGGGTCAGAGCTCGAACGACGTCTTCCCGTCGGCCGTGCACCTCGCCGCGCTCGGCGAGGTGACCGACCGGCTGATTCCGGCGCTGGAGCGCCTCGCCGCCTCGCTCGAGGCCAAGGCCGAGGAGTTCGCCGACGTGGTCAAGGCCGGCCGAACGCACCTGATGGACGCCGTGCCGGTCACGCTCGGGCAGGAGTTCGGCGGCTACGCCGCGCAGATCCGCCTCGGCCGCGAGCGCGTGCTCTCGGCGCTCCCGCGCGTGGGCCAGATCCCGCTCGGCGGCACCGCCACCGGCACGGGCCTCAACACCCACCAGGACTTCGCCGCGGGCGTGCGCTCAAAGCTCACCGAGGCCACCAACCTGCCGATCGACGGGCCCGCCGACGCGTTCGAGGCCCAGGCCAGCCGCGACTCCCTCGTGGAGCTCTCCGGCGCGCTCAAGGTGATCGCCGTCTCGCTCACCAAGATCGCCAACGACCTCGCGCTGATGGGCTCCGGCCCCCGCACCGGGCTCGGCGAGATCGCCCTGCCCGAGTTGCAGAAGGGCTCTTCGATCATGCCCGGCAAGGTCAACCCGGTGATCCCGGAGGTCGTGCTCCAGGTCTGCGCACAGGTGATCGGCAACGACACCGCGATCACGGTCGCCGGCTCGCAGGGCCAGTTCGAGCTGAACGTGCGCGTGCCGGTGATCGCGCGCAACCTGCTCCAGTCGATCCACCTGCTCTCGAGCGCCTCGCTGCTTCTGGCCGGGAAGTGCGTCGATGGGATCACCGCCAACGTGGAGGCGCTCAGCCGCCATGCGGAGTCCACGCCGGCGATCGCCACGGCGCTCAACCCCTACATCGGCTACGACAAGGGGACCGAGATCGTGAAGGAGGCGGTGGCCTCGCGCCGCACGATCCGCGAGGTGGCGATCGAGAAGGGCGTGGACGAGGAGACCCTCGACCGGGCGCTCGATCTCCATGCGATGGCGCGCGGCGCCAAGCCCGCGCCGACGGGCTAGCGAAGCGGGCCGGTAGGGGGTAGCGAACCGGGCCGATCGGGGTTACCGTGGGTTCGGGTCGGCAGGACGCCAACCCGGAACTCGCGAATGGCCCGCCGACTCGTACTCCCCCTGCTCGCCGCGCTGTGCCTGGCTCCCGCCACGGCGCAGGCCGACGTGTCGGACTTCGGCAGCGACCTCAGCCTGCCCGCCACCATGTCGGCCAACCACGGCTCCGACACGTCCTACTGGAACATCGGTGGCGCCCCGCCGCTCGGCGGGTACGTCGCGCCGGCGGAGGGTCAGGTCACGGTGGTGCAGCTCAAGGGTGCCGTGCTGCCCAACCCCAACCTGCGCGGCACCTCCGCCGAGGACCTGGCGCGGATCATCCACTTCCAGGTGCTCCGCGACACCGGCGACGGCCGCTTCAAGGTCGTGCAGCTGAGCACCGGCCACATGCAGATCCCGGTGAACGCCAGCCCGGAGAACGTGGTGACCCGCTACGAGCCGGTCAACCTCTGCGTGAGGAAGGGCGACGTCGTCGCCTTCAACACCATCGGCGCGCATGAGTACAGGCGCTCCTCGCTCGACCCGAACTACCAGGGCGCCGAGTACCAGGTCTTCGGCCGGATCCCCGGTCCGGCGGTTCAGTGGTACGAGAAGGACAACGGGCTGAACGAGGGCACCAGGATCCTGCCGTCGCCGAACGACCAGCTGGCGGGCCAGGAGCTGCTCATGCGCACCACGCTCTCCACGGGCCCCGACGCCACCGACATCTGCCCGGGCGGCTTCGCCCAGCACGTCTTCCGCGGCGCGGACATCAACCCGCCTCCCAAGGCCAACCCGATCCCGGTTCGCACCAAGGACCGCGTGGCGCGGGTCCGGATCCTCTGCCCGGGCGAGAGCTACGGCGGCTGCGTGGGCACGCTGAGGCTGCTCGACGGCAACCAGCAGGAGCTGGGCAGCGCGCGCTTCGACGTGATCAACGCCCAGACCGAGGCGGTCGACGTGCCGCTCTCGGACGCCAGCATCGCCGCGATCCAGACGGCCGGCTCGCTGCGCGTGACCGCGGTGGCCGACGCCACCGACAAGCCCGGCTCCGATTCGCGCAACACGGGCGCTCCCGGCACCCGCCCCGGGCCGCAGGCCAAGACCACCACCGAGGCGCTCACCCTCAAGCCGGACAGGGCCCCGTGCATCGTCCCCAAGGTGGTGGGCAAGTCGTCGTCGTCCGCCAAGTCGGCAATCCGCAAGGCCGGCTGCGCGAATGCCGTCAAGTACCAGAAGGGCGCCAAGCCCAAGCAGATCGGCAAGGTCATCTCGATATCGCCGGCGGCCGGAAGCGTGCTGTCGAGTGGCTCGAAGGTCACGATCACCGTGGGTCGGCGCTAGCACCAGCAGTGCCGGGCCCGCCGCCCTGGACGGGCGGCCAGGCGTCTGAGCGCGAGGCTCACGGATCCCGGGCCCGGAGCCGATTAGAGGGGGGCGGGCATGGGTCTTCGTACGCGTCACCTCCTGAGCACTTTCGCCGTCCTCGCGACGGCCGCTCTCGCGTTCCCGGCCACGGGCGGCGCGGCGGTCGAGACGTTCGGCAGCGACCTCACCGCCCCCGCCAACTCGATCGAGCCCGAGGGCGCGATCCACCCCGCCTACGGGGGCGTTTGGAACGGCGCCGACACGCCGTTCTGGAACACCAAGCTCGCCAACGGCAACCGCACCAGCGCGCCGGCGGACGGCCAGATCGTGGAGGTGCGCGTGAAGGGCACCGCGCTGTCGGGCCCCCACCCCTGGAACCCGGACGTGCCCCCGCGCGTGCTCGTGCACTTCCAGGTGATCCACCCGCAGCCCGACGGCACGCTCAAGGTGGACCTCACCTCGGGCGGCGTCGACTGGCCGATCGGCGGCGACCCGCAGCAGATCACCACCTTCCAGCCGGTCAACCTCTGCACGCATGCCGGCGACTCCGTGGACCTCAATACCTGGGGCGGGTTCGAGTGGCGCTGGGACAAGTTCGGCGGCATTCCCCTCCAGGTGTTCAGCCAGGTCCGCGGCTCGCAGCTCAACTGGTACGAGAAGGACAACGGGACGAACAACGGCCAGTACCTGCGCGGCATCACCCGCGACGGGCGCGAGCTGCTGATGCAGACCGTGATCGCCACCGGCCCCGACGCCAGCGACATCTGCCCGGGCGGCTACGCGCAGCACATCTTCCGCGGGCTCGAGATCCAGCCCTCGCCTCAGAACGCCGTGCTCCGCACGAAGGATGGCGTGGCAAAGATCCGCACGTTCTGCCACGGCGAGAACTACGGCTCGTGCATCGGCAAGCTCACCCTCAAGGCCGACCTGAACGGCCAGGAGGTGGAGCTGGGCAGCGCCAGCTACAACGTGCAGAACTCCTGGACCGTGAACGTGCAGGTGCCGCTCTCACCCGACATGGTCAACCTCATCCGCGGCCTGGGCGGGTTGAAGGCAACCGTGGTGGCCGACTCGCACGACGACCCGGCGCACGACGAGCGCGTGAAGTGGGGCGGGGCGATCCCGGTGCAGAGCAAGGTCACCGGCGGCGAGCTCACGATCAAGCCGGACAAGCTGCTGCCGCTCTGCAACGTGCCGTCGCTGAAGGGGATGAAGCTGGCCTCGGCCAGGAAGGCGCTTGCCAAGGCCAGGTGCCCCGTGGGCACCGTGCGCTACGCCCGCGGGTCCAAGCACGGCCGCGTGATCAACCAGAAGCCCAACCGCGGCAAGGCGCTGGACGCGGGCACCAAGGTCTACCTGACCGTCGCGCGCTGAGTACCTTCACGTAGGTGAGGCCGGTGCCAGCCGCGGTGCGCATGCTCGCCGCGCTTCCCGTGGCGGTCCATGTGCATCACCATTTCCATGGCGTCGCCGGAGGCTACGTCGGTCTCGGGGCCGCCGCGCTCGTGAGCTGGGCCGGGGTTCCCGGCCCAGGCGAGGCGGCGCTCGTTGCAGCCGCGATCCTGGCCTCGCGCGGGCGCCTCGACCTGCTCGAGGTCATCCTCGTGGCGTGGGCCGGGGCCACCCTCGGCGGCATGGGAGGCTGGCTCGTGGGTCTGAAGGGGGGCCGGCCGGTGGTCACCGCGCGCGGCCCCTTTCGCCGCGCCCGGATGAAGACACTCGAGAGGGGCGAGCGCCTCTACGAGAACCACCCGACGGTGGCGATCCTGTTCACGCCGTCGTGGATGGCCGGCATCGCCCGCCTGAGATGGACGCGCTACCTGCCGGCGAACGCGGTCGCGGCACTCGTCTGGGCGAGCGCCTTCGCGCTCGGTGCGTACTTGGCGGGGCCGCCGATCGTCGACGTGATCGACGACGTCGGACTCGCCGGTCTGCTGATCGTGGTGGCGATCGTGGGCGGAGGAGCAGCGTTCGAGGCCTTCCGGCGGCGCCGGGAGTGACGCCTCCCGTTTCGCGGTAGACCAGCGAACGCGGTCCAGGCCGATGCTCTCCTTGTGGAGCTCGTAGCGACCAACGACGTTCTGCAGCTGGGCGATCTCGCGCGGCAGCCGAACGTGCAGCGCGCGGTGGACGCGGTGCGCGAGTTCCTCAGCATGGACGTGGCGTACTCCACCGAGTTCGTGGACGGTCAGCAGGTGTTCAGGGTCCTCAGCAGCGGCGCCGAGTCGTTCGGGGTCCCCGAGGGCTTCGCGGTTCCGCTCGACCAGACGTATTGCCAGCGGGTTCTCGCCGGGCGGCTTCCCAATCTCATCCCGGACGTGCGCGCCGACGACCGCGCGGCCTCGCTTCCGGTCACAGAGGCATTGGACATCGGCGCATTCGCCTCTGTTCCGCTCACCTTCTCCGACGGGCGTGTCTACGGAACCCTCTGTGCGGGAAGCCACGACACCAAGCCGGAGCTGGGCTACCGCGACCTCCAGTTCCTGCACGTGTTCGCACGAATCGTCGCCGATCAGCTGGAGCGCGAGGAGCTCCGCGACGATGCCCGCGGGCTCGAGCTCGAGGCCGCAGCCGCGCGCACGCTGATCGCGGCGGTGCAGGCCCGTGACGCCTACACCGGCGATCATTCCGAGGCGGTCGTCGCCCTGGCGCTGGCCACGGCGCACAGGCTCGGCCTGAGCGAAGCCGAGGTCAAGGAGGTCGAGCAGGTCGCGCTCCTGCACGACATCGGCAAGATCGCGATACCGGACGCGATTCTGCGAAAGCCGGGGCAGCTCAGTCACGAGGAGTGGCAGGTCATGCGCACCCACCCGGTGAGCAGCGAGCGGCTGATCCGCAGCGCTCCAGGGCTCGGCCACCTCGCCGCGGCGATTCGCGCCGAGCACGAGCGCTGGGACGGCTGCGGCTACCCCGACGGCCTGGCCGGCGAGGAGATCCCACTTGCGAGCCGCATCACATTGGCCTGCGACGCCTACCACGCGATGGTTAGCGACCGGCCGTATCGCGCGGCGATGGACGAGGAGTCGGCGAGAGCCGAGATCGCGGCCGGCGCCGGAACGCAGTTCTGCCCCACCGCGGCGCGGGCGCTGCTCGAAGCGCTTTAGCTAGAGGTTCACCGCCACGTACTTCGTCTCGAGGTACTCCTCGATCCCCTCCCTGCCGCCCTCGCGGCCGAAGCCGCTCTGCTTCACGCCTCCGAACGGCGCCGCCGGGTTCGAGACCATCCCCTGGTTCAGCCCGACCATTCCGGTCTCCAGGCCCTCGCACACGCGTAGCGCCCGCTTGATGTCGCGCGTGTAGACGTACGCCACCAGGCCGTACTCGGTGTTGTTGGCCGCCTCGATCGCGTCCTCCTCGGACTCGAACGACGCCACCGGGGCCACCGGGCCGAAGATCTCCTCCTTGAGCAGCTCGGCCTCGGGCGGCACGTCGCTCAGGACGGTCGGGTCGAAGAAGTAGCCCGCCCCGTCGCGCGCGCTGCCGCCGACCAGGACCTTCGCGCCCTTCGAGGTGGCGTCCTCCACCAGCTCGGCCACCTTGTCGCGCTGGTCGCCGTCGATCAGCGGCCCGACCTCCACGCCGTCCTCGGTCCCGCGGCCGACCTTCATGCCCTCGAGCTTCGAAGCCAGCTTCTCCGCGAACTCGGCCGCGACCGAGTCGGCCACGTGGAAGCGGTTGGCCGCCGTGCACGCCTCGCCGATGTTGCGCATCTTGGCGATCACGGCGCCGGCCACGGCGTCGTCCACGTCGGCGTCGTCGAACACCAGGAACGGGGCGTTGCCGCCCAGCTCCATCGACACCTTGAGGATCTGGTCCGCGCTCTGCTCGATCAGCTTGCGCCCCACCTCGGTGGACCCGGTGAACGAGAGCTTCCGCGCGCGCGGGTCCTTGATCAGTGGCTCCATCACCGAGCCGGACGACGACGAGGTGATCACGTTGAGCACGCCGCCGGGCAGCCCGACCTCCTCCAGGATCCCGGCGAGCGCGAGCATCGACAGCGGCGTCTGCTTGGCCGGCTTCATCACCATCGTGCAGCCGGCGGCCACGGCGGGCCCGATCTTGCGCGTGCCCATCGCCAGCGGGAAGTTCCAGGGCGTGATGAGGATGCACGGCCCCACGGGCTGCTTCATCGTCAGCAGCCGCCCGGCCCCGTTGGGCGCAACGCCGAAGCGCCCCTCGATCCGCACCGCCTCCTCCGCGAACCAGCGGAAGAACTCGCCGGCGTAGGTGATCTCGGCCTCGGACTCCTTCAGCGACTTGCCCATCTCGAGCGTCATCAGCAGCGCCAGGTCGCTCTTGCGCTCCTCGATCAGCTCCCACGCGCGGCGGAGGATCTCCCCGCGCTCGCGCGGCGGCGTCTGGCGCCACTCGGCCTGCTTCTCGTGCGCGGCGGCGAGCGCCGACACGGCGTCCTCGGCCGTGCCGTCGGCCACCTCGGCCACCACGTCGCCCGTGGCCGGGTCCTCCACCTCCACCACCGCGCCCTCGGCGCCGTCGCGCCATTCTCCGCCGATGTAGAGCTGCTTGCGCACGCCCTCCACGACCCGCTGCTCCCGCTCGCTCTTCAACGCAGTGCTCATGTCGCCACCGTCTCCCTGCCGAGGTCCTCGGAAATTGCCACGTCGATCGAGTAGTCGATCGGCAGCACGATCAGCGACGGCACGTCCAGCGTCATCGCGTGACGCAGCCGCTCGCCGAACTCATCCACGCCGCCTATCCGCCAGGCGGGCATGCCAAACGACTCGGCCAACTTCACGAAGTCGGGGTTCGTGAAGTCCACCCCGAAGTGCCGGCCGAACTTGTTGTCCTGCTTCCAGACGATCGAGCCGAACTGCTCGTTCTCCCAGATCACGTTGACCACGGGAGTCTTGAGGCGCATCGCGGTCTCGAGCTCCTGGCAGTTCATGAGGAAGCCGCCGTCGCCGTTCACGCACACCACGTTGCGCTCGGGGTGCACGAGCTTGGCCGCGATCGCCGCCGGCACGGCGAAGCCCATGCCCGCCAGGCCGTTCGCGATCAGCACGGTGTTCGGCTCGTACGCCGGGAACATCCGCCCGATCCACAGCTTGTGCAGGCCCACGTCGGAGATCAGGATGTCCTCGCGCCCGAGCGCGCGGCGGATCTCGTAGAGCGCTCGCGGCGGCTGCATGGGGAACTGGTCGTCGTCCTTGGCCGCCTCGAAGCGGCCCATCACCACCTCGCGCAGCCGCTCCGACCCGCCCGAGTGCGGCACGTGCCGGCACTCCTCGCCGAGCCGCGAGAGCACGTGGTACACGTCGCCGATCAGCTCCACCTCGGGGATGAAGTACTCGTCGATCTCGGCGGGCAGCGAGTCGATGCAGACGATCTTCTTGTCGCGGTCCGGGTTCCAGTGCTGGGGCGAGTGCTCGACCAGGTCGAACCCGATCGCGATCACCACGTCGGCGTCCTCGAACCCGGCCATCTTGTAGTCGCCCGACTGGAGGCCGACGCAGCCGAGCCACTTCGGGTCCTCGGCGTCCATCACGCCCTTGCCCATGAACGTCTCGGCCACCGGGATCCCCGTGGCCCGCACGAACTCGCGCAGTGCCGCGGCGGCGCCCGCGCGGATCACGCCGTTGCCCGCGAGGGCGACCGGGTTGAGCGCCCCGCGGATCAGGTCGGCCGCCTTGAGCAGCTCGCGCGCCGCCGGCTCCGGCTGCACCAGCTTGCGGCGCGGCAGCGGCTGGGCGTCGAGCCGGCTCTCCATCACGTCCTCGGGCAGCTCGATGTGCGTGGCGCCGGGCTTCTCCGACTCGGCCACCTTGAACGCCTTGCGAACCACCTCGGGGATGATGTTCGGGTCGCTCAGCCGCGCGTTCCACTTCGTGATCGGCGCCATCACGCCCACGATGTCGATGTACTGGTGCGACTCCTTGTGCATCCGCTCGAGATCGCTCTGGCCGGTGAGGGCCACGAGGGGAGCGCGGTCGAGGAACGCGTCGGCCACCGCGGTGGTCAGGTTCATGGCGCCCGGGCCCAGCGTGCCGAGGCAGACCCCGGCGCGCCCGGTCAGCCGGCCGTACACGTCGGCCATGTACGCGCCGCCCTGCTCGTGGCGCACCGGCACGAACTCGATCGAGGAGGAGTCCAGCGATTCGTTGAGATCGAGCGTCTCCTCGCCGGGGATGCCGAAGACATGCTTCACGCCCTCGGCCTCGAGGCACTCCACGAACACGTCCGACGCCTTGCGCGCAGCCATGCCAGGACCATACATATGCCGCTACTTCCGGGGTTCCGACGCGTTGAGGGAGCGGCGCTACCGTGGGAGGCGCCCCTTTATGCGACGCACGTTGCTCCTTGTGACAGCACTGCTCGCGGGCCTCACGCTGCCCGCGTCGTCCCCTGCGCAGACCGACGTCCGCTGGATCGTCGACGGCGCCGGCTTCGGCCACGGGATCGGCATGAGCCAGTACGGCGCGTACGGCATGGCTCAGCAGGGGTTCGACTACCGGCAGATCCTCAGCCACTACTACACGGGCACGGAGATCGGGAGCGCGCGCGGCCAGACGATCCGCGTGCTGCTCGGCGACGGCCGCGGCACGGTCAAGTTCGACAGTGCCACGCGGGTGGGCACCAAGGCGCTCGACCCGGCCAAGGCCTACACCGCCACCAGCAGGAACGGCAAGGTGAAGATCGCCGGCGTCGGCACGTTCTCCGCGCCCGTGCGCGTGCGGGTAACGGCGATCCGGTTCCTCGGCACCACGATGAACGGGATCACCAACGGGCGCTTTCGCAGCTACCTCGAGCTGCGGCCGAGCTCGTACGGCGGCCTGACCGTGGTGAACGCGCTCGGCATCGACAACTACGTGAAGGGCGTGGTCTCCGGCGAGATGCCGTCGAGCTGGTCGCCCGACGCGCTCAAGGCCCAGGCGCTGGCCGCTCGCACCTACGCGCTCACCACCGACCGCGGCGGGCCGGTCTTCGACCAGTACCCGGACACGCGCTCGCAGGTCTACCGCGGCGTGACCGGCGAGACCGCGGCCACCAACGCGGCCGTCTCGTCCACCGCGGGCGAGGTGGTGACCTACCAGGGCACGCCCGCCGTCACCTACTTCTTCTCCACCAGCGGCGGTCGGACCGAGAACATCGAGAACAGCTTCATAGGCGCGGCTCCCAAGCCGTGGCTCAAGAGCGTCGACGATCCCTACGACACCGTCGCGCCCAAGCACACGTGGAGGCTCGTCTACACGCAGGCGCAGATCGAGTCGCGCCTGTCCGGCCTCCTGAAGGGCACGTTCCGCGGGATCGAGATCGTGCAGACGGGCGTGTCGCCGCGCGTCGTCTACGCGGACATCGTCGGCTCGTCCGGGCGCACGCGCATCACCGGACCGACCGCCCGCGCACGGCTCGGATTGTTCGACACGTGGTTCACGGTGAAGAAGGTCGTCGGCACCCAGGCCAAGCGCTACAAGCCCACGAGCCGGCCCCGGAAGTCAAAGCCGACGGCCGCCGGTAGCTCATTACAGTCCTCCGGATGGGTGCAATCGTCGCCCGCGGCCTCGCCAGGGAGTTCTCCGGCGGAGTCGTGGCCGTGGCTGGGATCGACCTCGAAGTAGCCGAGGGGGAGATCTACGCGTTCCTCGGGCCGAACGGCGCCGGGAAGACCACGAGCGTGCGGATGCTCACCACGCTGCTGCGTCCGACCGGCGGCAGCGCGACCGTGGCGGGGCACGATGTGGTGAGCCAGGCGTCGGACGTGCGCCGCGCGATCGGCGTGGCGCTCCAGGAGGCGGCGCTCGACCCGCTGATGACCGGCCGCGAGCTGATGGGGCTCCAGTCGGCGCTGCACGCGGTGCCGCGCTCGGAGTCGAAGCAGCGCTCGGATGCCCTGATCGAGCGCGTGGGGTTGAGCCACGCCGCCGACCGCCGCGTGGGCACCTACTCAGGCGGCATGCGCCGGCGCCTGGACCTGGCGATGGCGCTCGTGCACGAGCCGCGGGTGCTGTTCCTCGACGAGCCCACCACGGGCCTCGACCCCGCCAGCCGCGCGGCGATCTGGAACGAGGTGCGGGCGTTGAACGACGAGGGCACCACGGTGTTCCTCACCACCCAGTACCTCGAGGAGGCCGACCAGCTGGCCGACCGCGTGGGGATCATCGACCACGGCGGCATGGTGGCCGAGGACACGCCGGAGGCGCTCAAGGCCGGCGTGGGGCGGCCGAGCCTCGAGGTCACGATCACCGGCGACCACGCGGTGGCGAAGGAGGTGCTCGGCCGCTTCGGCACGCCGTACAAGGCGTCGAACGGGTCGCTGGCGGTGCCGCTCGAGGACGGCGCCTCGGGTGTGGCCGAGATCGTTCGCGCGATCGACGACGCCGGGCTCCAGGTGGACTCGCTCGAGGTGCGCCGGCCCACGCTCGACGACGTCTTCCTGGCCAAGACCGGGCACGCGCTCGACCCGGCCGGCGAGGAGGAGCCCGACCCGGCCGGGGCCGTTTCGTGATCGCGGCCGACCTGCGCGCCACCGGCGCCCTCGCCCGCCGCTCGCTCAACCAGACGTTCCGCTACCCGCGCTATCTCGCGCCGCTCGTGGTCTTCCCGTCGCTGTTCCTCGCGGTGAACGTGGGCGGCGCCGGGCGGGCCACCTCGCTGCCCGGCTTCCCGGCCGTGCACGGCTTCCTCGACTTCGAGCTGGCGGCGTCGATGCTCCAGGCCACGATGCTCACCGGCGTGAGCTCCGGCATGGCGCTGGGGATCGACATCGAGCGCGGCTTCATCGACCGCCTGATCGCAGCGCCGATCTCCCGGCCGGTCGTGGTCACAGGACGCCTGGCTGCCAACGCCGCGCTGGGGGTCTTCATCGGCGCGTGGTTCCTCACGATCGGGCTGATCTTCGGAGCGCACATCGCCGGCGGCGTGGTGGGCGTGCTCCAGGTGTTCGCGCTGCTCTCGCTGGCGGCGCTCGCCTTCGGCGCGCTCGGCGCTTCGCTGGCGCTGCGGTCGGGCAACGCGGGCCTCGTGCAGGGCACCTTCCCGCTCGTGTTCGTGGTGCTGTTCGTCTCCACCGCGTTCTTCCCGCGCAACCTCATGCAGGAGCCGGCCGCCTCGATCGCCGCCTACAACCCGCTCAGCCTGATCGCGCACGGGATCAGGGAGCCGGTGATCCACGGCGCGTCGCTCGCGTCGTTCGGCGAAGGGCTGGCCGGCGTGGCGATCGTGGGCGTGATCAGCTCGACGCTCGCGGCGCTGGCCCTGCGCCACCGGCTGCGGGGCGACTGACGTGAGCGAGTGGCGCGCCGACCTGACGGTGGCCGCGGCGATCATCCGCCGCAACTTCAACGAGATCCTGCGCGTGCCGGGCGGCGCGATCCCGGGGATCATCGCGCCCACGATCTTCCTGATCGGCCTGACCAGCGTGTTCGGCGACCTCCAGCGGCTCCCGGGCTTCACGGCCGACCAGTTCATCTCGTTCCTGGTCCCGGTCACGCTGCTCCAGGCGGCGAGCTTCTCGGGCGCCGCGACCGGGGTGAACCTCGCGCGCGACATCGAGCTCGGCTGGTTCGACCGCATCCTCGTCTCGCGCGCGCCGCGGCCGGTGATCCTCGGCGGGCTGCTCGCGGCGGCCACCATGCGCGCGCTGCTGCCGATCACCGTGGCGCTGATCGTGGCGTTCGCGCTGGGCGCGGCCTTCCCCGGTGTGGGCGGGCTGGCGGTGGCGGTGGGCGTGGCGTGCCTGTTCGCGGGAATCGCGGCGGCCTGGGCGTCGATCCTCGCCATGCGGTTCAAGACCCAGGCCGCGGCGCCGCTCATGCAGTCCACGGTGTTCATGGCGGTGCTCTTCACCACCTCCTACGCGCCCGAGCCGCTGCTCAGCGGCTGGTTCCGGCATGTGGCCCACTACAACCCGGTCACGCAGATTCTGGAGGCTGTGAGGCAGGGATTCGTGGGCGGGGTGACGTGGGGTGACACCTGGCCGGGGCTGGTGGTGGTGGCGGCTGGGGGGACGCTGCTGGTGGCCCTGGCGTTGCGCTCGCTGGTCCGAATGGGGCGCTGAGATGGGCGCGGCTCGGCGCCACCCGGCACGAACTGGTGGCGTAAACGCGCCGGATCGGGGATAATCTCCTCGAGCCGGGGGCTCGGCAGGGGTGTTCGAGCCTCCCGCGAGGGGATTCAGTTGGACGAGATGAGGTGTACGCAGTGCGCCGCCGCGTCGTTCTCGGCTGCCGCACGAACGCTGGTGGAGCAAGGATCGCGCTGCCCGCAATGCGGCGGTGCGCTGGCGCTTGCGCCGGAGCGCCAGCCGGTCGGCGTGGCCGCGGACCCGCCGCCGCGCGGGGCCCGCGAATCGGCCGAGGCGGCCGAGCGCGAGCGGCGCTTCGAGCGGTGAACACGTGCTCTCCACCACTAGAACCGGGTTCTAGAATCTCGTTCTAGGTGTGGGAAGCGACGTGTACGCCGCCCGCCCGCCCGCCTCGCCCGCCCGCCTCGCCCGCCCGCTTAGCCGCCGGGCACTCCCCTCGGTGCTCGCCGCAAGAGCGCTGCACCGTCAGGGCGTGAACTTCACCGTGAGCACATCGCCATTGCGTATGCGGTAGTCGCGTCCCTCGGAGCGGAGCTGGCCCAGGTCGCGGGCGCCCGCGTAGCCGCCCGCGGCCACCAGCTCTTCGCACGCCACCACCTCCGCCCGCACGAACCCCCGCTGGATGTCCGAGTGGACCTTCCCCGCGGCCTCCCAGGCCGTGGTGCCGTCACGGATCGCGTGCGCGCGGGCCTCCTTGTCCTGCCCCGCTGTGAAGAACGAGATCAGCTCGAGCAGGCTGAACGCGGCGTGCACCACGCGCTCGAGCCCGGACTCCGGCACGCCGAGGTCGGCGCGCATGGCGGCCGCCTCCTCAGGGTCGAGCTCCGTCAGCTCCGACTCGAGCCGCGCGCTCACCGCCACCGCGCCGGCGCCCGCCTCGGCCGCCTTCTCGGCCACCGCGGGCGGCACCTCCGTGGCGTCGTCCTCGCCCACGTTGGCGAGGAAGAGCACCGGCTTGGCGGTGAGCGGCTGGAGTGAGCGCAGCGCGTCCGGCGCTCCCTTGGGCGGCGCGACGCTGCGCACGGGGCGCCCCGACTGGAGCGCGTCGATCACCTCGCGCAGCCACGCCTCCTCCGCCACCGCCTGCTTGTCGAGCGAGCGGGCCTGCTTGGCCACCCGCTCGAGCCGGCGCTCGGCCTGCTCGAGATCGGCGAACAGAAGCTCGGTCTCGATCGCCTCGATGTCCCGGGCGGGATCGATGCGCCCCTCCGGGTGCGGGACCTGGGCATCGTCGTGCGCGCGCACGACGTGCACGATGGCGTCGGTCTCGCGGATGTTCCCGAGGAACTTGTTGCCAAGCCCCTCGCCCTCGTGTGCCCCGCGGACGAGGCCGGCGATGTCGTGGAACGCGATCGTCTCGTGCACCACCGGCCGCGCCCCCACGGTCTCGGCCACGCGGTCGAGGCGCTCGTCGGGCACCGGCACGATCGCCACGTTCGGCTCGACCGTGGTGAACGGATAGGGCGCGGCCTCGATACCGGCCTTGGTGAGCGCGTTGAACAGCGACGACTTGCCCGCGTTCGGCAGGCCGACGATCCCGATCCTCATCGCGCGAGCCGCGCCACGGCGTGGCCGAGCAGGGCGCCGCCGAGGGTGTCGGTGGGGTAGTGCACGCCGAGGTAGAGCCGTGAGAGCGCGAGCGGCACGGCCAGCGCGTAGAGGGGTGCGGCGGGCCACAGGGCCGAGAGCGCGCCCGCCCCGGCGAAGCACGTGCACGCGTGGGTGGACGGATAGGAGAGCTGGGTGGGCGTGCCCACCCGCTGGCCCTCGCGCTCGGGCCGCGGCCGGCGAACCGTCTGCTTGACGAGCTGGTTCGCGAGGAACGACGCCGCCTCGGTCTTCGCGGCCCGTGCGAACTGCCCGCGCCGGCCCGGATCGAGCAGCGCGCCCGCTGCCGCCAGGCCGAACCAGACCGCGCCGTGCTCTCCCAGCTTGGAAAAGGCAGCGACCGCGCGGACGGCGGGTGCGTGTGGGTCGCGGCTCCGGACGCGTGCGAGCAGAGCTGTGTCGATGGCGGCGAGCAAGGCGGCGAGCATAGGGTCGGCGCGCCCGGCGACCCCCGTACGATGCTCACGTGAAGCGCAGCCAGGCCATCATCGCCGCGGTCGCCGTCGTGGCCGTCCTCGCGCTCGCGTTCGGTCGCGGCGGAGGCGACGGCAACAAGGGCGGCAGCCTCAGCAAGGCGCCGGCCGGCGCGGTCAGGATCCCGTTCGCCTTCTCGCCGGAGAAGGAGAAGCTGCTCCGGCCGCTGATCGACCGCTTCAACGGCCAGGGCAAGAAGGCCGGCGGCAAGCAGGTGTTCGTCGAGGGCTCGGTGGTCGCCTCGGGCGAGGCGGAGACGAAGATCGCGAAGGGCACGCTGAAGACGGTCGCGTGGTCGCCGTCCTCGTCCCTCTGGGGCCGCCTCCTCAACTTCGAGGCCGACCAGCCGTACGCGCCGGACACCAATCCCTCGATCGTGCGCACGCCGCTCGTGATCGCGATGTGGGAGCCGATGGCCCGGGCGCTCGGCTACCCGAGGAAGCCGGTCGGCTTCGCGGACATCCTCAAGCTCGCGCGCTCGAAGACCGGCTGGGCGCAGTTCGGTCAGCCGCAGTTCGGCGACTTCAAGCTGGTGCACACCAACCCGGACTTCTCCACCTCGGGGCTCTCGGCGGTCGTGGCCGAGTACTACTCCGCCACCGGCAAGAAGGAGGGGCTCGTGGAGAAGGACATCCAGGGCTCCCGCGCGCGGAAGGTCGTGCAGGACATCGAGCGGTCGATCGTGCACTACGGCGACACGACCCTGTTCATCGCCAACCAGATGCGCAGGGCGGGGCCGGGGTACGCGTCGGCGGTGGCGATGGAGGAGGCCACGCTGCTCGACTTCAACAAGAACCGCGGTGGCCAGCCCAAGCTCGTGGCGGTCTATCCCAGCGAGGGCACCTTCTACTCGGACAACCCGCTGATCGTGCTGAACGCGCCGTGGGTAAGCGCGCAGCAGCGCGACGGCGCGCAGCAGTTCGCCAAGTTCCTCGCCGGCGAGGTGGACGCCGCGAAGGCCGGCGAGTTCGGGTTCAGGCCGGCTGACCTCAAGACGAAGCCGGCGGCGCAGATCTCCGCCGCCGCGGGCGCGGATCCCGGGCAGCCCAAGCGCGTGCTCGGCCTGCCGGAGCCGCGCGTGCTCAGCCACATCAAGGCCGCGTGGCGCGAGGACCGCAAGCCGGCCAACGTGCTGCTCGTGGTCGACACGTCCGGATCGATGGTCGAGGAGCACCGGCTCGAGCGGGCGAAGCAGGGGCTCAACGCGTTCCTGCGTGAGGTGTCTCCGAAGGACCGCGTGGGGCTCACCGCGTTCTCGGACCAGATCCGCCCGATCGCCCCGATAGGGCCCGTCGGCCCCAATCCGGCGGGGCTGCGATCGAGCATCGACTCGCTGATCGCGGATGGCGGCACTTCGATCTTCGACGCGGCCTCGCAGGGGCTCCAGACGGTGCAGGGCCTGCACGACCGGGCGCGCATCAACGCGGTCGTGCTGCTCACGGACGGCGAGGACACCGACTCGTCGAAGACGGCCGACGACGTGGTGCGGGAGATGGAGGCGCAGGGCGACACCCAGAACCGCGTGCGCGTGTTCACGATCGCGTACTCCGCCGGGGCGGCGGGCGCGGCCGACGCGCTGAAGCGGATCGCGGAGGCGTCGGGCGGGCAGGCGTACTCGGGCGACACGCAGGACATCGAGCTCGTGTACCGGAGCATCTCGAGCTTCTTCTGATCGTGGCCCGCGACCTCCAGAGGCCGCCCACGCGAGCCGAGCTCAACCGGCTGCTGGTGGGCAACGCCCTCGTCAAGACGTGGCCCAACGTGCTGCTGCCCATAGGCCTGGCCGTGGCGGGGCTGCTGGTGGGACTCCACGCAGTGCTGATCCTCCCGATCGCCGTGGTGGCGTGGCTGGCGCTGTCGGCGGTCACTTACCTCGACGGCGACGAGGCGAAGGCCGTGGCGGACCGCGACCGCGCCCGGCGCCGGGGCGCGCTGGACGGCGGCCGCCGGGTGGACCTGCGCACGCTGGCGCCGCCGGTGGCGGCCCACCTCGAGCAGGTGCTGTCGCAGGAGGCCAACATCCGCGGTGCGATCCAGCGCGCGGACCTGCCGTTCGCCGAGGTCTCCGACGAGGTGGACACGTTCGTGCGCGCGGCCGAGAAGACGGCGCAGCGCGCGCAGCTGCTCTACGAGTACCTGGCCGAGCAGGACCCGCGCCAGGTGGAGCTGCGGATGACGCAGGTGCGCAACGACCCCGATCCGTCGAAGAAGGCACTGGCCGACGCCCTCCACACGCAGGTCCAGGCGATGCGCCGCGCCGAGAAGGAGCTCGACGCGTTCTACACGGAGATGGAGCGCATCGGGGTGGAGCTGGGCAACATCAGGGGCCAGCTGCTGAGCGTGTCGGCGGCGAGCGAGGGCGCCACCCAGCGGCAGCTCGCCTCGGACGTGCGCGACCTGCGCGAGCAGATGGGCGCGGTGGCCGACGGGATGAACGAGGCGCTGGCCGAGACCAGCGCGGCACCGGAGCCCACGGCGTGAGCGACGACCTCGGCAAGCGGCTGCGCGAGCTGCGCGTGTTCGAGTCCGACCTGCCTGCGTTCGACCCGGACTCGGCGCCGGACGAGCCGGCAGAGCTGTTCCTCGACTGGCTGGGGCACGCGATCGACGCCGGCGTGCGAGCGCCCCACGCGATGACGCTCTCCACGATCGACGCCTACGCGCGCCCGGACTCGCGGGTGCTCATCCTCAAGGGGCTCGAGCACGGGCGCTGGCTGTTCGCGTCGAGCCGCAACAGCCGCAAGGGCCAGCAGCTGGCCAACACGCCGTGGGCCGCGCTCAACTTCCACTGGCCTGAGCTGGGGCGGCAGGTGCGGGTGCGCGGGCGGGTGGCCGATCCGCGTCCCGAGGACGCGGCGCGCGACTTCCTGGAGCGGCCCGAGGCATCGCGAGCGGAGTCGCTGCCCGGGCGCCAGAGCCAGCCGCTGGGCGATCCCGCGGAGCTCGAGGCCGCCGCCGAGGAGGCCGCCAAGCGCGTGGCCGAGGAGCCGGACCTGGTGCCCGACCACTGGGCCCTCTACCACCTGATCGCGGACGAGGCGGAGTTCTGGCAGGGCGACGCGAACCGCCGCCACACCCGGCTGCGCTACCGGCTGGGCGCCGGCGGGTGGACCCGCCAGCGCCTGTGGCCGTAGCTCCGCCTACCCGTCAGCGCCGGGCGGCGGGATCGACGTATACGTCGTCGATGCTCCACTCGCCCGCGCTGCCGGTGGGGGTGAACCGGAAGGCCAGGCTCGTGCTTGCTCCCGGGAGCACCGAGAGGAGGTTGGCGACGACGGGCATCGGCAGCGACGGGCTCCACGACGAGCTGCTCAGCAGGCCGAGGTGGAGCAGCCTGATGTTGCCCAGCGGTCCGGGGTAGAGCACGTCTACGCGCAGGTTCGACCAGCGGGAGCCGGTGTTGCGTGCGAAGAAGCGGAAGGTCGGCCGGTGGATGCTCGTGCACATCGGCGGGCTCGTGGCCGAGCTGCCGGTGGGCAGCGAGAGCGAGCGGCTGTCCGTGTCGGAGTTCACGTAGAAGCTCTCGTTGCCGTCCACCACCGCGGCCCCGCCGGAGAGGGACCAGGCGTCCGCGTCCGACTCGAAGCTGCCGCCGGGGACGGGGATGTAGTCGGACGTGTCGCCCCACTGGCTGAACGGCTGTGTGGCGGCCTCGGTGCCGCAGCTGTCAGCACCGAGCGACAGGGCGTCGGCCTGCGCCGCCGGAGCGGCGAGCGCGCCGAGCGCGATGGTCGAGGCCACCGCGGTCACGGCGGCGCGAAGTCGTGTATGCACTTGGGATCCCCTCATGGAGTTTCGCCCCGTCCGTGGAGCATCTGATGAGAGGCTGGCGGCCGAGCTATCTCGGCGAACCGAGACCTCTAGCTTTGCGTCCCCGCCTCGCGACGGGTTTGCCATGAGCAGCCGAACGTAGCTCCCCATCGGGTGAGCGGACGCCCCCCATGAGCCCGTTGGACGCTTGAATGAGGGTGCGGCTGCGCCTGCTTACTTCGACTTGCCGCCGCCGGCGACCGAGCTCACGCAGTCGCCCTGGTTCTTGAACGTCGTGCCGTAGTTCTTCCAGCCGTTGTTCTTGCACTGGTCCTTGTTGGTCGGCAGCGGGCAGCCGTTCTGGGCGGCGCCGGCGACCGTCGGGCACGCGTCTCTCAGGTCCGGCACGCCGTCGCCGTCCCTGTCGGCCGCGTAGCCGAGGTTCCAGCGGCTCGCGTGCGAGCTGAGCACCACGATCTGGAGGTCGCCGCTCGCGTCTGTCGAGCTGCTCGCCACGCACGGGTCCGGGACCGCCTGGCCGCTGCCGTCGCAGGCCTGGTCGATCGGGGTGCCGTCGCGGAACGCCACCACGGTGCCGGACTGCGGAAGCTGCGAGCTGTCCACCGTGAAGGTCAGGCGCAGCGGGCTCGCGACCGTCTGGTCGGCCGCGACGATGTTGAACTCCTTGCCGAGCAGGAAGTAGCCGGTCGGCGGAGCGACGCTCGTGGTCCGCTCGCCGATGGTGACCGGCCCCGGCGCGTCCGTCTTCACGCCGGCCACGAACGGATCGCTCGCCGTGGGCGTGGTGCCCGTGCTGACGTCCGTGGTCCCGGCAGGAACCACCGTGAGCACCACGCTGGCGTTCACAGTGTTGCCGTGCCCGTCGGACGCCGAGTAGTTCAGCGTGGCGGAGCCGAGCCCGGGCGGCGTGTACCTGACCTGCGTTCCGTTGATGATCTCGAGGCCGGCGGGGAAGTTGAGGAGCCCGTAGGTGAGCGTGTCGCCGTCGGGATCCGAGCAGTTGCCGGTCAGAACGACCGATCCCCCCGCCGGGACGAAGACGTTGGTGGGGGACGGACAGCTCGGCGGTAGTCCGCTGGGCGGCGGCGCCTCGACCACGATCGTGACCGTGCGCTCGGCGAACCCGCCCGCGGTGTCGGTGGCGCGGTAGGTGAACTGGTCCGTGCCGCTGAAGCCGACCGACGGCGTGTAGGTGGCGTAGCCGTCGGGCGTGCCGACCAGCGATCCGTGACTGACGCCGGTGACCAGCGAGTACGTGAGCGCTGACGTACCCGTGCACTGGGGCGAGAGCGCGACCGACGGGTCGCCGACGTGGAGCGTGTACGTCTGCCCCGGCGGGCAGTCCACGGTCCCCGCGACCGCCGCGGACGGCGCGATGGCCCAGGTTGCGATGGCCAGGGCGAGAGCTACGAGAAGACGGCGCATATGCCGACCCTCTCACGGGCGGACCCGGGCGCGCAAGTCCCCCCAGGGTTTGGCGTGCCGGCGCTAGGAGAAGCCGATCACGCTGCGGATCCCGTCCTGCGCCTCCATCAGGTCGAAGCCCCTGTTGACCTCGTCGAGCGTTATCCGGTGCGAGATGAAGCTGTCCACGTCGATTTCGCCCGCGAGGTAGCGATCCACGAGCTCCGGCACCTGGTCGCGGCCCTTCACGCCGCCGAACGACGAGCCGCACACGCGGCGTCCGGTAATCAGGTAGCGCGGCACCACCTCGAGCACCTCGCCCTTGCCGGCCACGCCCGCGATCGTGCAGAGGCCCCAGCCCATGCGTGCGGACTCCACCGCCTGGCGCATGACCGCGACGAGGCCGGTGGCCTCGAACGTGTAGTCGGCGCCCATGCCGCCCGTCTCCTCGAGCACGCGCTCGACCGTGTCGGGTCCGCCGGTCCACGTCTCCGTGGCCCCATGCGAGCGCGCCATGGCCAGCCGCTCGTCGCTCAGGTCCACGCAGACGATCCGCTCCGCCCCCTGGAGCCGGCAGCCGGCCACGGCCCCGAGCCCGACCATCCCCGCGCCGAACACCACGCAGGTCGAGCCGGCCTCCACGCGCGCGGTGTACATCGCGGCGCCGAGCCCGGTCGAGAGCCCGCACGCGAACAGGCAGGCCGACTCGAGCGGCGCCTCCGGCGACACCTTGGCGAGCGCGATCTCCGGCATCACCGTGTACTCGGCGAACGTGGACGTGCCCATGAAGTGGCGAATCGGCTCGCCGCCGCGCGACAGGCGGGCGGTCCCGTCGGGGAGGAAGCCCCTGTTCTGCTGGTCGCGGATCGCCATGCAGAGGTTGGTCCGCGGGCTGCGGCAGTGCTCGCACTCGCGGCACTGCGGCGAGAAGAGGGTGACCACGTGATCGCCCACGGCCAGCGAGGAGACGCCCTCGCCCACGGCCTCCACCACGCCGCCGCCCTCGTGCCCGAGCACGGTGGGCGCATAGCCCGACGGATCGGCGCCGGAGGCCGTGTACATGTCGGTGTGGCAGACCCCGCAGGCCACCAGCCGCACCAGCACCTCGCCGGCCCGCGGCTCGGCCAGATCGACCTCGCCGACCACGAGCGGCTCTCCGAACTCCTCCAGCACGGCGGCCCGCATGCGCACGGTCGCGACCCTACACCCACTCCCATGAGAGGCTGTGCCCCACTGACCGCAACGGAGGGAGAGCACATGGCCGACAGCGTCTACCGCGTAACCGAGGTGATCGGCGTGAGCAGCGAGTCGTGGGAGGCCGCGGCCGCCAACGCCGTCGCCACGGCCGGCAAGAGCGTCCGCGACCTGCGGATCGCGGAGGTCGTCCGCCAGGACGTCTCGATCGAGAACGGCGCCGTGAAGAACTACCGCGTACGCCTCGCGCTCTCGTTCAAGTACGAGTCCGGCGAGTAACCGCGCGCCGACCCCCGGCGGCCGCGCAACTACGCGGCCGCTGAGGGTCTGCTGATAATCCACCGCCTCAACCGACAGGGGAGCACCATCTTGAACGTCCGTCTCGTCGCCGTGATCGCCGCGGCCCTCTTCATCGTTCCGGCCTCGGCATCGGCCTCGGTCGTCTCGCTCGACCCGGGTGCGCCGGATGCCCCGCCGCGGATCACGTACACGGCTTCGAGCGGCGAGGCGAACAAGCTCAACGTGACGGTGGCGGGGGCGACCGCCCAGGTGGACGATCCGGGCGCGGGCACGGTCACGCCGGGCACCAACTGCGCGGCGGTGACCCCGAAGAAGGTCACCTGCACCAACCCCAACGGCAACACGATCCAGATCCTGCTCGCCACGCTCGGCGACGGGGCCGACACCGCCACGGTGGCGGGCGCCGGCAGCAGCCTCGACGGCGGGCCCGGCAACGACACGCTAACCGGCGGCGCGAGCCAGGACTTCCTCAAGGGCGGCGGCGGGACCGACACGCTGAAGGGCAACGCCGGCAACGACACCCTGAGCGACGGCGACACCTCCGGCTCGGCGAACAAGGACACGCTCGACGGCGGCGCGGACAGCGACACGGTCGATTACGCGGCCCGCACCGCAGCCGTAACGGTCGATCTCGTGGACCCCGCCGGTGACGGGGAGACGGGCGAGAACGATGTCCTGACGGGGATCGAGAACATCGGCGGGGGCTCCGGGAACGACGTGCTGCGCGGCACCGACGTGGCCAACTCGATCGGCGGCGGCGCGGGCAACGACGAGATCGACGGCCGCGGCGGCGACGACCAGCTCACCGGGGCCGACGGGAACGACACGCTGATCGGCGGCGCCGGTGTGGACGACATCGAGGGCGGCAACGGAGACGACACGCTGCGCCTCGACAACCCGCCCGGGGTGTACGACCGCCTGACCCTCTGCAGCGCCGGCAACGACACGATCGTGGGCGTGACCGCCTCGCCGTTCATCGAGCTGGGCTGCGAGACCGGCGACTTCGGATTCGGCTACGTGGCGCCGCTCAAGCCGAAGGCGTTCAACACCACGAGCGTGACGCTGAAGATTCCGTGCCCCGACGCCTTCAAGAAGAGCGGCGCCTGCAAGGGCTCGGTCGTGGTCGAGCCGAAGGGCGCGTACTCCAAGTCCGCGTCCTACCGCAAGTCGCACCGCTACGGGGTGGCGAAGTTCTCGATCTCGAAGTCGAGCGCCAGGGTCAAGATCACGCTCAACTCGGCCGGGCGCAAGGAGCTGAAGAAGTCGGCGTTCAAGCTCCAGTTCCAGGTGAACCTGAAGGAGACGGCGACCGGGACCAAGCGCAAGTTCGAGTGGACCAGCTACGTGGTCAAGGCGTTCTTCTAGGCCGGCTGTGAAGAAGCCCGCCTGGCTGGTCCGGGCTCAGCAGGGCTGGCCGGCCCGCTATCCGCTCGTCCAGTTCCCGAACGCGCCGCTGGCGGTGTCGCTGGCCGCGTCCGTGGTCGAGGGGCTGGTGAAAGGCGGCCGGGCGGACGCCTACGCCTCGGCGGTCTCCCGCGTCGCCCTTGGGGTCTGGGCCTGGGAGGAGGCCGTGCGCGGCGTGAATGCGTTCCGCCGCGTGCTCGGCGTGGCCGGCCTCGTCTACGTGGTCGTGCAGCTCGCCGCGGCGCTGGATCAGGCCGCGGCGTAGCGCTCGGCGGCGCGGGCGCGGGCCTTGGCGGCCTCCACCTCGCGGTCCTTGGGCGGCGCGGCGGTGGTGAGCCGGCTCATCAGCTCGGCCGTGGCGGCCGCCACGGCGTCGACCGCCTGGTCGAACGCCTCGGCGTTGGCCTGCGAGGGCTTGGTGAACCCGCTGACCTTGCGGACGTACTGGAGAGCGGCGCCGCGGACCTCTTCATCGGTTACGGGCGGCTCGAAGTTGTAGAGCTGGCGAATGTTTCGGCACATGCCGCCAGCGTAGCCGCTGGCTCAGGGAGGGCCGGAGAAGCCCACGCCGCGCGCCTCGGTGTCCACGCGCACGTAGACGACCTGGGCGAGGTCGATCAGCACCTCGGAGTCGTCGCTCGAGATCGTGTGCCAGCGGGCGCCGTGGTCGGCCTCGAGCGCCTGGCGCAGATCGCCGAGCTCGCCCTCGTTGAGGCGGACGGCGAAGGCCTGCCCGCCCTGGAACCCGATGTCCACACGGCGCGGCTTTCCGGGATCGGCCATCAGTGCGCGGGCTCCACGAGCTCGGTGAGCACGCCGCCGGTCGACTTGGGATGCAGGAATGCCACGCGCGAGTTGCGGATCCCGCGCCGCGGCTTCTGATCGATCAGCCGCATGCCGGCCTCGCGCACGGCGCCGAGCGCCGAGTCGATGTCCTCGGTCGCGTAGGCCACGTGGTGCAGGCCGGGGCCGTTGCGCTCGATGAACTTGCCCACGCCGGTCTCCGGGCCGAGCGGGGCGATCAGCTCGACATGGCCCTCGCCGACCTCGAACAGGATCGCCTCCACGCCCTGCTCCTCCACGGTCTCGCGGTGCTGCTCGGCCATCTGGAAGCGGTCGCGGTAGAGCTCCGCGGCCTCGTCGAGGTCGGAGACCGCGACGCCGATGTGATCGATGCGCCCGAACAGCACGGGCGGGGAGTCTACGAGGCGGGCGCGCCGGCGGTCAGGCCGCGGCGTCCGGCGGCTGCGGCGTGTCGGTGTCGCCGTCGAAGCGCTCGGCGGCGGCCAGGCGCGGGGCGCCGGGCTCGAGCTCGCGCACGACGGCGCCCTCGACCACCTCGGGCTCGTCCGCGTCGGGCACGGCGGTGAGCCGGCCCGCGCGATGCTCGGCCACGAAGCGCTCGATGTCGCCGCGCTCGATGACCTCCTGGTTGAGGAGGCACTCGGCGAAGGCGTTCAGCAGCGGGCGGTTGGCGATGATGAGGTCACGCGCGCGGCGGTAGGCCTGGTCGGTCATCTCCTGCTGCTCCTCGTCCACGATCCGGCGGCTGGCCTCGGAGACGGAGTAGTCGTCGACCGGGAGGCGGCGCGAGGTGATCGTGGTGCCCATGCCGTACTGGGTGACCATCGAGCGGCTGACCTCGTAGACCTTCTCGAGGTCGTTGGCGGCACCGGTGGTGATCGAGCCGAAGACGATCGCCTCGGCCACGCGGCCGGCCAGGCCCACGACCATCCAGTCGAGCATCTCCTCCTTGGTCTTCAGGTAGCGATCCTCGGCTGGCAGGTGCAGCGTGTAGCCGAGCGCCTTGCCGCGCGGGATGATCGAGATGCGGTGCGTCTTCTCCTGCGAGTCGAGCAGCTCCGCGGCGAGGGCGTGCCCGGCCTCGTGGTAGGCGATCACGCGCTTCTCGTGGTCGTTGATCAGCTTGCGCGACTCCATGCCTGCCACCACGCGCTCCAGCGCGGCGTCGAAGTCGGCGGTGACGATGTGGTCGCGCTGCTTGCGGCCGGCGTTGATCGCGGCCTCGTTGCAGATGTTGGCAAGCTCGGCACCGGTCAGGCCGCTCGTCTGGCGGGCGACCATCTCGAAGTCCACGCCGCGCACGGGCTTGTTCGCGCTGTGCACCTTGAGGATCTCCATGCGGCCGTTCAGGTCGGGCGCGGAGACGAGGATCTGGCGGTCGAAGCGGCCCGGGCGCAGCAGCGCGGGATCGAGCTTCTCGAGCAGGTTGGAGGCGGCGATGACCACCACGTCGCCGCCGTCGCCGAAGCCGTCCATCTCCACGAGGAGCTGGTTGAGCGTCTGGTCCTTCTCGCCCGAGATGTCCTTGCCGCGCGTGGCGCCCACGGCGTCGAGCTCGTCGATGAAGATGATCGCCGGGGCCTCCTTGCGGGCCTGGCGGAAGAGGCGCCGGATGCGCGCGGCGCCGAGCCCGGCGAACATCTCGACGAACGAGGACGCGGACTGGGCGAAGAACTTGGCTCCCGCCTCGTTGGCGGCGGCCTTGGCCAGCAGCGTCTTACCGGTGCCGGGCGGTCCGTGCAGCAGGATGCCCTTGGGCACCTTGGCGCCCAGCTTCTTGAAGCGCTTCGGGTCGCGCAGGAAGTCCACGACCTCGCGCAGCTCGGCCTTGGCCTCGTCGGCGCCGGCCACGTCCTCCCAGCGGATCGAGGAGGAGCTGTCGGGCTTGATCTCCTGCGGCTTGGTGCGCGGCATGAAGCGCATGGTCATCGCGAGCACGACCACGATCAGTCCCATGAAGATCAGCGGCGCCCAGGTGAGGACCCAGGTCTTGGCGTCGTCCCAGAAGCTCGGGGTGGGGATCGGCGCGGGGGCGGGGACCGGAGCCGTGCCCGGCGCGGTGGCGCCGGCGGCCGGCTTGTTGGGCACGTCGGCCACGTCGCGGTCCTGGACCTTGCCGTCCTTGACCTCGCGGATCGTGTCCACGCCGGCGTGCTTGTCCGCCGAGGCGAGCGCGGCGTCCATCGTGGGGAAGCTGGTGGGGCAGCCGGTGGCCGGCTGGATGCAATAGACGTTCGCCGAGGCGCCCGCGGAGAGCGCGAGCGCGAGCACGATCGCCACCGCGGCGACCGCCAGAAGACGGAGGGAGCGCATATGCCGCATCCGGGTCCCTATCGGCCGGATGGGGTCAGGGGCTTTAGCCCCCTGTCGTGACGGCATCCTCGGGGCTTCCGGGAGCGGCCGGATTCCCCTCCACGCGCAGGATCTCGTCCAGTGCGGCACGCCCCACCTCGAGCTGCTCCGGGGTCGGCTCGCGGGTGCCCACGGCGCGCTGGAGCTCGTGCCCCGGGCGGCGCAGCCAGCGCGTGGCGCGCGAGTCCGGATGGCGCTCGGCCCAGCCGAACAGCTCGACCGCCACGGCCATGCTTCCGAGCGCCACGGCGCCGTCGGCGGCCGGGCCGCGCAGGCCGGCGCGCCTCACGGCAACGTTGCCCGCCACGGCCGAGGCGAGCATCGGGGCCACGAGGTTGGAGCCGCAGCGGTCGTGCTCCTTCAGCGCGGCCGCGGCGTCCTCGTCCTGCTCGTACGCCGCGATCGACTTGTGCTCGACCCCGTGGTAGGAGGCGAGGTCGCCGCCGCGCAGCGCGAGCACGGCGGGCAGCAGGCTGATCCCCGCGATGGCGGCCTCGCGTGCGATCGTGCGCGGGCCGGCGCTCCGCAGGCCGTGGCCGGCCGCCGCAGCCGCGGCCATCGTGCCGAGCGTGCGCGCGTCCTGCATCGGGAGGCGGGCCTCCGGCAGCGCGCGCTTGACCAGCGGGATCACGGCGAACGCCTCCGCCAGCTTGGCGATGCCGCGCACGCCGGGGATGGAGATGGGAGCCGCGATCGCCGGCTTGCGACCGGACGCCACCTCGATCCGCCCCTCCTTCGTGCGAATGGCGGCGGCCCAGTGCGTGGGGCCGTGCACCAGCAGCCCGTTGCGCAGCGCCATCCCGCCGAGGCGCAGCTTGTCCTCGGGAACCGGCTGGGTCATCCCAGCAGCTCCGGCGCCAGCTCGGCGAAGAAGCTCGCGGCCAGGCCGAGGTCCTCGACCGGCACGCGCTCGTCCGCGCTGTGCATGAGCGCGGCGGCCGAGAAGAGGTCGATGCTGCGGTGCGGGCAGAACCCGTAGGCGATGCACTCGGGAAACGCCTCGCGGAACCAGCGCGAGTCGGTGAAGCCGGGCAGCATCACCGGCGCCACAGCGGCGCCCGGCTCCTCGCGCTCCACGAACGCGCGGATGGCGTCCATGAGCGGCGACTCGATCGGCGAGCGGTTCCCGATCACCTGGTCGTGGAACTCCACCTCGTAGCCGTTGGCTCCGATGACCTCGCCGATCCGCTGCCGCGCGTGGTCCTCGCCGAGGCCCGGCGGCACGCGGCAGTCCACCTCGAGCTTGGCGTGGCCGGGGATCACGTTGATCGACTCCGACGCGCTGATCATCGTGGGGGCGAAGGTGACGCTGAGCGTGGGCTCGAGCAGCAGCGAGATTCGCGCGTCGCGCTCGCACGCCTCGGCCAGCCCGGCCTCGAGGTCCTCGGCGTCCACCCCGATCTCGCGCATGAGCGCGACGGGCTCGGGCGACGGGTCGAGCGCGGCGCGGCGCTCGTCGAGCGCCTTGAGGACTGGGGCCATCTTCGCGAGCGCGTTGTCGGCGATCTTGGGGATCGAGCCGTGGCCGGCGCGGCCGGTGGTGGTCAGCGTGAAGCGGAACACGCCCTTCTCGGCCACCTCGACCGGGTAGATCGGCCGCCCCTCGAACTCGAAGGCGTGGCCGCCGCCCTCGTTCACCACGTAGTCGCAGCGCACCGTGTCGGGGTGGTTCGCGCAGAGCCAGTTCGCGCCCTTGGCCGCGCCGCGCTCCTCGTCGGCGGTGATCACCACCATCAGCTCGCCCGACGCGGGCCGCCAGCCCTCCTCGGCGAGTGCGGTGACGGCGGCAACCTCGGCCGCCACCTGCCCCTTCATGTCGAGGGCCCCGCGCCCCCACACCTGGCGGTCGCGCAGCTCGCCCGACCAGGGGTCCACGGTCCAGTCCTTCGGCTCGGCGATCACCGTGTCGGCGTGGCCGAGGTAGGCGAGCCGCGGGCCGTCGCTCCCGCCGCGCAGGCGCGCCACCAGGTTGGGCCGCCCCTCCACGGCCGCGAGCAGCTCGCACTCGAACCCGGCGGACTCGAGCAGCTCCCGCAGGTGCAGCTGCACGATCTCCTCGTTGCCCGGCGGGTTGACCGTGTTCATCGAGATCAACCGCCGCAGCAGATCGACGGTCCGATCCTCGAGTTGCTGGCGCTCGGGCACGGGAGGGCGAGTATATGGCCGCGCCGCTGCCAGAATCGGCGTGTGGAGCAGCTATTCGACGCCGGCGACGAGCCGGCCCGCCGCGGGCAGACGGCGGTCCCGCAGTCCGACCGGCCGCTGCCGGTGCGCATGCGCCCCACGACCGTGGACGAGCTGGTGGGCCAGCAGCACATCCTCGGCCCCGACTCGCCGCTGCGGCGCGCGATCGAGGACGGCGAGCCGCACTCGATGATCCTGTACGGCCCGCCGGGCACCGGCAAGACCACGATCGCGCGGCTCCTGGCCGTGAACGCCAACGCCGCGTTCGAGGAGCTCTCGGCGGTGAACGCGGGGCGCGCCGAGGTGCGCGAGGTCCTCGCGCGCGCGGAGGAGCGCGTGCGCGCGGGCGGCCGTCACACGATCTTCTTCCTCGACGAGATCCACCGGTTCAACAAGGCCCAGCAGGACGCGCTGCTGCCGGCGGTGGAGGAGGGGCTCGTGTCGCTCGTGGGCGCGACCACCGAGAACCCGTACTTCGAGGTGAACTCGGCGCTGATCTCTCGCACGAGGATCTACGAGCTGCGCGGGCTCTCCGACGAGGACGTGAGCACGCTGCTGCGCCGCGCGCTCGCCGAGTACATCGAGGACCCGCCGGAGATCGAGGACGAGGCGCTGGCCTTCCTGGCCGCGCGCTCGGCGGGCGACGGGCGCAGCGCGCTGGTGGGGCTCGAGCTGGCCGCCGAGAACCCGGACGGCGGCGTGATCACGCTCGGGGTAGCCGAGCAGGCGATGCAGCGCAAGGCCGTGCTCTACGACAAGGGCGGCGACCACCATTACGACACGATCTCGGCCTGGATAAAGGCCACGCGCGGGTCGGACCCCGACGCGTCGCTGCTCTACCTGGCGGCGATGATCGAGGGCGGCGAGGACCCGCGCTTCATCGCCCGGCGGATGGTGATCCTCGCCAGCGAGGACATCGGCAACGCCGACCCGCGCGCGCTGGGCGTGGCGGTGGACACGGCGTACGCGGTCGAGCACGTGGGGATGCCGGAGTGCGCGCACAACCTGGCCCAGGCGGCGGTGTACCTGGCGCTGGCGCCGAAGTCGAACGCGTCGTACCAGGCGCTCAAGGCGGCGCGCCAGTGGGTGCGCGAGAACGGCCCGGTGATCCCACCGGACTCGATGCGCAGTGCGGCCTACCCCGGCGCGAAGGCGCTCGGGCGCGGCAGGGGATACGACTACCCGCACGACCGGCCGGAGGGGGTCTCGCCGCAGGAGCTGATGCCGCCCGAGGCCGAGGGCGAGCGCTTCCTGGAGCTCTCGGAGCACGGCGAGGAGCGCGAGCTGCGCGAGCGCCAGGCCAGGATCGAAAAGGCGCGTGGCAGAGGCGCATAGCCGTGGGGTCGCCGCGTTCCGCCACAATGGTGGCGGCGAACTTCTAGGAGGGGCAGTGGCGACGACTCAGGCCGGAGCGACCAGCAACGGAGCGAGCGCGGCGGGCGGGCGGCCGGAGCTCGAGTCGTTCAACCCCGCCACGGGCGAGCGCCTCGGTGCCGTGCCCACGCTCCAGCCGGACGAGGTGCAGGCCGTGGTGGACGACGTGGCCGAGGTCCAGCCGTTCTGGGCGCTGCTGCCTCTGACCGATCGCGCCCGCTACATGCGCCGCACCGCGCAGGTGCTGATCGACAACCTCGAGGACCTCACCACGCTGCTCACGCGCGAGCAGGGCAAGCCGCTCGCGGAGTCGTACTCCATGGAGCTGATCCCCACGATCGACGCGCTCCACTGGATCGCCGACAACGGCCCGGACATCCTCGCGCCCGAGCCCGTGCGCGGCGTGCCGATCTTCGCCAAGCAGAAGAGCCACCACTTCTCGTACGAGCCGCTCGGCGTGGTCGGGGTGATCGCTCCGTGGAACTACCCGTGGTCGATCCCGTTCGGCGAGGTTGCGATGGCGCTGATGGCGGGCAACGGCGTGGTGCTCAAGCCTGCCTCGCTCACGCCGCTGATCGGCGACCGGATCCGCTGGGCGTTCGAGCGGGCCGGCCTGCCGGAGGGGATCGTGCGCACGATCCACGGCGGCGGCAAGGTGGGCAACGCGC
Source organism: Thermoleophilaceae bacterium (assembly GCA_034663685.1). GTDB lineage: Bacteria > Actinomycetota > Thermoleophilia > Solirubrobacterales > Thermoleophilaceae > AC-37. The sequence continues at coordinate 44,592 of JAXDJC010000257.1, forward strand.
TGGTCGAGTCGAGCGCCTCGAAGATCTTCTTCACGGGCTCGGTGGAGGTCGGACGCGGCGTGGGCGTTGCGTGCGCTGAGCGCCTCAAGGGCTGCGTGCTCGAGCTGGGCGGCAAGGACTCGGTGCTCGTGCTCCCGGACGCGAACGTGCAGAACGCGATCGACGGCACGCTCTGGGGCGGGTTCGCCAACGCCGGGCAGACGTGCTCGGGCATCGAGCGCGTGTACGTGATGCGCGAGATCGCCGACCGCTTCACCGCCGGCGTGATCGAGGGCGCCAGGCGGCTGCGCGTGGGCGACCCGGCGCGACCGGACATCGAGGTCGGGCCGATGGTCTCGGAGGACCAGTACGAGATCGTCAAGGAGCTGGTGGACGACGCGGTGGCGAACGGCGCCACGCTCCACTGCGGCGGGCCCGTGGAGCCCGCCGGGCTCGACGGCAAGTTCTACGCGCCCGCGGTGCTCACGGACGTGACGAGCGACATGCGGATCATGCGCGAGGAGATATTTGGCCCGGTGGTGCCGATCGTCACGGTGGACTCCGAGGAGGAGGCGATCCGGCTGGCCAACGACTCCGAGTTCGGCCTCGGAAACAGCGTCTGGACGCTCGACCGCGAGAAGGGCGAGCGGATCGCGCAGCGGCTCGAGAGCGGGATGGTCTGGATCAACGAGCACATGTACACGCACGGGTTGTGCGGCTGCGCGTGGGGCGGGGTGAAGGACTCCGGCATCGGCCGCGCGCACTCCCAGCACGGCTTCTACGAGTGCGTGAACGTGAAGCAGGTGGCCTGGGAGCCGTCGCTCTGGCGGAGCTTCTGGTGGCACCCGTACGACGACTCGAACACACGCGGCCTGCACGCCGCGGCGCAGCTGCTCTACGGGCGCGACGAGGACAAGGCCAAGGCGCTGCGCCAGGGCATCCGGCCGCTGGCGCGGCTGGGGCGCAAGACGCTGAAGGGCGCGTTCAAGCGCTGACCCGGGGCTCGCGGGCCGCGGCCTACGCCGCGCGCGCCGCGGGCACGAGCCGCAGGCGGTCCGGCAGGAACGGGATCAGCGCCCGCTTCACGTACTCCGCGCCGCCCGCCACGAGGGCCCTGCGCAGCGGCGCGGGCGGGAGCGGCCGGAACCGGTACTGCTTGCGGATCTCGCCGGGCAGGAGCGAGATCGTTATGAAGTTGACCAGCTCGACCAGCGGCTGCGCGACCATCGGCACGGGCGGCTCGAGCACGATCTCGCGCGCGCGGGTGCGAGCCCAGTCGCTCACCGTGAGCGTGCCGCTCTCGAGCATCTCGCGGCGGTACTCGCGGAGGTCCGCGAGCGTGTCGGGCATCTCCGAGCGGCGCAGCCCGAACAGCTCGCCCACCACCTTGTAGTCCTCCCAGTAGGCGGCCTGCTGCTCGTCGTCCATCCCGCGCACGTACATCCGGTAGACCACGATGCCGCTGTCCACGAGCGTGAAGAGCACCCAGAGGAGGAGGTCGGGCTGGTCGACGCGCGCGCGCCTGTGCAGCGCGCGCACGCGAGCGGTCACCTCGTCGGCCGCCCTGCGGGAGCCGAACCCGATCGTGCTCATCGCCTCCGCCGTGCGGGCCAGGCGGTCGTAGGGCTCCTCCAAAGCGCTCGAGTGCGCGAGCAGGCCCCTCACCGCCACCGGGTGCGCGGCCTGCATCAGCAGCGCGCGCGGGCCCGACAATGCGATCGCCCTCTCGCGGTGCACGCGGCGGAGCATCGAGTCGTCGGTGAAGTAGCCGGCCGAGGGCATCTCAGCGAGGGTACGCATCCGTAGACTGGATCGGACCATGCCCGCCCAGGCCTACGCCGGAAAGGAATGCGTCTGCCAGTTCAGGCGCGGCATCTGCGATCAGACGTGCGTGCGCGACATGCTCGACACGCCGTTCTACATCGCGTGCCTCAGGCTCACCGGCCGCCGCTGCGTGGTGGTGGGCGGCGGCGAGGTGGGGCTCGAGAAGGTCGAGGGCCTCCTGGCCTGCGACGGCGCCGTCACGCTGATCGCGCCGGAGGCCGTGCCGGAGCTCGAGGCGCTGGCATCCGAGGGCTCGATCCAGTGGGTCCGGCGCGAGTACGAGACCGGCGACCTCGAGGCCACCTTCATCGCGATCGCCGCCACGGACCACACCAATGTGAACATCCGCGTGTACGAGGATGCCGAGCGCCGCGCGATGCTCGTGAACGTGGTGGACGTGCCGCCGCTCTGCAACTTCATCCTGCCCGCGATCGTGCGCACCGGCCCGCTGGCCATCGCGATCTCCACCGCGGGCGCCAGCCCGGCGCTGGCCAAGCGGATCAAGGCCGAGATCGCGGAGCAGTTCGGCGAGCCGTACGCCCGCCTCGCGGTGATCCTCAACGAGGCGCGCGGCTGGGCCAAGGGCACGCTGCCCACGTACCAGGACCGCAAGGCGTTCTTCGAGTCGATCGTGAACGGCGAGCCCGACCCGGTGGAGCTGCTGCGAGCGGGCGACGAGGGGGCCGTCCGCGATCTCGTCGCGGCGGCGCAGCGGACGGCCGTTCCGGCATAGAGGGGCTCTCCCACATCGACGACGAGGGCCGCGCGCGGATGGTGGACGTGGGCGGAAAGGGCGTGAGCGATCGCCGCGCGGTGGCGCGGGCGGTGGTGTCGATGGCGCCCTCGACCGCTGCGCTGGTGGAGTCGGGCGGTGGACC
>JAXDJC010000272.1:0-2555 GCA_034663685.1 Thermoleophilaceae bacterium
GCCGTCGGATTCAGGTCGGCGATCACAGCGGCCACGCCGGCCACGTGCGGAGTCGCCATCGACGTGCCCGAGAGCGACATGTAGAGGCCGCCCGCATAGGTCGACTCGACGTTCACGCCGGGCGCAGCAACCTCGACGTCGGAGTTGGCGTTCGAGAACGACGCGCGATGGTCCTTGTTGTCCGTCGCCGCCACCGACACCACCTCGGCGTAGCCCGCCGGGTAGTTCAGGTTCGCGTTGCCGTCGTTGCCCGCCGCGGCCACCAGCAGGACGCCGTTGCCGTTGTTGTAGGCGGTCTGCACCGCGGCCTTGAGCGTGGCGTTGTCGCCGCCGCCGAGGCTCATCGAGATCACCTTCACGCCCTGCTGCCTCGTCCAGTTGATGCAGTTGGCGATGTCGCTCGTCAGCCCCGTGCCGGCCGCTGTCGCCAGCGCCTTGCACATCACGATCGGCGAGTTGAACGCGACGCCGGACACGCCCTGGCCGTTGTTCGTGTTGGCCGAGATCGTGCCCGAGACGTGGGAGCCGTGGCCGTTGTCGTCGTGGCAGATCCCGTTCACGATCGTCACGCCCGCGTTGTACGAGGTCGCGCAGCCGGCGGTCTTGCCGGCCAGGTCCGGATGCGTCTGGTCGATCCCGGTGTCCACGATGCCGACCTTCACGCCGCCCGTGTTCGGGAACGCCGCGAGGCCGGCGAGGTCCCACCCCTCGGGCGCGTCGATGTCCGCGTCGGGCGAGCCGCCCGTCTGGCCCGTGTTGTTGAGCCCGTACTCGGTGCTGTACAGCGGGTCGTTGGGCGTGGCCTGGGCCTTCAGGATGAAGTTCGGCTCGGCGTAGGCCACCACGGCGTTCTGCGAGATCACGCGGGCGAGCACGGCAGGGTCGCGATTCACCGACACGACCCACGTGCTGAGGCCGCCGACCTGACCGAGCCTGCGGCCGACTCCGGGCACGTTCAGGGCGGCGTTCTGTGCCGCGGCGCCCGTGCCGGGGCGGAACTTGACGAGGAGCGTGTCCTTGTCGTAGGGAGCGGCCGAGGCGGTCGTGGCGAGCGCGAGGCCGAGGACGGCGACCAGCGCCGCCGCGAGGGCCAGGGGACGGATGTGCATCGCACCTCCAGTGCGGGGTAAAGAGGACGCTTATCGATTCCCTCCCCGCATCCGGGCGAAACGCGGCGCGGTAGGTTTCGCCCGTGCCGAGCCTCAGGGAAGCTCTCGAACGCGCGCGCGCCGGCGGTCCGGAGCGCCATCGCGAGAAGTCCGCCCAGCAGGGGAAGCTGCCCGTGCGCGAGCGGATCGCCCGGCTCGTGGACCGCGACTCGTTCGCCGAGGAGGCGCTGCTCGCCAACTGGGAGAACGACGGCTTCGTCGCCGACGGGGTCGTGTCCGGCATGGCGTCGATCGGCGGCCGGCCCGTGTGCGTGATGGCCAACGACCCGACGGTCAAGGCGGGCTCGTGGGGCCCGAAGACCGTCGAGAAGATCATCCGCATCCAGGAGCAGGCGCTGAAGCACCTCGTGCCGATGGTCTACCTCGTCGACTCGGCGGGCGCCCGCATCACCGAGCAGGTGCAGATGTTCCCCGGGCGGCGCGGCGCGGGGCGGATCTTCCACACGCAGGTGAAGCTCTCGGGGCTCGTCCCGCAGGTGTGCGTCCTGTTCGGCCCGAGCGCCGCCGGCGGCGCCTACATCCCCGCCTTCTGCGACGTCGTGATCATGCGCGAGGGCAACGCGTCGATGTACCTCGGCTCGCCTCGCATGGCCGAGATGGTGATCGGCGAGAAGGTGACGCTCGAGGAGATGGGCGGCGCGCGCATGCATACCGGCGTGTCGGGCGTCGGGCACTTCCTCGTGAAGTCAGACGAGGAGGGGATCGACACGGCGAAGCGCTACCTCTCGTACTTCCCGACCAACTGGAAGCAGGAGCCGCCGGCGGCGCCGCCCGCCGAGCCCGAGGCGGACGCTCCGGCGATCCGCGAGCTCGTGCCCGAGGACGAGAACAAGCCCTTCGACGTGGTCAAGCTCATCGACGGCCTGGTCGACGAGGGCTCGTTCCTCGAGGTGCACAAGCGCTGGGCCAAGGAGCTCGTCGTCGGCTACGCGCGGATCGACGGGCGGGCGGTGGGCATCGTCGCCAACCAACCCAAGCAGCGCGGGGGAGTGCTGTTCGTCGACTCGTCCGACAAGGCGGCGCGCTTCATCTGGACCTGCAACGCCTTCAACATCCCGCTCCTGTTCCTTGCCGACGTTCCCGGCTTCATGATCGGCACCGCCGTCGAGCGCCAAGGCATCATCCGGCACGGCGCCAAGATGATCTCGGCGGTGTCGGAGGCCACGGTGCCCAAGCTCTCGGTCGTGATCCGCAAGGCCTACGGCGCGGGGCTCTACGCCATGGCGGGGCCCGCCTTCGACCCGGACGCCTGCATCGCGCTACCGAACGCGCGCATCGCGGTGATGGGCCCGCAGGCCGCGGTCAACGCCGTCTACTACAACCAGGTGCAGAAGATCGAGGACCCCGACGAGCGCGCCGCTTTCGTCGACAAGCTGCGCACCGAGT
>JAXDJC010000281.1:0-2876 GCA_034663685.1 Thermoleophilaceae bacterium
GAGCCGGAGCGGCTAGCGCAGCATCCAGGAGTCGGCCGGCTGCGGCTCGGTCTGCGCGGGCGGCGCGGTGCGCTGCTCGTAGGACGACCAGCCGACGATCGACTCGTCGAGCGTGGGGCGATCCCAGGTCGGGGCCTCCATCTTCAGCCCGGCCGTCTCGGTCATCCGGTCGTACATCTCCCAGCTCAGCGCCTTCAGGCGGCGCACGCCGCTGGTCACGATCTCGGCGGTCTCGGCCTGGGTCAGCTCGCCCGAAGCGGAGTGGAAGAGCTCCTCCACCATCGGGTCGGTGCCGTACACGAAGCCCGCCGCCTGGCGGTCGTACTCGCTGCGGCTCCACTCGCGGAAGAGCCGCTGCATGTGCACGTTCATCTCGAAGTGCGGCCTGAACTCGTCGACCATCTTGGCCGTGAACTCGTAGTCGAGGAAGTGGCCGCTGGTGATCATCGGCACGGGGAACATGAAGTACGAGGCGTTGTCCCAGATCAGCTTGGCGGAGGTGGCCTGGGCGTCCCGGAAGATCTCGTACTGCCCGGCGAACGCGGGCTCCCAGCCCATGAACTGGCCGAGGTAGAAGCGGTTGTAGGCCTTCAGCCGCTTGCGCACATCGGGCTCGTCGTCGAGCGCGCCGCTGATCAGGCGCGTGCTCAGCGTGTTGGCCACCGCGATGAAGTCGAAGCCGGTGGAGAAGAGCGGATCGAGGAAGAGGCCGGCCTCGCCGGTGAGGGCCCAGCGGTCCGGCGAGAGCCCGCGGCGCGTCCCGTACGCGTAGTTCTTCAGCTTGCGGAAGTCGAGCAGGCCGTCCTCCGAGTCGGGCAGCTTCTCGGCCAGCTGCGGCTCGTTCTCGCGGGCCCATTCGAGCAGGGTGTCGTAGCGGCGGATCTTCTCGAACGGCACGAAGTTGGGGTCGGCCACCACGCCCACGCTGTGCGAGCCGGACGCCAGCGGGATCAGCCAGACCCAGTACCCCTCGCCGACCAGGTGGCAGGTGCTGGCCCAGCGGCGCCCGTTGGGCACGCGGGCGCGCCACGCCTCGTCCTCGGACCAGTCGTCCACGGACAGGCGGTACGGCACGCGGAACCAGGCGGCGTTCACGTCGTGCGGGATGTCCACGGTCAGCCCGAGCTGGCGGCGCAGCAGGCTCACCCGGCCGCTCGCGTCGATGATCCACCGGGCCGTGTACTCGCGGGTCCTCCCCTGCTCGTCCTTCACCGTCGCGGTGTGGCGGTCGGGGCCGAGCGAGAACGCGGAGACCGAGCTGCCCTGGAGGAACTCCACGCCGGAGTCGTCGACCGCCGTGGCCAGCGCGTTCTCGAGCCGGCCGCGGTCGATCTGGTAGGTGCGCAGCGGCGAGAGCCGGCAGAAGCCGAACTCGGGCCGGCGGGTGATGTCCGAGTTGCCGTTGCTCGGGGAGAAGATGCGCAGGCTGAACTTGCGCAGCTGGTCCTCCTCCATGTGCTTGCGGAAGCCGATGCCCTCCTTGAGGTAGTGGGCGCCCACCTCGGCCGCCGACTCGCCGACCTTGTAGGCGCCCTCGGGGACCGGGAAGGTGCGCTTCTCGGCGCACACGATCCGGGTCTCCGGGCGCAGCCGCTTGAGCTGGAGCGCGGCGCTCATCCCGGCGAGGCCGCCCCCGAACACGATCACGTCGCAGTCTCTGGCGTCGGGCATCCGGCGGATCCTCCCGTCGAGCCGCGGCTCGCGGCAAATCGCGCGACTGCGCCATGATCCGGCGCGTGAGCTCAGCGAGCCTTCCCTACGTGGACGAGCGGGCGGTGGAGGTCGGCGCCGGCGCCGCCCAGGCCTGGGATGCCGTGGGCGCGGTGATGGGCCGCGACGCGGACAGCCGCGCGGTGGCGATCGGCGTGCGCGTGCTCGGCTGCCGCGAGCGGGAGGCCAGCGGATCGCCGACCGAGACGGGCGGCACCTTCCCCGGCTTCCGGGTGGCGGAGTCCGCGCGGCCGTCGACGCTCGTGTACGAGGGCGAGCACCGCTTCTCGCGCTACCGGCTCGCCTTCCACGTGGACGAGCTCGGGCCGGGCCGTACCCGGGTGAGGGCGGAGACGCGCGCCGCCTTCCCGGGCCTCGTGGGCTCGGCGTACCGGGCCATGGTGATCGGCTCGCGCGGCCACGTGGTGGCGGTGCGGCGGATGCTGCGGGCGATCCGGCAGCGCGCGGAGGCGGCGGCGTGAGCGCGGTGGAGGCGACGAGGGTGGAGGCCGGCGCCGGCCAGGGCCATCCGTTCCGCCGTGCGATGGAGCGTCGCGACCTCCCGGCGCTGGTGGCCACGCTCCGCCCGGACGTGGTCTTCAATTCCCCGGTCACGTCGCGGTCGTTCGTCGGCCTCGAGGAGGTCACGGCGGTGATCCGCGTGATCATGGACAGCTTCGAGAAGCTCGAGTACCCGGACGAGTGGGTCGCCGGCAGCACCCACATCGTGACCTTCCAGGGTCAGATGTCGGGGCGCTACGTGGAGGGCTGCGAGCTGCTGCGCTGCGACGAGGAGGGCAGGGTCGCGCGGATCGAGATCAGCGCCCGGCCGATCGCCGGCGTGATGGCGGTCGCCAGCGCCGTGGGGCCAGGGCTCGCGCGCGACCTGAGCTGGTTCCGCTGGGCGTGCCTGCGGCTCGTGACCAAGTACGTGCCGGCGCTGCTGCACGCGATGGACCGGGCGGCCCAGCTGGTGTGGAAGCCGCGCGGCTGGCGCTGAGCGCCGGGCGCCGCGTGGCGCGTACGGCAACGGCGAGCACTCAGGGGACGGGCTCGGCAGGTGGCTGATCCCTTTTACCCCCCATGAGGGGTAAAACGGATCAGTCTTGCGCGGCGGCCCCGTCACGGCCCCCTCCCCAGCCGCCGTTGGCGCGGCCCGACCGAGC
>JAXDJC010000004.1:0-43650 GCA_034663685.1 Thermoleophilaceae bacterium
CGCCGGCAAGCGCCGCAAGCGCTTCATCGGCTGGCACGAGGATCCGGCCTCGACGCCCAAGGACCCGCTGCTCGAGGACCTCATCGAGCAGGGCGACACCAGCGATCCGATCCCGCCGGTGGAGAAGGGCCGCGTCGTGATCCTGACCAGCGGCACCACCGGCACGCCGAAGGGCGCGTCGCGCAAGCAGCCCGAGTCGCTCGACCCGGCCGCGGCCCTCTTCTCGAAGATCCCGCTCAAGGCACGCGAGACGACGATGATCGCCGCGCCGATGTTCCACGCGTGGGGCTTCGCGCACTTCACGCTCGGCATGGCGCTGACCTCGACGCTCGTGCTGCGGCGCAAGTTCGACCCGGAGGAGACCCTGTCGGCCACGGCGCAGCACGAGGCGACCGCGCTCGCGGTCGTGCCCGTGATGCTCCAGCGCATCCTCGAGCTCGAGCCCGAGGTCATCGACCGCTACGACCTGTCCAAGCTGCGCATCATCGCCGTCAGCGGCTCGGCGCTCTCGTCGTCGCTTGCCGAGAAGGCGATCGAGCGGTTCGGGCCGATCGTCTACAACCTCTACGGCTCGACCGAGGTGGCGTGGGCCACGATCGCCACGCCCGACGACCTGCGCGCCGCGCCCGGCACCGCGGGCAAGCCGCCGATGGGCACCGTCCTGCGGATCTACGACGAGAACGGCAACGAGGTGCCCGACGGCAAGGAGGGGCGCATCTTCGTGGGCAACGAGATGCTGTTCGAGGGCTACACCGGCGGCGGCTCGAAGGACGTGATCGACGGGCTCATGGCCACCGGCGACGTGGGCTACATCGACGACGAGGGGCGGCTGTTCGTCTCGGGCCGCGACGACGAGATGATCGTCTCGGGCGGCGAGAACGTGTTTCCGCGCGAGGTGGAGGACACGATCTCGAAGATGCAGGGCGTGAACGAGGTCGCCGTGATCGGTGTGGACGACGAGAAGTGGGGCCAGCGCCTCAAGGCGTTCGTGGTCAAGAAGGGCAGCGGCGGGCCGAGCGAGGACGACGTGAAGAAGCACGTCAAGTCGAGCCTCGCGGGCTACAAGGTGCCGCGCGACGTGGAGTTCATGAAGGAGCTGCCGCGCAATGCGACGGGCAAGGTCCTCAAGCGCGAGCTCGAGGAGAAGGAGGAAGGCGAGGACGACGACTCGGGGTCGTCGTCCAAGCCCAAGAAGAAGGCCGGCTCTAAGAGCTAGCCGGCTCGCCGCCCTTCGCGCCGTCGTCATCGTCGTCGGACGTGCCCTCCGAGGTTCCCTCCGACGTGCCCTCCGACGTGCCCTCGCTGGTCCCCGACGCGTCCTCGGCCGGCTGGGCGTCGCCCGAGTCGTCCTTCTGGTCCCCCTCCTCGTTCACCGACGACTCGTCGGTCAGGTCCGGCTCGCCGTAGGCGCGTGAGTCCTCCATCTTCGGGTCGGTCGGGCCGCCGGGGATCGGGTCGCCCTTGTACTTCTCGGGGTCGTCGACCTCCTCGCCCTCGATCTCGACCGAGCCGTCGTCGCGGTGGCGCAGCGACGAGGGACCGAGCTTGGAGGTGACCGACTCCTCGTAGGACTCGTCGCCCTCCGCGCCGCCGAAGGTCTCGTACTTGGCCTTGTCGTCGGGCCAGTCCTCGAGCTTGTCGGGCGGATCCTCCTCGAGGGCCTTGACCTTCTCCTTGGCCTCCTCGGCCTCCTTCTCGGCCTCCTCGGACGACTTCTGCGAGCTGCTCTCGTCCTCGCCGGAGGCGCCGGCGGTCCCGCCGGTGTCGTCCTCGGCCTTCTGCTCCGCGTTGTCCTCGGGCGAATCGGCGCCGCCGGACGGGGAATCCTGCTGCTCCTCGGTGCGCTCGTCGTCGCGCGGAAGATCCTGCTGCGGCGTGCTGTGCTCCTCGTCCATTCGCCCTCCCTCGTGGTCTACTCGGTACCTACCGGTACCCGGCAGGTGGCGGCATCATGCCCCACGCGGCGCGGTCGCGCGTCGCGATCAGACGGCGTTCTCGGCGCTGCGCATGCCGCGCACGGCCCAGAGCGCGAACGCGATCGCCAGTGCTCCCGCGGCGCCGAAGGCGAGCGCCGTGTCGGCGGGCAGGCCGGAGATCAGCGCGCGGCCCGCCTCGAGCAGCGCCGTGGCCGGGTTGAGGCCGGCGACGGCGTGGACCCAGCCGGCGAGCAGGTGGCGCGGCGCGTAGACGGGGGAGAGGAACAGGAACAGGAAGACCGGCGTCTGGAGGGCCGGCGCGGCCTGCATGGTGCGGAAGCGCAGCGAAACCCCGGCGCCGAAGAGCGTGGCGGCCACGTTCACGATCAGCGCGAGCCCGATCAGCCCGCTCAGCTCGAGACCGTTCCCTCCGATCTGCATCCCGGTGATCAGCGCGACCGCGAACACCAGCCCGCCCACCACCACGGTGCGGAGCAGCGCCGCCAGCGTGTACCCGGCGATCAGCGCCGAGCGGTGCGGCGCGGCCAGCATCATCCGGCGCGCGAAGCCGCTCTCCCAGTCGGCCGCGATCGAGAAGCCGGTGAACACGCCGCCGAACGCGGCGGTCTGGAGCAGCACGAACACGAACTGGAACGCTGTGTAGTCGGGGTAGTCGAAGCCGGGCGCGTTGCCCACGGCGGACAGGCCGCCGGCGAACGCCGCGAAGAAGAACAGCGGGAACACGAGCGGCGGCAGGAACAGCGCCGGGTTCTTGATCAGGTTGTTGATGTGGCGCCACGCGACGGCGAGGGCGACGGAGCGGTAGGAGGCGGTCATGTGCGCACCATCCTCGTCTGAAGAGCGCGGGCGGACGCGGCGAGCGCCACCACGAAGATCGTGGCCGCCACCGCGAAGCCCTGCGCCAGCGCCTGCCCGTCCCACCCGTAGATCAGCAGGCTGCGGAAGCCCTCGATCAGGTACGAGACCGGGTTGTAGGTGGCCACGGTGCGGAACCAGTCCTGCTCGATCAGGTTGCGCGGGAGGCTCATCGAGGAGAGGAACAGCATCACGAACAGCAGCGGGAAGAACCCCTGCACCGCCTCGCCGGAGCCGGTCCGCAGGCCGATCAGCATGCCCAGCGTGCCGAACGCCAGGCCGGTGAGCACGGACAGCGCGATCAGCACGAGCACGCCCGCCACGCCCGCCGCGATGTGCCCGCCCGCCGCCAGCCCGACCGCGATGAAGACCACCGCCTGGAAGAGCCCGAGCGCGAGGATGCCCGCGAGCTGCCCCGCCAGCAGCGCCGAGCCGCGCAGCGGCGTGAGCGAGAGCCGGCTGAGGAAGCCGGTGCGGATGTCCTCGGCGAGGTCGCTCCCGCCCGCGTTGGTGGCGAACAGCGCCGCCTGCATGAAGGTGATCGCGAGCGCGAACGTGAGGTAGGAGTGGGTGGGGAAGCCCGGCAGCTTGGTGGCGGCGTCGAGGCCGCCGGCGTTCACCGCGAGTAGGAACAGCGGGAACGTGGTGCCGGGGATGATGATCGCCGGCTGGCGCATCGTGCGCATGATCGAGCGGCGTGCCAGGTGACCGACCTGGATGGCGAGCGGCGAGGCGGTCATGCGGGGACGAGCTCGGCGTCCTCGGCCTCGTCGCCGTCGCCGGCGCCCTCGAGCGAGCGCCCGGTCTTGGCGAGGAACACGTCGTCGAGCGTGGGCTGGTGGAGCTCGATGTTGGCCAGGCCGATGCCCTGCTCGTCGAGCGCGCGCACGATCGAGGCGAGCTCGTCCACGCCGTTGGTGAGCCGCACCGCCGCGCCGCGTGGCGAGGACTCGTTGCGGTCCTCCCCGAACCGGCGCAGGACCGCGAGCGCCTCCTCGCGCTGGCCCACGTCGCGCGGGATTGCCTCCACGCTCGGGCGCCCGATCTCGGCCTTGAGCTCGGCCGGGGTGCCCTCGGCCACGATGCGGCCGTTGTCGATGATCCCCACGCGGTTGGCCAGCACGTCGGCCTCCTCGAGGTACTGGGTGGTGAGGAAGACCGTGACCCCGTCCTCGTTGGCCAGCCGCGCCACCTCGTCCCAGAGCGCGGCACGGCTCTGCGGGTCGAGGCCGGTGGTGGGCTCGTCGAGGAAGAGGATCCGCGGCTCGTGCACGAGGGCGAGGGCCAGGTCCAGGCGGCGCTTCATGCCGCCGGAGTAGCCCTTCACGCGGCGGTCGGCGGCCTCGGTCAGGCCCACGCGCTCGATCAGGGCGTCGCCGCGGCGGCGCCGCTCGGCCTTGGGCAGGCCATGGAGCGCGGTCTGGAGCCGCATGTGCTCGCGGGCGGTGAGCAGCGGGTCGAGCGCGGCGTCCTGGAGCGCGGCGCCGATCGCCGAGCGCACCTGCGGGCCCTGCTTGACCACGTCGAAGCCGGCCACGCGGGCGGTGCCGGCGGTGGGGGGCAGGAGGGTGGTGAGCATGTGCACCGTGGTGGACTTGCCGGCGCCGTTGGGGCCCAGGAAGCCGTAGATCTCGCCGGGGGCCACCTCGAGGTCGATGCCGTCCACGGCGCGCGGGCCCTTCTTGAACTCGCGTACCAGGCCCTCGACCTCGATTCCCTCCGGCTGGGTCATCACGATGCGCGCACCAGGACCAGGCGCCATCCGGTGGGCGTCGGTGCCGGCACGATCTGGGGGATGAGGGGTTCGTTCATGGGCGGCAGACTATCAAAGAAGTTGAGGTTGTCAACTATCTATTAGTTCGACTATGATTCCGTTCAAATGACGACCGTTGCAAACAAGCACTCACCGGCGGCGGAGGCCTGGAGCCTGATCGCCGACCTGTTCGGCTCGCAGCGCGGGCGCTTCCTCGCGATAGCGCAGGAGTTCGAGCTGGCGCCCCCGCAGATGGGCGCGATCAAGCACATGGCCGAGCCGATGCCGATGAGCGAGCTGGCCGGCCGGCTCGCGTGCGACAGCTCGAACGTGACCGGCATCGTGGACCGGCTGGAGAGCCGCGGCCTGGTCGAGCGCCGGCCGGCGCCCAACGACCGGCGGGTCAAGATGCTCGTGCTGACCGCCGAGGGCGAGCGGGTGCGCGGCGAGCTGGTCAAGCGAATGAGCGAGCCGCCCCCGCAGCTCGCGGCGCTGCCGGTCGCGGACCAGCGCGCTCTGCGCGACCTGCTGCGCCGGGCGCTATCCGGCTAGGCGGCTGGCTCCGACGCGCCACTTGACTCGTGGCCCGTCGGCCTGAGAGAGTCGCCGGCATGGCCCACCTCCCGCGCCGGCTGGCGCTCGCCCTGATGGTCCCCGCGTCGCTGCTGTTCGCCGCCGCTCCCGCGCACGCCGCCTCGAGCGCGGCGGTCCTGGGAGGTGGGACCAGCTCGGTCAGCCTCTCGATCAACTCGAACACGAACGAGCCCAACACGATCACGGTCTCGCACACCACCGGCACGACCTACCGGGTCACCGACACAGCCGGGGTGACGAACGGCGGCGGATGCACGATGATCGACAGCAAGACCTACGACTGCAACCTCGGGCCGATCACGGTCTCGCTGACCACCCTCCAGTCGAACCTCGGCCCCGGAGACGACAGGTTCACCGCCACCTCGGCGATCAACGACTTCGGCAGCGTCGTCATCAATGGGGAGGGGGGCAAGGACACGGTCGACGTCAGCCAGGTCGCGCTTAGGACCGGCTTGTTCTTTTTCACGTCGACGACGCTCAACGGCGGCAGCGAGGACGACACGCTCACGGGGAGCGCGACCGTGAACAACCAATTCACGGGCGGGCCGGGCGTGGACGTGATGACCGGGGGGAGCGCGAGCGACACGTTCAGCCCGGATGCGACGGCCGACGGGGCGGACACGATGACGGGCGGGGCCGGCCTCGACGGCGTGAGCTATGCCGTCCGGACCGCCGCCGTGGACCTGTCCGCCGACGGCAACGCCAACGACGGTGAGCCGGGTGAGGGCGACAACGTGGGCGCCGACATCGAGCAGATGATCGGCGGCCCGGGCAACGACAAGCTCGCGGCGGGCGCATCGCCCTCGACGCTCGTGGGCAGCTCCGGGAACGACCAGCTGATCGGCGGACCGGCCGACGACGTGCTGTTGGGGAACGCGGGCCTGGACAGCCTCGACGGCGGCGGCGGCGACGACGCGGTCAACGGCAACGGCGAGGCCGATGACATCCACGGCGGTCCGGGGTTCGACAGCACGGGCTACGCCGACCAGTCCGCGCGCGTGGAGGTCTCGCTGAACGACGCGCCCGGCGACGGTCTGGCCGGAGAGGGCGACAACGTGCATTCCGATGTCGAGCAGGTCACAGGTGGGAGCGCCGGCGACCTGCTGGTGGGAGGGCCGGGGGCCGAACGGCTGGTCGGCGGGCCCGGTGACGACACGATCGACGGCGGCGGCGGGAGCGACTTCCTCCGCGGCGCAGCGGGCGCCGACACGATCCTCGGGCGCGACGGCGCGGTCGACGACATCGGCTGCGGTACGGAGGTCGACTCGGCCACGGCGGACTTCGCCGACACCGTCCAGCCCGACTGCGAGACGACCGACCGCAGCCCGGCGCCGGACGTGGCGGGACCGAAGCTGACCCTCTCGGGCCTGAAGAAGTCGATGAAGCTCAAGGACTTCCTGAAGGGGGTGGCGTTTTCGGTGACGCCCGATGAGTCGAGCGCCTTCAGCGCGGAGCTGCTGGGAGCCGCGTCATCCGCCTCACTCGGAAGGCTGGTCGCTCCGAAGGCGTCGTTCAACCTGACGCTCGCCACCAAGACGCTGAAGCTCGGCTCCGGCAAGCGCAAGATCACGCTCAAGCCCAACCGCAAGCTCGTGGGCGGCCGAAAGGGGTTCAGCGTGCGGATGCACCTGCTGGCCACCGACGCCGCGGGCAACCCGACCGAGACCACCCGCACCATCAAGGTGAGTCTCTAGGCGGGCACGGCTTCGCGCGGTGCCGGCTGGGCGGCCGCCAAGGCCCGGTCGCGCGCGATCGCCTTCGCGATCCTCTTCGCGACGATCCCGAACTCGCGGAACATCCCGCTGATCGGGTTGCTGTATCCGATGAAGTAGAGGTGCGGCGCGTTCGGGGCCGTCTGCTCCGCGTGCACGGACGGCCGCCCCTTGTGGCCCAGCAGCCCCAGGTGGCCGATCAGCGGGTCGAGCCCGCGCGCGTAGCCCGCGCAGGCGATCACGGCGTCCGGCTGGATGCGCTCGCCGCCGGCGAGCAGCACGTCGCGGCCGTCGAGCCCCTCGACCGCGCCCACCACCTCGACCTTGCGCTTCTTGACCATCTCCACGAGGCCCACGTCGAGGATCGGGATCACGTCCTCCTTCACCGCGCGCGTGATCGGGTTGCGCGACGGTGGCAGGCCGTACTCCGTGAGGTCGCCGATGATCATCCGCGCCGAGCTGGAGGCGATCGCGTCCGCGACCGGCAGCGGCAGGTGGCGCAGCACCAGGCCCGTGAGCTGCGACGGCGTGCCGTTTGCCTCGCGCAGCGAGATCGCCGGCGGCGTGCGAACCGCCATCCGCACCCGCGCCGCGCCGCCCTCCACGAGGTCCACCGCGATCTCCGCGCCGGTGTTGCCGGAGCCCACCACCAGCACGTCCTTGCCGCGGTACGGCTCGGGGTTGCGGTAGTCCTGGCCGTGGATCAGCTCGCCCTCGAACGAGTCGCGGCCAGGCCAGTCCGGCAGCACGGGCGTGTGGTTGTAGCCGGTGGCCACCACCACGTAGCGGGCGCGCAGCTCGCCCGCCGGGGTGTCGAGCACCCACTCGCCGGCGCCGTCGTCGCGCTCGAGCCCGGTGACCTCCACGCCCGTGCGCACGTCGAGCGCATGGTGGCGCACGTAGCCCTCGAGGTAGCGGACCACGCCGTCGCGCGAGACCCAGCGCCCGTGCTTCGCCGAGAAGCGGTAGCCGGGGAGGTTCGAGAGCCAGCGGACCGTGTGCAGGTGGAGCCGGTCGTAGTGCTTGCGCCAGCTGGCCGCCACGTCCGCGGTCTTCTCGAGCACGACCGCCGGGACGCCGGCGGCCTTCAGCACGGCGGCCGCTGCAAGTCCGGCCGGCCCCGCGCCGATCACGATCGCCTCGTGGCGCTCTGCCTCCACGCCGGGGATGTTACGGCCGCGCGCCGAACCGGCGGGCGTTGCGCCTCAGCACGGCGGTCCGCTCGGCGCGCAGGCCCGGGTCGTTCGCGTTCTCGAACACGAACCGCTCGAGCGGCAGCTCGGGCGCGATCAGCTGCCGCACCGCCTCGACGGCGTCGATCGTGGCAAGCGCCGGGAAGCGGCGCCCGCGCGCGCTCACCGCGGACAGCGCCACCTCGCTGCCGTCGAGCACGAGGCAGCCGTGCTTCGACACGTAGGCCTCCACGCCGCGCCCCGGCATCTCGATGCGGTCGTAGTTCTCCTCGGTGGCGTCGATCAGCGGGAGCAGGGCCGCGTCGATGTAGGTGATCGCCACCTCGATCCAGGTGCCCTCGCTGCGCTGCACCGCGGCGCCCAGGCCGCCGCGCGGGGAGGCGTGCGCACTGAACACCACGTCCAGGTCGCCCACCTCGGTGAGCGCCACGGGCACCACCGGATCGTGCCCCGCGAGCTTGCGGGCCAGCTCCAGCGGCGAGGCGTTCGCGCCGTAGGACAGGAGCCGCACCGGCCGCGCCGGCACCCGCGCGCGGTCGATCCCGAGCGACTCGCAGTAGCCGCCGAGCGCCACCGTTTCCCCGTGCGGCGTGCGCACCAGCGAGTCCTCCACGCGCCCCTCGTCCAGCTCGACCAGCTCCACGGCGTGGTCGCGGACGAGGACGCTGGAGGTCTCCGCCCGCGGGAACGGATACGCCGCTACGTGAGCGACGAGGTCAGGAAAGCTCCTTCACCTCGCTGAGCACCTGCTGCACGGACGCCTTGGCGTCGCCGAACAGCAGCGCCGTGTTCTCCGCGTAGAAGAGCGGGTTGTCGATGCCCGCGAAGCCCGTGTTCATGCTGCGCTTGAGCACGATCACCTGCTCGGACTTGTCCACGTCGAGGATCGGCATCCCGTAGATCGGCGAGCCCTCGTTGGTGCGCGCGTCGGGGTTGGTCACGTCGTTGGCGCCGATCACGAGCGACACGTCCGTCTGCGGGAACTCCGGGTTGATCTCGTCCATCTCCTTGAGCTTGTCGTACTCCACGTCGGCCTCGGCCAGCAGCACGTTCATGTGCCCGGGCATCCGGCCGGCGACCGGGTGGATGGCGAAGCTCACCTCCACGCCGTGCTTCTTCTCGAGCTCGTCGGTCAGCTCGCGCACAGCGTGCTGGGCCTGCGCCACCGCCATCCCGTAGCCCGGCACCACCACCACGCGGTCGGCGTAGGCGAGCTGCACGGCCACGTCGTCGGCGGAGGTGGAGCGCGCGGTGCGCTCCTCGCCGTCGGCGCCGGTGGGCGCGGTGGTCACGCCGCCGAAGCCGCCGGCGATGATCGCCGGCACCGAGCGGTTCATGGCCACGGCCATCATGTTCGTGAGGATCGAGCCCGAGGCGCCAACGATCGTGCCCGCCACGATCAGCGCGGTGTTCTCGAGCGCGATGCCGGTGGCGGCCGCGGACACGCCGGTGAACGCGTTCAGCAGCGAGATGACCACCGGCATGTCGGCGCCGCCGATCGGCAGCACCATCAGGTTGCCGAGCAGCGCGCCGGCCACCAGGATGCCGAGCACGAACAGCAGCTCCGAGTCGGTGCCGGCGGCGATCGCGATCGCGCTGCCCACCGCGGTGAGGGCCAGCAGCAGGTTGATGATCGACTGGCCGGGGAGCGAGATCGGCCGCCCCGGGAGGATCTCCTGGAGCTTGCCGAACGCGATGTTGGAGCCCCAGAACGAGATCGAGCCGATGATGGCGGCGAAGAGGGTCGGGATCAGCACCGCGGACGGGAGGTCGGTCCCGTGCCGGCGGAACTCAGCCCAGGCGATCAGCGCCACCGCCCCGCCGCCCACGCCGTTGAACAGCGCGACCATCTGGGGCATCGCGGTCATCTTCACGCTGCGCGCCGCCGGGATGCCGATCGCGGTGCCCACGCCCACGCCCACGGCGATCAGGATCCCGTCCTCGGCGTCCTTCACGACGCCGTCGATCAGCAGCGTGGCCACGAACGCGATCAGCATGCCCACCGCCGCGATCTTGTTGCCGCGCACCGCGGTCTTGGGCCCGCCGAGCCCCTTCAACCCGATGATGAACATCACGAACGCGACGATGTAGAGCGCGTTGATGAAGTCGCGGTCCTGCAGGAACGAGGTGGCCAGCGTCACGCGCCGGCCTCCGGCTTGCTCGCGGCGCCGTCCTGCGCCGCGTCGGGCGCGGGCTTCTTCTTCTCCCGCCCCTTGAACATGCCGAGCATCCGGTCGGTCACCAGGAACCCGCCGACCACGTTGATCGTGCCGAACGCGATCGCGATCGTGAGGAGGACCTTGCTGAGGATCCCGTCGGCGCTGCTGATCACCAGCAGGCCGCCGAGCAGCACGATCCCGTGGATCGCGTTGGTGCCCGACATGAGCGGCGTGTGCAGCGTGTTCGGGACCTTCGAGATCACCTCGAACCCGACGAACGCGGCGAGCACGAGGATGGCGATCATCGTGAGGATGTCCATTGCTTCTCCTATGCCTGTGAGGCGGGCGCGCCCGCGGCCTTCTTGGCGCCCTCGTGGACGATCTCGCCGTCGCGCGTGATGCAGGCGCCGGCGATGATCTCGTCGTCCCAGTTCAGCTCGAGCGCACCCTCCTCGCCGACCATCAGCTCGACCAGCGACTGGATGTTGCGCGCGTACAGCTGCGAGGCGTGGGTGGGCATCTCGGCGGCGAGGTCGAGCGGCCCGAGGATCTTCACGTCGTGGCGCTCCACGGTCTGGCCCGGCTCGGTCAGCTCGCAGTTGCCGCCGGTGATCGCGGCCAGGTCCACCACCACGGAGCCGGGCTTCATGTTCTCCACGGCCTTGGCGATCAGGAGCAGCGGGGCGGGGCGGCCGGGGATCAGCGCGGTGGTGATCACGATGTCGAACTTGCCCGCCGCCTCGGCCATGGCCTCCTGCTGGCGGCGCTGCTGGTCCTCGTCGAGCGCCTTGGCGTAGCCGCCGGCGCCCTCGGCGTCGGTCTCGAGGTCGAGCTCCAGGAAGCGGGCGCCGAGCGACTCCACCTGCTCGCGCACCACGGCGCGCACGTCGTAGCCCGTGACCACGGCGCCGAGGCGGCGCGCTGTGGCGATCGCCTGGAGGCCGGCCACGCCGGCACCCAGCACGAGCACGGTCGCGGGCTTGATCGTGCCCGCGGCGGTGGTGAGCATCGGGAAGAAGCGGTCGAGCTCCTCGGCGGCCACCAGCACGGCGCGGTAGCCGGCCACGGTGCTCTGCGAGGAGAGCGCGTCCATCGACTGCGCGCGCGTGATGCGCGGGATCGCCTCCATGGCGAACGAGGTCACGCCCGCGCTCGCGAGCGCCCGGGCGGTGTCGGTGTCGGTCAGCGGGTTGAGGAAGCCGATGACCACCGAGCCGCGCTGGAGGCGCTCGATGTCGGCGGCCGACGGCGCCTTGACGAAGGCGACTGCGTCGGCGCCCCAGACCTGCTCGGCCGGCGCGATCGTGGCCCCGGCCTCCTCGAAGTCGGCGTCGGGCACGTGCGCCTGGGCACCGGCGCCGGATTCCACCAGCACCTCCACGCCCTTCTTGGACAGCCGCCGGACCACGTCCGGCACCGTGGCGACGCGTGTCTCCCCGGCGGCAGCCTGATTCGGCACGCCGAGCTTCATCTCGAGCCCCTCATGCGGGCGGGAGGATATTCGAGAGCGTCCGGGGCGGGCCTTTCGCCGGCGCTTTGGCGGTTACGATGCGGTGTGTGGCGGGAGAACCTGAAGCGACGCGGAGCCTCGCGGCGGCGGTTGCGAGGAAGCCCGCCGCGCTGCTGCTGATCGCCGGGATGGCGTTCGGGAGCGTCTTCCTCTGGATCGGGATTCCGGCGATCTGGATCTACGGGGTCTCCCAGATGGTCAACACCACGCAGCCGCAGCTCGGGCCCTACCTCGCGATCATCATCGGGGTGCCGGCCACGATGTGGTTCTTCGGGCGCTTCCTCTACCGGATGAACCAGGTGTACGAGCGGGTCACGGGGCAGACCTCCGAGGTGCGGGTGCAGATGCCGTGGCACCGGAGCATGCGCGGGGAGCGCGGCAGCGGGCGGCGGACCAACGTGCTCGAGTTCGTGATGATCTGCTCGGTGGGGCTCTGCCTGCTGCTGTTCGGGATCTGGTTCCTCTTCTTCGCCGGCTCGAGCCTGCCGACCGGGTAGCTACCGGAGCGGCCGGTAGCGGAGGTGCGTGACCTCCGTGGAGTCCACCACCCGCACCCGCTCCAGCTCGCCGGCGCCGGCGTCGTCGAACAGGCGTATCCCGGCGCCGAGGAGGACCGGGACCACGTGGAGCTGGAACTCGTCCACGAGCCCCGTCCGGAGGTACTGCTGGATCGTGTCCGCGCCGCCGCCGATCGCCACGTTCTTCTCGCCGGCCGCCGCGCGGGCCTGCTCGAGAGCGGACTCGATTCCGCCGGTCACGAACGTGAACGAGCTGCCGTTGTCGAAGGTCAGCGTCTCGCGCGGGTGGTGGGTGAGCACGAAGACGGGGTGGCGGAACGGCGGGTCGTCGCCCCACCAGCCCTTCCACGACTCGTCCCACGGGCCGTCGCCGCCGCCGAACATCCCGCGGCCCATGATCGAGGCGCCGGCGCTCTCGAACTGCTCCTTCACCAGGTCGTCGACCGGGCCGGTGGCGCCGCCGGGCTCGCCGTGCGGGGCGCGCCAGCTCTCCAGTCCGAAGATCCACTCGTGCAGCTGCATGCCGCCCTCGCCCAGCGGGTGGTCGGGGCCCGGGTTGGGCCCCGCGACGAAGCCGTCGAGCGAGACGGATATGTCGAAGGTGAGCTTGCTCATCCGGTGCCGTCCTCGGCGGCATGATGACGCTCGTAGTCGAGCTCGGTGCGCACGCCCGCCCGGTTGAGCGCCGCGTTGGCCTCGTCCAGGCTGCGGGCGGGGTCCACCAGCGCCGGCAGGTGAGCGGCCGACGCGACCGCGGTCGGGATGTCGAAGTAGACGGTCAGGGCGGCGCCCATGGTCAGCTCCACGGTGCGGCGCCCGCCGCGGATCGGAGTGGGGCCGGTCTGGCCGCGGAACGCCAGGAGCGCCATGGCGCTGGCCTCGGTCGGCACGTGCTCGATCGCGCCCTCGAGCCGCGCGGCCACGGCGGCGGTCAGGCCGCGCGCGCCCGCCAGCCCGCCGGCCGCGCCGATCTCCGCCAGCCGGGCGTTCACCTCGGCCGGGGCCAGCTCGCCGTCGCAGCCGATGCCGAACAGGCCGCCGAGCGTGGGCACGCCGGCCGCGGCCATGCGCGCGGCGGCGGCCAGCAGGAGCGAGTCGCAGAGCGGGCTGGCCAGGCCGGGCTCGTCGCCGTGGGCGAGGGCGTCGCCGCCCACGTCCACGAACACCACGAGGTCCGCGCCCAGCGCGGCGGCCGCGGCGGTCAGTCCCGTGGCGATGGCGGCCGGGCCGCCGTTCGGGTCCACGAGCACGGTCTCCTCGCCGAGGAAACCGGCCATGCGCGACTCGCCGAAGGCGATGCCGCTCGCGCGGATCCGCGTGTCAGGCGTGGCCGCGAGCACGCCGGGGCCGAGCTCGCGCCCGCCCTCGATCTCCGCGACGGTGCGCGGGCCGGGCTGCGGGTCGATCGGGCGGCGCTCCCAGGTGACGCCGCCCACGACCGGGCGCGAGCCGTGCGCCAGCCGCGCCGACTCCGCGGTGGCGAGCGCCCCCACCACGTCGCCGCCCCCGCCGATGCCGATAACGAGCGGCCGCTTCGCGCCGGCGAGCAGGGCGTCAGCGTCGAGCTCAGCCCGTGACACGCGCGATCGCCTCCCCGTACGGCGACTCGAGCACGCCCGCCTCGGTGATGATTGCCGTGATCAGATCGGCGGGCGTGACGTCGAAAGCCGGGTTGACGGCGTCCGCATCCGGCGGCGCGATGCGCCGGCCGCCCAGCTCCACCACCTCGGCGGGGTCGCGCTCCTCGATCACGATCGCGTCCCCGCTCGGCGTGGCGCGGTCGATCGTGGAGACCGGCGCGGCCACGTAGAACGGGATGCCGTGCCGGCCGGCGAGCACCGCGAGCATGTAGGTGCCCACCTTGTTGGCCACGTCGCCGTTGGCCGCGATCCGGTCGGCGCCCACAACCACCCGGGTCACCAGCCCGCGCGCCATCAGCGAGCCCGCGCCGGAGTCCGCCACCACCCGGTACGGGATGCCGGCGCGGCCGAGCTCCCAGGCCGTCAGCCGCGCGCCCTGGAGCAGCGGCCGCGTCTCGTCCACCCACACCTGCGCGAGCCGGCCCTCCTCCCAGGCGGAGCGCAGCACGCCGCCGGCGGTCCCGCGGCCGCCGGTCGCCAGCGCGCCGGTGTTGCAGTGGGTGAGCACGCGGTCGCCGGGCTCGAACAGCGCCGCGCCCAGCTCGCCCATCCGCCGGTCGGCGTCCTCCTGCTCGCGGTGGATCCGCCGCGCCTCCTCGAGCACGCCGTCGGGGCCGTGAGCAGCGGCCGCGCGGTCGAGCGCCCAGCGCAGGTTCACAGCCGTCGGGCGGGTGTCCCCGAGCAGCCGTGCAGCCGCCGCCACGTCATCGCCGCGGCGCGCCGCCAGCGCCAGGCCGTAGGCCGCGGCGATCCCGATCGCCGGTGCTCCCCGCACGGCAAGCGTGCGAATCGCCTCCGCCACCTGCTCGGGCTCATCGCAGCGCAGCCAGGCCTCCTCGGCGGGCAGCCGCCGCTGGTCGAGCAGGTGCAGAGCGCCGTCACGCCACGCGATGGGAGGAGGAATGGTCATCGTGATTTCAGCCACTTTCGCAACCACGGCCCTGTTCTAGTGTTCCCGCGCTCCAGACGCCTCTCCGAAGGAACATGCCCTCAATCGCACACCTTCGGCCGGCGAGGTCGCGCGCGCTGTTCGCCGCGACACTCGTGGCCCTCACGCTGCCCGCCCTCGGCGGGCCGGCCGCCGCATCGACCAGCCAGGAGTCGATCATCCAGGACGACCGGGTGCTCTACACCCAGGGACCGGAGTCCCAGGCGCAGGCGCTCGACCGGATGGCCGAGCTGGGGGTGGACACGATCCACACGCTGGTCACGTGGCGCGGGATAGTGCCGGACGCCACGGCCACCAAGCAGCCTCAGGGCTTCAAGGCCGACGACCCGCACGCGTACCCGGCCGATCGCTGGAACCCCATCGACGACCTCGTGCGCGGCGCCGCGGCGCGCGGCATGCGAGTGCTGATGACGCCGACCGGGCCCGCGCCGCGCTGGGCCGACACCTGCCCCTCGTCGGAGCGGAGCAAGTACAACGCGGGCTCGTGCAGGCCCAGCGCGTCCAAGTTCGGCCTCTTCGTGAAGGCCCTGGCGCGCCGCTACTCGGGCAACTACGCCGACGAGACCGGCGAGGGCAAGCTGCCCGCCGTCCGGCGCTGGTCGCTCTGGAACGAGCCGGACCTCAACTCCTGGCTCTCGCCGCAGACCGTGAGGTCCGGCAAGCGCACGGTGCTCAAGGGCGTGGCGATGTACCGGGCGCTCGTGACGGCCGGCACCGCCGGGCTCAAGGCGGCCGGCCACTCGGGCGACCAGGTGCTGCTGGGCGAGACCGCACCGATCTCGGGCGGGACCCGGGGCACCACGCCCGTGGCCTTCTACCGCGCGCTCTTCTGCGTCGACACGCGCGGCCGGCGCCTGCGGGGCGCGGCCGCCTCCGACGTGGGCTGCTCGCAGGTGCGGCGGCTGGCGATCAACGGGGTGGCGCACCATCCGTACACGCGCGGGGCCGGCGATCCGCTCACCACCAAGCAGGCATCGGGCCAGATCACGATCGCATACACCTCGCGGCTGCGTGCGCTCCTCAAGCTCGGGGAGCGCTCCGGGGTCGTGTCGAAGGGCACCTCGTCACGGATCTACTTCACGGAGTTCGGAGTCTCCAGCAACCCGCCCGGAACCCGCTACAGCGTGCCGCTCGCCACGCAGGCCGAGTGGATCAACCAGGCCGACTACATGGCCTACCGCGACCCGTCGGTGCGTTCGGTCGCGCAGTTCGGCCTCCAGGACGACAACTCGTTCGGGCGCGACACGTTCCAGACCGGCCTCTGTTACGCGAGCCCGCCGCAGCAGTGCCTCTTCAAGCCCGCGTACGACGCCTACCGGGTGCCGATCTACGTGATCAGCCGCGGCTCCAACGTGCAGATCTACGGCCAGGCCCGGCCGGCCACCGCCACCCAGCGTCAGGTCCAGATCCAGAACCGCTCCGCGAGTGACCAGCCGTGGCTCACGGTCACCACCGTCGACCTCAACAGCAGCGGCCACTTCCTGCGCACGCTGCCCAAGAAGCCGGGCAGCTGGCGGCTCTCATGGACGCCGACGGTCGGCACCACGTTCCTGAGCCGCGAAGCGGTCCCGCGCCCGCGGTAGCGAGCGGACGCGCGCCTACGCCCGCCTGAAGCTGGCCGAGCACTCCTCGTCGGCGGCCAGGCGGTCCAGCTCGCGCACGAGCTCCCCGCGCAGCGCGTCGAGCTCGGCGTCGGGCGCCTGGGGCTCGTGGCCGGTGACGGGGTCGAGGACCTCCAGCTGGCCGGCGACCGGGAGCCGGCTCGGCGTCTGGGCCGGCGGCGCCGGCGCGTGGCCGCGCGTTCGGGCGGGCGCCGCCGCCGGCGGCCTGCCCTGGCGCCTGCGCGCTCGCAGCCGCCGCCCGACCGATCTGGCCGCCTCGGCGGCGATCGTCCTCACCGGATGAGTGCTCATGGGTCAATGGTGGCGCGGCCGGTGGACGGCACCGCGGTGGGCGAACCGGTACAACTCCCCTCACGATGAAGCTCTACGTCTGCTGGGGAACCTTCAGCTCGCCGCGCCCGGGCGGCCACCCGTGCGGCAACGCCTACCACGCGCTGCGGGAGGCGGGCCACGATCCCGAGGTGATCAAGTCCTACGGGCTCACGATCCTGCCGGACACGCCCTTCAACCAGACGGCCGGCCGCAAGGAGGCCAAGCGCCTCACGGGCAAGTCCACCGTCCCGGTCCTGGTGACCGACGACGGCGAGGTGGTGGCGGACTCGAAGAAGATCGTGGACTGGGCGAAGAAGAACCCGGCCACCGCGGCCGCGGCCTAGCGCCGGCAGCGAAGCCCGCGCTCGTCCCGCCGCGCGCGATGAGCCCGCGCTCGGCTAAGCCGCGCGGCGCAGGTCGCCCGCGCGCTTGGGAGTGGCGGCGCGCTTCGGCGCAGCGGCCTTCTTGGCCGTGGCCTTGCGAGCCGTACCGCTTGCCCGGCGCTGCACCCGGCCCTGCCCGCGTTCGCGGAACTCGGCCAGCGCCTCGGCCAGCGCCTCGTACGTGCCCACGTTCACCGCCATGCCGCAGTGGCTGGCGCGCACCTCCACGTGGCGGGCGCCCTCGTCGAGGCACGCGCGCCAGTCGACCACGCCGTCGGTCCGCGAGTACACCGACACGTACCCGACCTCAGGTGGCAGCTCGCCGCGCAGGTCCTCCCAGAAGGTCTTGCAGCAGTCGCCCCACAGGCACGAGTGTTGGAACAGCCCCTTCACGCCGAGCGTGCCGAGCGCACCGACGGCGTAGACCTGGGCGCGCACGAGCGGGTGGATCGCGGTGGGGTTCTTCTGCGGCGAGCCGAGCGTGACGATCCCGGACACGAGGTCCGGGCGCCGCCGGGCCAGCACCTTCGCGAAGTTGCCGCCGCGGCTCTGGCCGATGATCGCGACCTTCGCGCCGCGGCTCTCGGCCATCACCTCGAGGCGCTCCTCGAGCCGCGCGAAGGCGGCGGCCGAGCAGTCGACGTTGGAGCGCATGCCGGCCTTGCTCGTGTGGTGCCCGGTGCGGCGCAGCCAGCGGGTCATGATCCCGAGCGAGTCGTCGCCGGCGAGGAAGCCGGGGATCAGCATCACCGGCTGACCGTCCGCGTGCGCGACGCCCTCACCGCGGTGGATCGGGTGCCTCAGCAGGGCGGCGGCCTCGAGGCCGATCCTGCTCTCCCGCCACAGCGGCGGGAGCAGAGAAAGTGACCGGGGGGTCATCTTGCTGGCCGCAGAGTACCCGTAACGTCGGTCCCCAAATCGGCGCTGGCACCTTTGCGCTCGTCGCGGGCGGGGTAGAGTCGCGCTCGATGCGCGCAGTCACGATCCGCGACGAACGGCTCCACATAGAGGAGCACGACGATCCGCACCCCGGCGCCGGCGAGGTGCTGGTGCGGGTTCGCGCGGCGGGCCTGAATGGCGCGGATCAGCTCCAGCGCAGGGGCCGCTACCCGGCCCCGCCCGGCGCCCCGCAGGACATCCCCGGCCTCGAGCTCGCCGGCGAGGTGGCCGCCCTCGGGCCCGGCGCCACCCGGTTCGCCGAGGGCGAGCGGGTGATGGCCGTGGTGGCGGGCGGGGGCCAGGCGGAGCTGGCCGTGGTGCACGAGCGCGCCGCGATGCCGGTGCCAGATGCGCTCGACTGGCCTCAGGCCGGTGGTTTCCCGGAGGTCTTCACCACCGCCCACGATGCCCTCTTCACGCAGGCGGGCCTGGGCGCCGGCGAGCGCCTCCTCGTGCACGGGGCGGCCGGCGGCGTGGGCACGGCGGCGGTGCAACTGGCGCGCGCGGCCGGCGCGCGCGTGACGGCGACGGTGCGCCGCGAGGAGCTGCGCGGCGCGGTGGAGAAGCTGGGCGCCGCGGCGATCGACTCCGAGGGGTTCGAGGAGCACGGCCCGTTCGACGTGGTGCTGGAGCTGGTGGGCGGCCCCAACCTCCCCGGCGACGTGAACGCCCTCGACACCGGCGGCCGGATCGTGGTGATCGGCATCGGCGCGGGTGCCAAGAGCGAGGTCAGCCTCGCCCTGATCATGGCCAAGCGCGCCACGCTGCGCGGATCGACCCTGCGCGCGCGACCGCTCGAGCAGAAGGCGGACGCCGCCCGGCGCGTGGAGCGCCACGTGCTGCCGCTGGTGGAATCAGGCGCCGTCGTGGTGCCGGTGGCCGGCACCTTCACCCTCGACGATGCCGAGCAGGCCTACGAGCGGTTCGCCGCCGGCGGCAAGTTCGGCAAGGTCGTACTGACCACGTAGCGCTCACCTATGCGGTACAACCTTTTTCAGTGACTGGGATTGCGGGCGATCCGATCGCCCAGGCGGGGCGGCGCGAGGAACGGAAGGCGGCGAACAGGGCGAAGTTGCTCGCTGCCGCGTGCAAGGTGTTCGCCGAGAAGGGCCTGGGTGAGGCCACGGCGCGCGACATCGTGCGCGAGACCGACCTGGCCACCGGCACCTTCTACAACTACTTTCGCGACAAGGACGAGGTCTTCCAGGCCCTCCTGGCGGAGTTCGAGCAGCGCGTGGCCGACGCGACCCTGCCGCTCCGGCGCGACGAGTCGCTCCCGATCGAGGAGCGAATCGAGCAGGGCGCGCGCGCGTTCTTCGAGGTCGTCGCCCAGGAGCCGGAGCTGTTCCTCGTTCTGCGCCGCAACGCCGGAGCCGTGGCCATGATGCCCGCGGAGGCCCTCTTCTCCGCGGGGATGGACGAGTTCTCCAAGGATCTCGACAAGTGGAGCGACGAGGGCGGCCTGCCCGGGGTCGACCTCGACTACATGTCCGCGGCGATCGCCGGCGCCGCCATGCAGGTGGCCAACCGGATGGTCGAGCGCGATCCGCCGGACCCCGCCGGCGCGGCCCGCTTCATGAGCACCGCGATGATCGCGGCCATCCACGCGCTTGGAGCGTCCCCGCTGGGGTAGGATGCCGCGGTCCCTTGGGGAAGGGGACCTTTTCCTTGGCAGAGCAGAACACCGCCCATAGCGAGGGGCCGTCCGCGAACTCACAGGCCGCGGAGCTCGAGTTCCGGAACGTGACCAAGCGCTATCCGGGGCAGGGCGAGCCCGCCGTGAACAACCTCTCGCTCAAGGTTCCGGCCGGGGAGATCTGCGTTCTGGTCGGCCCCTCGGGCTGCGGGAAGACCACCGCGATGCGGATGGTCAACCGGATGATCGACGTGACCGACGGCGACATCCTGCTCGACGGGCGCAGCGTGCGCGAGCGCGACCCGGCCGAGCTGCGGCGCGACATCGGCTACGCCATCCAGCAGATCGGCCTCTTCCCGCACCTGACCGTGGCCCAGAACATCGCGACCGTCCCGAAGCTGCTCGGCTGGGACAGGGCGCGGATCCGCGCCAGGGTGGACGAGCTGCTCGACCTGGTCTCGCTCGACCCGAACGAGACGCGCGACCGCTACCCCGGGCAGCTCTCCGGCGGCCAGCGCCAGCGCGTGGGGGTGGCCCGGGCGCTCGCCGCGGACCCGCCCCTGATGCTCATGGACGAGCCGTTCGGCGCGATCGACCCGATCAACCGCGAGCGGCTCCAGAACGAGTTCCTCAGGCTCCAGAAGGAGATCCGCAAGACGATCGTCTTCGTGACCCACGACATCGACGAGGCGATCAAGATGGGCGACAAGATCGCGGTGCTGAAGAAGGGCGGCCACCTCGCCCAGTACGCGAGCCCGGCCGAGCTCCTCACCGCGCCCGCCGACCGCTTCGTGGAGGACTTCGTGGGCGCCGACCGCGCGCTCAAGCGGCTGGCGCTCCAGCGCGTGCGCGACATCGACCTCTGGACCGCGGCGCTGATCCAGGTCGGCGAGCGCACCGACGAGGCGCGCGCCAAGATCCGCGACGCGGACGTGAGGATCGGCCTGCTCGTGGACGACCACCGCAAGCCCCTCGGCTGGCTCAGCGAGCGCGCCTTCGCGGGGGAGCGCGTCCAGGCGGAGCTGCGCTCACCGGCCCAGCCGGTCGTGGAGCTCGACGATGTGCTGCGCGACGCGCTCTCCGACCTCCTGATGCGCGAGACGCACTACGCGCCGGTGGTGGACGAGAACGGCTGCGTGGCGGGGGTGCTGTCGATCGAGGTCATCGGGCACACGCTCGCCGCGGCGCCGAGCGAGGTCCCGGCGGGGGCGGACGCCGCGGTGCCATGATCGCGCTGCTGGCCCAGGTCCAGATCCACCACCGCACCGGGCAGGGGTGCGTGCAGGAGAACGGCTTCTGCCCGAGCTGGATCCAGGACAACTTCCACCGTTACGTGCACCCGTTCTGGGAGCACGTGTATCTCACGCTCGTCTCCGTGGGCATCGGGTTCACCGTCGCGTTCCTGCTCGCGCTGATCGCCCACCGCCGTCGCTGGCTGACCGGCCCGATCACCGCCTTCACCGGCGCGCTCTACACCGTGCCGAGCATCGCGGCGTTCCTGCTGCTGCTCCCGATCACCGGCCGCGGCAACAACACCGCGATCATCGCGCTCGTCTCGTACACGCTCCTGATCATCTTCCGCAACATCACAACGGGCCTGCGAAACGTGCCCGACGAGGCGGTGGACGCGGCGCGCGGCATGGGCCTCACGCCCAACCAGATCCTCTTCCGCGTGGAGCTGCCGCTGGCCGTACCCGAGATCCTCGCCGGCCTGCGAATAGCCACCACCACCACGGTCGGCCTGGCCACCCTCGCGTTCTTCGCGGGCGCCGGCGGGCTCGGAAGCGCCATCTACACCGACATCAACTTCAAGTCGAACGTGGTCACCGCGGGCGGGCTGGCCGTGGTGCTCGCCGCGGTGCTCGACCTGATGATCCTGCTTGTCCAGCGGCTGCTCACGCCATGGCGACGGGCGGCCGCGTCGTGACTCCGCTCCTCGCCAGCGCGCTGAGCGACTTCAGCGACGCGATCGACTTCATCTTCAACTCGCGCGAGTCCGTGACCGGCGGCATCCACGTCGGCGGCCTTGGGGAGATGGGGCACTTCACCGGGGAGCACCTCAGGATCAGCCTGATCGCGGTTGTGGCCGCGTGCGCCTTCGCCGTGCCGATCGGGCTCTGGCTCGGCCACATCGGCCGGGGCGAGTTCCTCGCGATCAGCGTCTCGAACATCGGCCGCGCCGTGCCCACGCTCGCGCTGCTCGCGTTTTTCATCGCCTACCTCGGCGTGGGTTCCACCAACGTGATCTTCGTGCTCGTGCTGCTGGCGATCCCTCCGATCCTCACCAACACCTACGTGGGGGTCAGACAGGTGGACAGCGAGACCGTCGACGCCGCTCGCGGCGTCGGGCTGACCGAGACGCAGATAGTGCGCAAGATCGAGCTGCCGATGGCGCTCAACACGATCTTCGGCGGCATCCGCACGTCGTCGGTCAACGTGGTGGCCACCGCCACGATCGCGCCGCTCGCCAGCGTCGAGACGCTCGGCACCCCGATCATCGAAGGCAACGTCTACGGCGACTCCGGCCGGCTGGCCGCCGCGATCCTCGTGGCGCTGCTCACGCTCGCGATCGACCTCGGGTTCGCCGGCATCCAGAGCGCCGTGACACCGGCAGGGCTCAAGCGCACGACCGGCACCGGTCGTGGGCGACGACTTCCGATTTCCCTACTCAGGAGAGGAGAGCAGGTCACATGAAGCCGAATCTATGGAGGTGGTCGCTGGCGCTGCTTGCAGTGCTGGCGATGGTTGCCGCCGGTTGCGGCAGCAGCAAGAAGAAGGACAGCGGCGCAGGCACCACCGGAGGCGGCGGCGGAAGCGCCAAGGTCATCCAGAAGAACCCCGCCAACTCGAGCAAGTCGGTCACGATCGGCTCGAAGAACTTCCCGGAGCAGTTCATCCTGGGCAACATCTACGCCCAGGCGCTCCAGGCGGCGGGCTACAAGGTCAAGACGCAGCTCAACCTCGGCGACGAGGGGATCGCGTACAAGGCGCTGCGCGGCGGCACCATCGACGCGTATCCGGAGTACATCGGCACGTCGCTCTCGTCGCACCTCAAGGTGAAGGTCACGGCGATCCCGAAGGATCCGAAGAAGGCGTTCGCCGAGCTCGTGCAGATGCAGGCGAAGAACGGAGTCACGCCCCTGCCCTACACGCCGTTCGAGAACACCTATCGGCTTGGAATGCTCAAGTCGACCTACGACAAGATCGGCGCCAAGACGATCTCCGAGCTGAAGGGCAAGGAGAGCGGCCTCACGATCAACGGGTACCCGGAGTGCGCCCAGCGGCCGGACTGCCTGCTGGGTGTCGAGCAGACCTACGGGCTGAAGTTCAAGAAGTTCGTGGCGTCACAGGACCCGTATCCGCTGCTCGACAGCAAGAAGGCCGACATCGCATTCGTGTTCACCACGGACGCACCGTTGACCACCAACAAGTACGGGGTGCTCGGGGACGACAAGCACCTCTTCCCGCCGTACCAGATCACGCTGCTGTTCAAGACGGACAAGCTCAGCCAGCTGGGCCCGGATGCCCCGAAGGTGATCGAGAACGTCCAGACGGGCCTGACCGAGAGCGTCATGCGCGAGCTGAACTCCCGCGTGGTGCTCGACAAGCAGAAGCCGGAGAAGGTCGCGGCTGACTACCTGCGCGAGACGGGCTACGTGAAGTAGCCGTCCGAGTGGTTGGAGCGGCCGCGTCCAGGCGCGGCCGCTCCGCTCCACTTCCCCTGAGCAGCTGCCGATATCGGGTGGGTGCGCCGCACCGCCGTACTCGCCTGCGCCGTCGGCCTGACCCTGGCCGCGGCACCCGCCGCCTCGGCGCACCTGACCGGAGAGGTGGCCGACCCGACCACGACCCGGGTCGTGGGCGGCGAGCAGGTCGACCTGGCGATGCACGGCGACCGGATCCCGCCCGGGAGCGACTTCGACCTCCGCGGCCGCGTGCGCACCATGCCGAGGATCGCCGCCGCCGCGCTTCCCACCAGCTGGTGCGGCACGGAGCGCTCGACCGACGACACGGCCAACGCCTCCCAGGTGGGCGCGCGCGTGAAGGTGGTCTACGCGCACGCGCAGGACGAGCCCGACCGCTTCGACGCCTACAGGGACCTGATCCAGGCTGACATCGGCACGCTGGCGAACTGGGTGGCCAGCTCGGCCGGCGGCACGCGCACGATCCGCTTCGACACGGGCACCAGCTGCGGGGCCGACTACGTGGACATCGCCTCGATCCAGCTCCCGCGCACGCGCGCCGCTTACGTTGGCAGCGCCTCGCGCGCGTCGCTGTTGATCAGCGACGTGAGGAACGCGATGGCCGGCATGACCGGCACGCGCAACTACCTCGTCTACGCCGACGACCTGTACGCCGACGACAACGTGCTCGGCACCGGCCAGATGCCGATCGACGACACCCACGGCGGGCGCAACGCCTCGAACTCCGGCGGCGCGAGCGCGATGGTGTGGGGCGATGGCGGGGCCGACTTCGTGCCCGAGCGGCTGACCACGATCCTGCACGAGGTGAGCCACACGCTCGGCGCCGTGCAGGACAGCGCTCCGCACTCCACGCAGGCGGGCCACTGCTACGAGGATTACGACGTGATGTGTTACGACGACGGCGGGCCCTACTTCAACTCGGGGTCGGTCGTGAACCGCTGCGCTCCCAGCTCGCCGGTCCTGCCGTACGAGTGCGGGGGCGACGACTACTTCAACCCCTCACCGGCCGCGGGCAGCTATCTCGCCACGCACTGGAACCTGTACGACTCGGCGTTCATGTGCCCGGTGGTCTCGTGCGTGATGCCGAAGAGCGCGCCCACGCCCGGCCCGGACCCGGGCCCCGGCACCACGCCCGACCCCGGCTCCGGCAGCCAGAACCCGCCGCCCACCCCCGACCCGGGCCAGGCCGTGGGCGCCGACGCCTCGGCGTGGCTCGACCAGTTCATGGCCGGCGGGAGCGGCGCGCTCAGGAAGCTGGGCCTGCGCGGCATCGCGCAGGGCAGGACGCTTTCGCTCGCGGGCCAGCCGCCGGCGGGCTACTCGGTGCAGGTGGACCTGATGGTGGGCGCCTCGGCGATCGCCGGGGGCGCGCTCGACACGAGCGGCAGGGCGCAGCTCAAGGTCCCGCGCGTGCACCGGCTGCTCCTGGCCAGGCGCACGAAGGTGCGTTTCACGCTCCAGGGCGTGATCCGCGGCACGGCGGGCGGGGGCCCGCCGACCGTCAAGCGCGTGAGCGTCACGCTCAAGGCGCCGGCGAAGAAGAAGCGCACCCGCCGCTAGCGGCCGAGCGCCAATAAGGACATCCGGCCCTCCGCCGGCCGCGTAAGGGCACCCGAACGGATCAACTTCGGACGGGAGGCCTCAATGGCTGATGAGAACGGAGCAGTGAAGGAGCTCGCAGAGGATGCGGCCTCCCGCAAGCGATTCCTGGGGATGGTCGGCGGCGCCGGCGCGGCCGGCGCATTCTCGATCTTCCTCGCCGCGTGCGGCAAGGACAGCAAGAAGAGCTCGAGCAGCTCGGCCACGTCGACGCAGTCGACCGGCAGCGCCAAGGGCGATCTCGAGATCGTGCAGTACGCGCTCACCCTCGAGCACCTCGAGACCGACTTCTACAACGCGGTCCTCGACGCCAACGTGATCACCGACAAGAAGATCGGAAAGATCGCGACGATGATCCGCGACAACGAGCAGGAGCACGTCGACGCCCTGACCGCCACGGTCAAGCAGCTCGGCGGCAAGCCGTCGAAGCCCAAGACGGACTTCTCGAAGGTGATCGCCGGCGGGCCCAAGATGATCCTCGCCACGGCGGCGACGGTCGAGAACCTGGGCGCTGCCGCGTACCTCGGCCAGGCCGGGCGCATCAAGAGCAAGGACGTGCTCGCGGCCGCGCTCTCGATCCACACCGTGGAGGCCCGGCACGCCGCGGCGCTCAACACGCTCGTGGGCAAGACCATCGTCCCGGACGGCGCGTTCGCCAAGCCGGCGTCGATGCAAGAGGTGCTTCCCCAGGTCAAGCCGTTCCTCGCGGCGTAGGCAACTTCAACTTCAACTTCAGCGATTAAGGAGTGGACATGATCGAAGTCAAGGGAATGACCAGGGAGGCGTTCCTCATGCGTGGGGCCGTCGCCGCCGGGTCGGTCTACGGGCTCGGAGCGGTGGGCCCGTTCGTGCGGGAGGCGCTTGCGCAGGGAGGCGGCGGCGACGTTGGCATCCTCAACTTCGCGCTCACGCTCGAGTACCTGGAGTCCGCCTTCTACACGCAGGCGGTCAAGCAGACCAAGGGGCTCAGCGGCGAGGCGAAGAAGCTCGCCACCACGCTGCGCGACAACGAGAACGAGCACGTCTCCGCCCTCACGGCGGCGATCAAGGGAGCGGGCGGCAAGCCGGTCGCGGCCCCGGGCGTGGACTTCGGTCAGGCGTTCGCCTCACAGGACTCGTTCCTCAAGCTCGCCCAGACGTTCGAGGACCTCGGCGTGAGCGCCTACAACGGCGCGGCCGTGGACATCAAGTCCACGGACGTTCTCGGGGCCGCCGGCTCGATCGTGCAGGTGGAGGCCCGCCATGCGGCGGCCATCCGCTACATGCGCGGCGACCCGATCACGGCCGGCGCGTTCGACGAGGCGAAGAAGATGGCCGACGTGCTGAGCGCGGCCAAGCCCTTCATCAAGGCGTAGGCTCAGCCCCCGATGAGCCTCCGGAGCCCCCGCCAGGGCACTGCTGCCGCGCTCGCGAGCGTCGTTCTGCTCGCGGGCTGCGGCGGTGGGGGATCCATGGGCAGCGGCGGCGGCCAGGGAGCCGCTCCCGCCGCCGCATCGGTCTCGATCGCCGGCTTCAAGTTCGCCCCGCGCACCGTGCGCGTGGCCACCGGCGGCACGGTCACGTTCACGAACGCCGATCGCGCCTCGCACACGGCCACGGCCGTGCAGGGCGCGCCCGCCTCGTTCGACA
The DNA here is from genome assembly GCA_034663685.1 of Thermoleophilaceae bacterium. Lineage (GTDB taxonomy): Bacteria > Actinomycetota > Thermoleophilia > Solirubrobacterales > Thermoleophilaceae > AC-37. The sequence continues at coordinate 26,645 of JAXDJC010000004.1, forward strand.
CCGGCCGCCTCAAGAGGGGTGCCTCGAAGCCGGTCAAGCTCACCAAGGCGGGCACCTACGCCTACGTCTGCGCCTTCCATCCGTACATGAAGGGCGCAGTCGTCGTAAGCGGCTAGCACCAGTCGCGAGGCCCCAGCGCGGGGGCGGGGGGGGGCGAACTTCCGAGGCTGATCCCCTTTACCCCCTATGACGGGTAAAACGGATCAGACTCGCGCGGCAGCGGCTCGCGCGCTCACCAGACGGCAGCATGGAGTGATCACCCGGCAGCAGTTGCTGCGGCTCGGGTTCAGCCGGAAGGCGATCGAGCACCGCATCGCCACGGGCCGCCTTCTCCCGATCTTCCGAGGGGTGTACGCCGTCGGGCGGCGGGAGCTGAGCCGCGAGGGTCAGTGGATGGCCGCCGTACTCGCCTGCGACGAGGAGACCGCCGCGATCAGCCACGCGAGTGCGTGCTCGCTTTGGGGGATCCGCAAGCGAGAGCCGCTCACCCCCATCCACATCTCGCTGCCGGCCGTGGGGCGGCGCCAGGAACGGCAGCGCATCGTGGTTCACCGCCGGGCGGCGTTCGAGGTGCGCAAGAGGGACGGCATCAGGGTGACCACCCCGGAGTGCACCATCATCGACGCCGCGGCCATCCTCCCGCGCGACGACCTGGAGGCCATGATCAACGAGGCCACCATCCGCAGGCTCACCGACCCGGTCGAGCTCCGCCGTGAGCTCGACAGGGTCGGACGGCGGCCCGGCGCCAAGGCCCTCCGGCGCACGCTCGACGTCAGGACCTTCCGGTTCACACGCTCGAAGCTCGAGCGCGCGTTCATCCCCATCGCCCTCAGGGTCGGTCTTCCGCGACCGCTCACCTGCCACGTGGTCAATGGGGAGGAGGTCGACTTCTACTGGCCCGACCTGGGCCTGGTGGTGGAAACGGACGGCCTGACGTTTCACAGCACGCCCCAGCAGCAGGCCGAGGATCTCCGGCGGGACCAGAAGCACGTGGCCTCCGGTCTGACTGTGCTCCGCTTCTCGCATGGTCAGATCCGATACGAGCCCCGTGAGGTGGAGGCGGTGCTGCTGAGGGTCGGTCAGCGCCTCGCGGGGTAGCGGCGCGCTCGCGGTTGGAGCCGCCGGGTCCGCCTTCGCGTCCCCAAGCGGCCCTCGGAGGATGTACCCGGCCCCGGGGCGTTGAACCGCGCTAGCCGCGCAGAGCCGGGAGGACGCGGTCGCGATACACGCCGAGCGCGGCGCGCGGGTCGGCCCCGGACACGTTCATCAGCCCCACCGTGGTGGCGCCCATCGCCTCGACCTCGCGAACGCGCTCAACGTGCACGTCGGGGTCCGAGCTCACGATCAGCGCCTCGCGCAGCTCGTCGTCCGAGACCTGCTTCTCGCCGTGCTCGTACATGGCCTTCGGGTCGTGCCAGTCGTCGGTGTAGAACTCGTCCGGCTGCGCGCCCTTCCAGACGCGCGCGCTCTCTAGCGCCACGTCGTCGTCGCGGTTCCAGGAGAACTGCGCCTGGAGGATGATCTCGCCGGGCTCGCGGCCCGCGTCCGAGGCGGCGGCCCTGTAGGCCTCGATCATCTTGGGCGCCATCTCCGGGTCGGCGAGCGTCCAGAGCCCGTCGCCGTACCGACCGGCCACCGCGGCGGCCTTGGGACCGAACGCGGAGACGTAGATCGGCGGCCGGCGCTCCCCGCGCGTGTGGAGAACGGCGCCCTTGGTGCTGAAGTACCTGCCTTCGTGATCCACCCGCTCTCCGTCGAACAGGCGGTGGATCAACTGCAGGGCCTCCTCCATCCGCTCCACCTGCTCGCCCGGGGATGGCCAGTCGGCGCCCAGCGGCGACTCGTTCAGCGACTCGCCCGACCCGAAGCCGAGGTACGGCCGGCCGGGGAACATGACCTCGAGCGTGGCCCACGCCTGCGCGATCAGCACAGGGTGATAGCGCGGCCCCGGCGGGGTCACCGCCGTGCCGATCGGCACGCTCTTCGTGGCCTGCGCCGCCGCGCCGAGCCAGACCCACGAGTGGCCCGCCTCGCCGCCCTCCCACCACGGCTGGAGGTGGTCGGAGGTGCCGAGGCCGTCGAACCCGGCCTGCTCGGCCTCCACCGCCTGGCCCAGGAGCTCGTCCGGCGGGAACTGCTCCTGGGCGCAGACGTAGAAGTACTTCACTAGTTCATGCGCTCCACGATCATCGCGAAGCCCTGCCCGCCGGCCACGCACATCGTCTCGAGGCCGATCTGCTTGTCGTCGGTCTCCAGGCCGTTCAGCAGCGTGGTCATGATCCGGGCGCCGGTCATGCCGAACGGATGCCCGAGGGCGATCGCGCCGCCGTGCGGGTTCATCTTCTCGAGCGGGATCTCGCACTTCTCCATGATCGGGATGACCTGGGCCGCGAACGCCTCGTTCAGCTCCACGGTGTCCACGTCGGCGATCGTCATGCCGGCCTTCTGGAGCACGTTGTGGATCGCGCCGATCGGGGCCACGCCCATGAGCTCCGGCTCGAGCCCGCTCGTGGCGGCGGCGATCACGCGGGCGCGCGGCTTGAGGCCGAGCTCCTTGGCCTTCTCCTCCGAGGTGAGCAGCACGGCGGCCGCGCCGTCGTTCAGCGGGCAGGAGTTGCCGGCGGTCACCCGTCCGTCCTCGCGGAAGGCGGGCTTGAGCTCGGCGAGCTTCTCGACGGTCGTGCCGGGGCGCGGGCCGTCGTCCTTGTCCACGGTGCCCTTGTCGGGCGTCTCCACGGCCACGATCTCGCGGTCGAAGTAGCCCTGCTCCTGCGACTCCACGGCCAGGTTCTGCGAGCGCGCGGCGTACTCGTCCATGTCCTCGCGCTTGACGCCGAACTTGTCGGCCACGTTCTCGGCCGTCTCACCCATCGCGATGTAGGCGTTGGGCGTGCCGTCGTTGCCCATCAGCTTCGGGTTCATGGCCGGGTGGACCGGCATGTTCTCCGGGTCCGGCGGAATGTTCTCGCTGAACGCGCCCACGCGGCTCACGGACTCCACGCCCGCGGCGATGTACACGTCGGCGGTGCCGGCGCGGATCGTGTCCGCCGCGATCTGGATCGCGTTCAGGCTCGAGGCGCAGTAGCGCGCCACCGTGGCGCCGGTCACCGAGTCCGGCAGCTTCTCGGAGAGCAGGGTGGCGATGCGGCCGATGTTGTAGGCCTGCTCCCACTGGGTGAGCCCGCAGCCGCAGATCACGTCGGCCACGGAGGCCGGGTCCACGTCCGGGTTGCGCTCGAGGAGCTGGTCGATCACGAACGCGGTCATGTCGTCCGGGCGGATCTGGGTCAGCGAGCCCTTGAAGGCGCGCCCGATGGGCGTCCGGACGGCGTCGACGATGACGGCTTCTGGCATGGGTTCGGGTCCTCGTTTCTGGTGCTTGGCGGCGAAAGACGGCGGTGGGGCGCGAAGAAGGGCGCCCCGAGCGCCCTTCCCTCAAGTCTACGTAAGGGCGTCCATGGCTAGGGTCTCCGCCCCCGAACCGGAGGTCGATCCCGATGGCACAGACGAAGGCGCAGCGCTCCGCCGCGGCCAAGAAGGCGGCGGCCACACGCAAGCGCAACGAGGCCCAGCGCAAGCTCGAGGCCACCACGCGCGGCAAGAAGGCGGCCGCAACTCGGCAGCGCAAGGAGGCCGAGAAGGCGGGCGAGGACGCCAAGCGCGCGGCCGGCTCGGCGGGGCGGGCGATGAAGACCGCGGCCAAGTCCGCCGGCAAGGCGGTCAAGCAGGGCGCGAAGGCAGCGGCGAACCGCGCCGCCGGCGGACCCAACAGGTCGCGCTAGCGGCGCAATCCACGGCTATGGGCCGCCCGGCCGATGCCGGGCGGTCGAATGTCAGCTAGGAAAGCTGCCTAGAGAGGTGTGACGTTGACGGCCTTCGGGCCCTTGTCACCCTGCTCGGCGTCGTAGGAGACCTTGGTCCCCTCAGCGAGCGAGCGGAAGCCGTTGCCGGCGATACCGCTGAAGTGGACGAAGAGGTCCTTGCCGCCCTCGTCCGGGGTGATGAAGCCGAAGCCCTTGTCGTCGTTGAACCACTTGACGGTTCCGTTTGCCATGAATTCCTCCGTGGCTTGTTGTTCATGCTCGGTACTCGGAGGAGGCTGCGGTTACTGGCTTACAACTTTCCTGCGACTCCGTGCAAATTCGCCGGGTGCTTCCCCGGTCTTGCGCAAACTAGCACGGTTGGCTAACGCGGGGGCATGCGTAGCGCCCCATCCAGCCTGATCGTCTCGCCGTTGAGCATGGGGTTCTCGGCGATGTGAACGGCCAGGTCGGCGTACTCCTCGGGGCGGCCGAGGCGGCTTGGGAAGGGGATCTGCCGGCCGAGAGCGTCGCGCGCCTCCTGGGGCAGCGCGGCGAGCAGGGGCGTGTCGAAGGTGCCGGGCGCGATCGTGCAGACGCGGATGCCGCGGCTGGCGAGATCGCGGGCGGCCGGCAGGGTCATGCCCACGATGGCGCCCTTGGACGCCGAGTAGGCGGTCTGGCCGATCTGCCCGTCGAAGGCGGCGATCGAAGCGGTCATGACCACGGCGCCGCGCTCGCCGCCGGGGTCCGGCTCGTTCGCGTTCATGGCGGCGGCGGCCAGGCGGAGCACGTTGTAGGTGCCGATCAGGTTGATCTTCAGGACGAGCTCGAACGGCTGCAGGTTGGCCGGCCCGTTCTTGCCGGTCACGCGCTCGGCCCAGCCCACGCCGGCACTCGCGACCGCGAAGCGGATCTCGCCGAACGCGTCCACAGCGCCGCGCACCGCCTTCTCCACCTGCTCCTCGTCGGTCACGTCGGCGTGGAAGTACACGGCGCCGCCCGCCGGGAACTCGGCGGCCAGCGCCTCGCCCTTCTCGTCGTTGATGTCGAGGATCGCCACGCGGGCGCGGCGCTCGGCCAGCGCGCGCACGGCGGCCTCGCCGAGGCCCGATGCCCCACCCGCCACGAGCGTCCCGGCTCCCTCGAGGTTCACGAGTCGGCACCCTACCGGTGTGAAGCCCGGCGACCGCGATTGGCTGGAGGACCGGATCCGGGGCTGCCTCGCGTTCGCCGCGCTCGGGGATGCCGCGGGCGAGCCGGTCGAGGGGCTCTCCCGCGCGGAGGTGGTGAGGTTCGACCCGCTCGCGCATCTGTGGGGCGGCGGCTCGGGCGGCCGCGAGCGCGGCGGGCAGGTGACCGACGACACCGGGCAGCTCGGGGCGCTCGCCCAGGCGCTGGTCGACGCCGGAGGAGAGCTGACGGCGGAGGCCTGGCACGCGGTGCTCGTGGGCTGGTATCGCTCGTCGCCGACCGCCGAGAGGGCCGGGCCGACCACCCGGGCGATGCTCGAGGGCGCGCCGCGGGAGCCGGACGAGCGGATCGGGGTGACCAACGGCTCGGCCATGCGCGCCGCGCCGTGCGGGCTCGTGCACCCGGGCCGCCCCGAGCGCGCGGTGGAGCTGGCCTGGATCTCCAGCCGGCCCACCCACGACACGCAGGTGGCCGCCGCGGCCGCCGGCGCGATCGCCGCGGGCGTGGCCACGGCGCTGCGCCCGGGCTGCGGGATTCACGAGGTGACGGAGGCGTGCGTGCTCGGTGCCGCGCTCGGCAACGGGCTGGGCGTGCGCGAGGGCCGGACCGTGGCGCTGCCGCGCGTGAGCGACCGGATCGAGCTGGCGCTCGACGAGGCGCGCGCCGCGCGCGACCCGAACGACGCGCTCGAGCGGATCGAGGCGGCGGTGGGCACGTCGATGCTCGCGTTCGAGTCGGTGCCGGCGGCGGTCGCCTGCCTGGCGGCCACCGGCGGCGACCCGATCGAGACCGTGCGCTTCGCCGTGCGCCTGGGGGGCGACACCGACACCATCGCCGCGATGGCCGGCGCGCTGGCGGGCGCGCTCCACGGGTATGTGGCGGCCGAGCCGGACGACCGCGCGCTGCTCGACCTCGTCACGCCGGCGGAGCTCGCGGAGCTCGCTCCCGAGCTCGCCGCGATCGCCGCCGGGCGCTGAGGCGCGTCAGCGCCCGGCGCCCTTAGCCCCAGGTGCCCGCCGCCTCCCTGGCGGCGACGTCGAGCGACTCGAGCACCTCGATCATGGTGCCCCGAGCGACTCCATCAGGTGGCCCCCGCCGGCACGCCCTTCTGGGTGCCGAGTTGAAGGAACGCCTCCATGAATGCCTCCGAGAAGCTCGGGAACGGTTGGATCGTGTCCGCCATGACCGGGAGCGGGACCCGGGCCCTGATCGCGAGCGTGGCCTGCTGAAGCCACTCGCCCGCCTCCGGCCCCAGGGCGTGGGCGCCGGTCAGGTACTCGCCGTCCGACACGAGCGTCAGGAAGCCGGGGCGCTTGTCGTAGGCCCGCGTGTAGGTGGAGGTGCGCGCCACCGACGCGAGCTGCACGGTGACCACCTTGGCGCCCTCGGCCTCGCCGACCGACGCGGCCTGGGGATCGGTGAAGACCACGCGCGGGACCGCGTCGTAGTTGGCCTCGGCGTGGCGGCCGAGGATGTTGGCGGCCGCCACGCGGCCCTGGTACTTGCCCACGTAGGTGAGCGGCCATACGCCGGTCACGTCGCCGATCGCCCAAATCCCGTCGCCGGCGGAGAGCCGCGAGTCCACCTCCACGTTGCCGTGCTCGCCGAGCTTCACGCCGGCCTCCTCGAGGCCCAGGCCCTCGGTGCGGGGCTTTCGGCCGGTGGCGATCAGAAGCTTGTCGCCGCGCAGCTCCGAGCCGTCGTCGAGCTCGAGCGCGTAGCCGTCGCCGTGGCGCTTGGCCGCGGTCACGTGCACGCCTAGGTGCAGCTCGATCCCGTCCGCCTCGAGCGCCTCGCCGAGCGCGTCCCCGAGCGCCCTGGGCTCGCGCGAGAGCACGTGCTCGGCGCCCTCCACCAGCGCCACCTCGGCGCCCATCCGGCGCACGGCCTGCGCCATCTCCACGCCCACCGGCCCGCCGCCCAGAACCAGCAGGCGCCCCGGCACCTCCTTCAGGCCGGTGGCCTCGCGGTTGGTCCACACGCCCTCGAGCTCCTCGAGCCCGGGGATGGGCGGGATCACGGGGTCTGACCCCGTGGAGATCACGATGTGATCGGCGCTGTACTCCTTCTCGCCGACCGCCACGCGGCCGGGGCCGGCGATGCGCCCCTCGCCGCGGATCAGCTCGATGCCCTGGGACTCGAGCCACTCGGCCTGGCCGGAGTCGTCGTAGGAGGAGACCATGAAGTCGCGCCAGCCGAACGCTCCCTTCGCGTTCACCACGGCGTCGCCCACGGCCTCCGCCGCGCCCGGCGCCTCGCGCGCCTCCTGGAGCGCCTCGCCGGGCCGCAGGAGGGTCTTCGATGGGATGCACGCCCAGTAGGAGCACTCGCCGCCCACCAGCTCGCGCTCGACCACGGCCACCTTCGCGCCGCCGTCCGAGAGCCGGCCCGCGCAGTGCTCGCCCGCCGGGCCCTGGCCGACGATGATCACGTCGTAGTCGCTCATGCGGGGCAGTATCGCCGGAGCGCCCTCCGTTACGGGTTCGTGCGACGCTACGGGCATGAGCGACGACACCGTGAAGTACCTCCTGCCCGAGTCCGAGATCCCGACGCACTGGATCAACCTGATGCCGGACCTCCCCGGGCCGCCGCCCTCGCCGCCGCTGCATCCCGGGACCATGGAGCCGGCCGGGCCGGACGACCTCTCCCCGATCTTCCCGATGGGCCTGATCGAGCAGGAGGTGTCGACCGAGCCGGAGATCGAGATCCCGGACGAGGTCCGCGAGATCTACAGGCGCTGGCGCCCGTCGCCGCTGTTCCGCGCCCGCGCGTTCGAGCGCGAGCTGGGCACGCCGGCTCACATCTACTTCAAGTACGAGGGCGTCTCGCCGGCCGGCTCGCACAAGCCCAACAGCGCGGTGCCGCAGGCGTTCGCCAACAAGCAGGCGGGGATCGAGAAGCTGGTGACCGAGACCGGCGCCGGCCAGTGGGGCTCGGCACTCGCGCTGGCGTGCTCGCTGTTCGGTCTCGAGTGCGAGGTCTACATGGTCGGGTCGAGCTACGACCAGAAGCCGTACCGGCGCGCGCTGATGGAGACCTGGGGGGCAACCGTGCACCGCTCGCCGAGCGAGCGCACGGAGTCGGGCCGCGCGAACGCGTCGCACCCGACCGGCTCGCTGGGGATCGCGATCTCCGAGGCGGTCGAGGTGGCCGCGGGGTCCGACGCCAACTACGCGCTCGGCTCCGTGCTCAACCACGTGTGCCTGCACCAGACCGTGATCGGTCAGGAGGCGATCGCGCAGATGGGGATGGCGGGGGAGGAGCCCGACGTGGTGATCGGCTGCGTGGGCGGCGGCTCGAACTTCGCCGGAATCGCGATCCCGTTCGTGCGCCGCGTGCTGCGCGACGGGGCCAGGACGCGCTTCCTCGCCGCCGAGCCGGCCGCGTGCCCCACCCTCACCCGCGGGGCCTACCGCTACGACTTCGGCGACACCTCGGGCATGACCCCGCTGCTCCCGATGTACACGCTCGGCCACGACTTCGTGCCGCCGCCCCTGCACGCGGGCGGGCTGCGCTACCACGGCGACTCGCCGCTCGTGTGCGGCCTCGTGAAGGCCGGCCTGGTGCAGGCGGCCGCCTACCGGCAGAACGAATGCTTCGAGGCGGCGCTGCGGTTCGCCCGGACCGAGGGGATCGTGCCGGCGCCCGAGGCGGCGCACGCCATCCGCGCCGTGGCGATCGAGGCGGACGCCGCCCGCGAGGTGGGGGACGAGCGCGTGATCCTGTTCAACCTCTCCGGACACGGGCACTTCGACATGTCCGCGTACCAGGCGTACCTGTCCGGCTCGCTCGAGGACGTGGAGTTCTCCGAGGCCGACATGGAGGCAGCGCTCGCGCGGCTGCCCGAGGCGCCGGCGCTGGCCTGAGGGGCGCTAGCTCAAGAGGTAGCCCGCCACGAAGCCGGCAACCGTGGCGGCGGCCGTGAGGCGGCTCACCTCCGCGAACGCGTGCGGCACGATCTCGATCGACACCGCTGCGAGCACCGCGCCCGCCGCCACGGCCTGGGCGGTGCCGATCGGGTCGGGGGCGGCGCCCGCGAGCACGGTCCCGCCGAGCACGGTGAACGCCATCAGCGTGACCGCGATGCCCGCTATCAGGCGCACGACGAACCCCTTCGTGCGCCCGGCCGCGACCATCGGCTGCGCGGCCCCGTACGCCTCGATCAGGTTGGCGATCAGCACGCCCGCGAGCAGGCCCACGCCGAGGTTGCCCTCGGCCACGGTCAGCCCGAGCGCCACGGACTCCGGGATCCCGTCGATGACCATGCCGGTGGCCACCAGCTCGCCGCGCACGGCCTCGGCGCGGCCGCCGGGCGGCTGGGGCGGCATCGGCTGCCCCGCGGCCGCGGCGTGGGCGGCCCGCCGGTGGGCCCGGAGCGCGCTGTTACGGGTGAGCCAGGCATCGGCGCCCACGTAGGCGAGCGTGCCCGCCACGAGGCCGGCGGCGGTCAGCGCCGTGCCGGCTCGCGCGTCGGCGTCGGGCACTAGCTCGAGGGCCACCGCGGAGAGCAGGGTGCCGCCGCCGAACGCGGTGAGCAGGGCCGCCAGGCGCGCGGGCAGCCTGAGCGTGGCGGCGGCCACGGCCCCGGCCAGCAGGCTCGCCGCCACCGCGAGCCCGCAGCCGGCTGACGCGCCCAGGTCCCCCACCGGCGGGAGTATCCCGTCCGGCCTCGAATACCGTTCGCCGGGTGGAAATCGACGGCATAACCGTGCGCCACGCCGACCGCGGATCGCTCCGCCAGGCGGAGGATCTCCCGGTGCTCGTGCTGCACGGCTGGGGCGCCCATCTGGAGGCCGTCGAGCCGATCGTGGCCGCGCTCGAGGGCGAGACGCGCGTGATCGCGCTCGACCTCCCCGGCTTCGGCAAGTCCGACCCGCCGCCGGAGACCTGGGACGCCGACGACTACATGCGCTTCCTGCTCCGCTTCCTCGACGAGCTCGGCGTTGACCGTGTGCACCTGCTCGGGCACTCCAACGGCGGGCGCGTGGCCATCTGCATGGCCGCCGAGCGCCCCGAACGCGTGGGCCGGCTGCTGCTCGTGGACTCCGCGGGCCTGCCGCCCAGGCGCGGCATGAAGTACAGGGCCAAGGTGTCGGTGGCCAAGGCCGGCAAGGTGGCCGGGCGCATGGGCGCGCCGGGGGAGAGGCTGCAGGAGCGGCTGCGCTCGCGGGTGGCGTCCACGGACTACCTGAACGCCACGGAGGCCATGCGCGGCACGTTCCGGGCGCTGATCGCGCAGGACCTCTCCGACCGCATGCCGCGCGTGCGCGCCACCACGCTGCTCGTCTGGGGCGATCAGGACGACGACACGCCGCTCTGGATGGCCCACCGGATGGAGGAGCTGATCCCGGACGCGGGCCTGGCGGTGTTCGAGGGCGCCGGTCACTTCTCCTACGCGGACGAGCCGGCCAGGTTCGGGAGCGTGGCGCGGCTGTTCCTCTGCGAGCAGCCGCGGGAGCTGGCGGCGGCGTCGTCGTGACCGCGGCCGGGCTGGCGCTCGCCGCGGCGGGCTTCGTGGTCGTGCTCGCCGGGCGCCTGCACGTGCTGCTGCACCTGTTCCAGCTCGAGCACTACGAGCCGGCGCGGCTGCGCGTGTGGGTCGAGCGCCGCGGCGAGCGCGTGGATCGCCGGGAGCTCGTGGGGATACTGCTGGTGGGGGCCGGGATGGTCGTGCTGCCCGGCGTCTCCCCGGCCGCCGTGCTCGCTCTCGGCGTGGTGGCCGCCGTGGCGGGCACCTCGATCGGCCTGTCGGTGCTGCGCCGCGACCAGATCAAGCCGCTCGACTTCACCCCGCGCGCGCGGCGGCTCTACGTGACGGCGCTCGCGCTCCCGCTGATCGCGTTCGCGGGCGTGACGGCGGCCGGCATCGTGGGGCTCGGGCCGACGGGGGCCGCGGTGGAGGGGCTCGCGGTCGCGCTGGTGAGCCACGTCATGGCGCCCGAGCTGCTGACCCTCGCCAACACGCTGATCAAGCCGATCCAGGCGCTCGACAACCGCCGCTTCGAGCGCCAGGCGCGGACGCGGCTCGCCGAGATCGACCCGCTCGTGGTGGGCATCACCGGGTCGTACGGCAAGACCACCACGAAGAACTGCGTGGCGGCCGTGGCCGAGCTGCGCGGGCCCGCGTACCCCACGCCCGCCTCGTTCAACAGCTTCCTGGGCGTGGTGCGCGCGATCAACGAGGGGCTCCAGAAGCGCCACCGCACGTTCATCGCCGAGATGGGCGCCTACCGGCGCGGCGACGTGGCCGAGCTTTGCGAGCTGGTCTCGCCGAAGATCGGGATCCTCACGGCGATCGGGCCGGCGCACCTCGAGCGGTTCGGCTCCCTTGACGAGACCGAGCAGGCCAAGGGCGAGCTGGCCGAGGCGCTGCCGCCCGACGGCGCGCTGATCACGCGAGCCGACGACGAGCGCTGCCGCCGCGCGGCGCAGCGATCGGCCGCGCCGGTGCGTCTGTTCGCCCCGTTCCCGCATCCCGACGCCCACGTGTGGGCCGAGGGCGCCGAGCTGCGCGACGGGCGCACGGTGTTCCGCCTCCGCACGCTCGGGGGCGACGACGAGGGCGTGCAGGTCAAGGCGCGCCTGCTGGGCGAGCACAACGTGGCAAACCTGGTGGCCGCCGCGGGCGCGGGGCTGGAGATGGGCCTTCCGCTCGACCAGATCGCCCGCGCGCTTGCCAAGGTGCAGCCGCCGCCGCACCGGCTCGCGCCGATCGTGAACGCGGGCGCCGGCGTGGTGGTGATCGACGACGCCTACAACTCGAACCCCGAGGGCGCCGCCGCGGCGCTCAGCGTGCTCGCCTCCCACCCGGCCGAGCGCCGCCTGCTGGTCACGCCCGGGATGGTGGAGCTGGGCGAGCGCGAGGAGGAGGAGAACCGGCTCTTCGGCGAGCGGGCGGCGGCCGTGTGCGACCTGATCGTGCTGGTCGGCCACCAGCAGACGGCGCCGATCCGAGCCGGGCTCGAGTCCGCCGGCTTCCCGGGCGAGGGCCTGCACGTGGTGGCCAGCGCGGGCGAGGCCCAGGCGCTGCTGGCGCGCACCACCCGCCGCGGCGACGTGGTGCTCTTCGAGAACGACCTGCCGGACCTCTACCAGGCGCGGGCGGCGGCGGGCGACGCCGCGGGCTCGCCCGCCTGAGCCCCGGGTATCTTCCGCCGGGTGAGCCACCGCCCCAACGCGTGAGGGTCGCCGTCTGCTTCGGCGGCCCGTCCGTCGAGCACGACGTGTCGATCATCAGCGCGCAGCAGCTGATGGCGGCGCTCGAGGACCGGCACGAGCCGGTGCCGATCTATCTCTCCCGCGACGGGCGCTGGTGGACCGGCGACGCCCTCCGCGACGTGGGCAACTTCGGCGGCGACCAGCCCGCCGGCGCCGAGCCGGTCGAGCTTCGTCTGGGCACGTCGGGCGCCCCGTTCGCCGTGCCCGCCAGCTCCCGCTTCCGCGGCGGCCGTGACGTGGACGTGGACGTGGCGATCAACGCCGTGCACGGCACCGGCGGCGAGGATGGCGCCCTGCTAGGCGCGCTGGAGCAGACCGACCTGCCGTACCTGGGCGGCGGGGTGGCCCCGGCGGCGGTGGCGATGGACAAGGCGCTGGCCAAGCTCGTGTTCCGCGACGCGGGCATCGAGGTGAACCCGCACCACGAGCTCACGCGCGAGCGCTTCCTGGCCGACCCGGCCGCGGCGGCGCGCGACGCGATCGCGGCGGTGGGAGAGCCCTGCTTCGCCAAGCCGTCCACGCTGGGCTCGTCGATCGGCGTGGCCCGCTGCGCCGGCGCGAGCGAGCTCGAGGAGGCGCTCGAGCTCTGCTTCGAGCTGGACCGCCGCGCGATCGTGGAGCCGTCGCTCGACGACGCGATCGAGATCAACGCCGCCGTGATCGGCCGGCCGGGCGGCGAGCTGCGCGTGTCGGTGCTCGAGCAGCCGGTCAAGGGCGAGGGCGACGCGCTCTCGTTCGAGGACAAGTACCTGCGCGCGGGGAGCAAGGGCGGCAAGCACGGCGCGGAGAAGACCGAATCGGGCGGCGCGAAGTCGGACGGGGGAGGGATGGCGAGCGCCGACCGCCTGATCCCCGCTCCCATCCCCGAGCCTCTCGCCGGCCGGATCCGTGAAACGGCGCGCGCCGCCCACGCCGCGCTGGGCTTCGCGGGCGTGGTGCGCTACGACTTCTTCGTCGATGGTTCCGAGGGCGGCGAGCAGCGGGTGATTCTGAACGAGGCCAACACGGTGCCGGGCTCGTTCGCGTTCTACCTCTTCGAGCCGGACGGCCTCCCGTTCCCCGACCTGGCCGACGCGCTCGTGGAGATCGCGCTCGCCGAGGCGGCGGAGCGCCGGGCCACCACCCGCACCTTCGAGTCGGTTCTGCTGAGCAAGCACCAGGGGGGAAGCTGATGCCCGGACGAGTCGTGGTCGCAAGCGGGGGCCGGAGCCTCGAGCGCGAGATCAGCCTGCGCTCCGGCCGGCGCGCCACCGACGCGCTCCAGTCGCTCGGCTACGACGCCGTCTCGATCGACCCCGACCACGGCTTCGTGGCCGAGGTCAAGCGGCTGCGGCCGGAGTTCGTGTTCGTGGCGATGCACGGCCGCGGGGGCGAGGACGGCACCCTCCAGGACCTGCTGCAGATCCTCGGCGTGCCCTACACCGGGTCCGACGTGCACGCGTCGGCGCGCTGCCTGGACAAGCACGCGTTCAAGGAGCTGATGGTGAGCATCGGCCTGACCACGCCGGTCTGGCACTCGTTCAACCGCGACGCGTTCGCCGCTTTCGGCGCGGCCGACACGCTGCCGGAGCTGATCGCCCAGCTCGGCTTCCCGCTGGTGGTCAAGCCCGCGCGCGAGGGCTCGTCGCTGGGCATCAAGTTCGTGAACTCCTCCGAGGAGTTCTCGCAGGCGGTGGTGGGCGCGCTGAGCTACGACGACCGCGTGGTGATCGAGCACCACGTGAAGGGCCGCGAGCTGGCGGCCACAGTGCTCGGCACGCCCGATGCGCCCGAGGTGCTGCCGGTGGTGGAGATCAAGACCGACGAGCCCTTCTACACGTTCCGCGCGCACTACGACGCGGGCGCTGCCGAGCTGGAGGTGGCCGCCCTGGAGGACGCCGAGCGCGAGGCCGTCGAGGACGCCGCCCGCAAGGCCTACACGGCCGCCGGCTGCCGCGACTTCGCCCGCGTGGACATAATCCTCGACCGCGACGGCACGCCGCAGATCCTGGAGATCAACACGATCCCGGGCCTGACGGAGACCGGCCCGGCCCGCTTCGCGGCGGAGGCGGCGGGGATGGACTTCCCGGCGCTGGTGCAGCGCGTGGTGGCGCGCGCGGCGGCCGAGGCCGCTTAGCCCGGCCAACCCTGATGTCGGAGGACACCGTCGAGCTCGTGCGCAGGGCGTACGAGCTCTTCAACAGCGAGGCCTTCAATCGGACCGAGGAGCTCGATCCGAGCCTCTTCGACCCGGAGGTGGAGATCGACAGGTCGAGCTCGGTCCTCGACGGGGCGGTCTATCGCGGCCACGCCGGCCTTCGCGACCTGGTGTCGCTGCTGCGAGAGATGTGGAAGCGCCAGCGGATCGAGCCGCAGGAGTTCATCCCGGTCGGCGACGATCGGGTGGTGGTCGCGTCGCGGATAGTGAGCGTCGGCCGGGAGGAGATCGAGACGGTCGCGCACGCGGCCACCGTCTGGACGGTGAAGCAAGGCCGGATCGCGCGCGTGGTCTTCTTTCAGAGCAAGGACGAGGCTCTCGAAGCCGCGGGGGTCACGCCCGCGTAGGCGTCACTCCGAGCTCCACGGCGTGGCGAAGTCCGGGTAGAGCGTGAGCCCGCCGTCCACGAACAGGGTCTGCCCCGTCATGTAGGCCGACTCGTCGCTGGCCAGGAAGCAGGTCACGCCCGCCATCTCGTCCGCCGTGCCCGCGCGCCTCATCGGGATGTGCGACTCCACCTGCCTCTTCTTCTCCGGGTCGTCGATCCAGGCCGAGTTGATCGGCGTGATCGTGGCGCCCGGGCCCACCGCGTTCACGCGGATCCCCTGCCCGGCGTACTCGAGCGCGAGCGTGCGCGTGAGGTTGTGCATGCCGCCCTTGCTCACGCTGTAGCCGAGGTAGTCCGGCTTGGGGATCATCTCGTGCACGCTCGAGATGTTCACGATCACGCCGCGGCCCGCATCGCCGCCGTCGGGGCGCTCGAGGAACCGCTTGATCGCCTCGCGTGCGCACAGGAACGAGCCGCGCAGGTTCACCGCCAGCACCTTGTCGAACTCGGCCGCGCTCAGCTCGTGCGACGGGCTGGAGATCTGGATGCCCGCGTTGTTGATCAGCGTGTCGATCCCGCCGAGCTGCTCGACGGTCTCCTCGACCATCCGCACGGCGTCGGCCTCCTTCGACACGTCGCCCTGCACCAGCACGTCCTTCACCCCGTGGCCGCGGACCTTCTCGATGCAGGCCTCGACCTGCTCCTTCGTGTCCTCGGCCTCGTCGGGCGTGGTCAGGTAGTTGATCGCCACGTTCGCGCCGTGCCGGGCGAACCGCACGGCGATCGCCTGCCCGATCCCGGAGCTACCTCCGGTGACCAGCACGTTCCTGCCCTCGAGCCCCTGCATGGCTAGCCGTTGCGCGCCGCGGCGACCTCGCTGCGGTACTCGTTCCGGTACCCGACGACCGCCTTCACGTAGGCGCGGATCCCGCTCGAGCGCGGCATGCCCTTGGCGCGGATGACAGGGCGCGGGCCGGCGTTGTAGGCGGCCAGGCCGAGGCTGGTCCTGCCGAAGCGGGTGATCTGATCCTTGAGGTAGCGCGCGCCCGCGGCGAGCGACTTGGCCGGCACCAGGCGATCGTCCACGCCGCTCTTCGGGTCCACCCGCAGGCCGAGGTTGCGCGCGGTGCCCGGCATCAGCTGGGTGAGCCCGCGGGCGCCGGAGCCGCTGGTGGCCTGCGGGTTGAAGTTCGACTCGATCCGGACGAGCCCGGCCAGCAGCAGGCGGTCCACTCCGTTGGCGTCCGCCGCCGCGGCGATCTCGCTCGCGTACGGCACCTTCGGCATCCCGTCCGCGGACCCGGCCGGGGGCGGCGCGGCGCCGCCGGTGGGCTGGGCGTCCTGGCCGAGCGCCGCCGAGGCGAGCATGAGCACGGCCGCCGTCGCGACGGCCAGCGCCATCGCCATGACCGCGGCTGCGTTCACACCACCCGTGCGGGCTTGGAACCTCAGAACGTCCCCTCTCGTCGTCGTGCGCCTACGAGGTGAGCTGACGGGCTTGCGCTGTGCGCTACGCCGCGCTTAGACGGCGATTCGCCCCAAACTTCTCGGTTCCCCCGTTCCCCACCGCTGACGGCGGGGACTCGGCGCGCTGCGCAGTGTAGTCAGACGCCCGGCGTCAGGCGAGCTCGGCGCGCAGCGCGTCGACCATGAACTCGAGCTCGCGTTCCTCGATCGTCAGCGGCGGAGCCAGCCGCACCGTGCTCTCGTGCGTGTCCTTGCAGAGCAGCCCGCGGCGCATCAGCCGCTCGCACAGCTCCCGGGCGGGCGGCCCGCCTTCCACGATGTCGATTCCGAGCCAGAGCCCGCGGCCGCGCACGCCCGCGACCAGGGCGAGATCGGCCTCGACCAGCGTGCCGAGCAGCCGCTCGCCGAGCCGCGCGCTGCGCTCCTGGTGCTCGCCGGTGTCGATCATCCGCACCACCTCGCGCCCGATCGCGCACGCGAGCGGGTTGCCGCCGAACGTGCTGCCGTGCTCGCCGGGCCGCAGCACGCCGAGCACGTCGTGGCCGGCCACGACCGCCGAGAGCGGCACGATCCCGCCGCCGAGCGCCTTGCCCAGCACGTACACGTCGGGCTCCACGCCCTCGTGGTCGCACGCGAACGTGCGCCCGGTGCGGCCGAGCCCGGACTGGATCTCGTCGGCCATCATCAGCACGCCGCGCTCGGTGCAGAGCGCGCGCACCTCGCGCAGCCAGCCGTCGGGCGGGATCACCACGCCGGCCTCGCCCTGGACCGGCTCGAACAGGAACGCCACCACGTCGTCGTC
>JAXDJC010000043.1:0-2894 GCA_034663685.1 Thermoleophilaceae bacterium
CCGAGGGTCTGGGTGGCGAGCACATGCTCCACCTCGCTCGTGCCGATGCCGAAGGCGAGCGCCCCGAAGGCGCCGTGCGTGGCGGTGTGGGAGTCGCCGCAGACCACGGTCATCCCCGGCTGCGTGACGCCCAGCTCCGGGCCGATCACGTGCACGATGCCCTGGTAGTCGGAGCCGATCGAGTAGTGCGGCACGCCGAACTCGCGGCAGTTGGCCTCGAGGGTCTCGACCTGCACGCGGCTGAGCTTGTCGCGGATCTGGGCCGCGGCGGTGGACCCGTCGGTCGGCACGTTGTGGTCGGCGGTGGCGAGGGTGCGGTCGGGGCGGCGTACCTTGCGGCCGGCGAGCCGGAGGCTCTCGAAGGCCTGCGGCGAGGTGACCTCGTGGACCATGTGCAGGTCGATGTAGATCAGCCCCGGGGCGACCTCGTGGGCCTCCCAGATCTTGTCGAACATCGTCTTGGGCATCTAGGTGATCGTCTCCTGGCTCGCGTGCCCGCGGGGACGCGAAAATCGAGCTGGACGAGGACGCAGGGTGAAGTCCATGCATGCGTGCATGGACGAACCCGAGGACGCTGGCCCAGCGATGATTTGCAGCGTCACCCGGGGGTGCGGGAGTCGGGGGACGGTCATCTACTCAGCTCCTTCTCAGGCCGGCCGTGACCACGGCCATGAAGCGGGCCTCCGAGCGGCCCGGGTTCTCGAAGTGGTGTGGGAGGTCGGCGTCGAAGGTGACGGCGTCGCCTTCGGTGAGCTCGTACGAGACGCCCGCGCAGGTTAGGCGCAGACTGCCGGCAATCAGGACAGCTGTCTCCCTGCTGCCGGGCTCGTGCATCGGGGGGTCGCCCTCGCCGCCGGTCGCCGCGCCGGGCTCGAGCACGTGGCGCGAGACCTCGGCTCGCTGGCCCGGCAGGTTGGGTGTGAGCAACTCGTAGTCGTGGCCCCTGGCGCGCGAGCCGCCGGGGCGGCGCTGGTCGCGGCGGATGACGGTGACGCCCTCCGACTCGTCCAGGCGCAGGAGCTGGCTCAGGCTCAGCTCGAGGCCGGACGCGATCCGCTGGGCGATGGCGAGGGTCGGGCTGGTCTCGCCTCTTTCGACCTGGCTCAGCATGGGGGCGCTGACGCCGGCGCGCTCGCCGAGGTCACGCAGGCTCAGGCCCATCGCTTCCCGTAGTGCCCTCACCCGCGGGCCTATCCGGAGCGGATCGACGGCAGCCGGTAAGGGTGTGGTGGCGGTGGCCATGGTGTGTACGTTATCACGTACGTATGTATGTCATCGGCCTCGCCCGCGAAGCGACTGAACCGTTGTGGTCGCTATAGCGACCAAAAGGGTTCAACCGTTCTTCAAAAGGCTTCGCGGAGGAGGGCGCGCAGCTCGTCGGCGTCCGGCGGGTTCGGCGTGTTCGCCAGGTCCGGGCGCTCCAGGGCGGCGGCCACCACGTCGTCGATCTGGCCCTCCTCCATCCCCAGCTCGCTCAGGCGCCGGGGCCCCGCAAGCGCGGCGAGCTCCCCCACCCGGGCCGGCACGGCGGCGGGGTTGCGGGCGCCCAGCCCAAGCGCCTCACCCAACTTCGTAATCGCCGGTGTTGCCCTCTCGAGCATCGCCTCGAGCGTGAACGGCAGCAGCACGGCGTAAGCGCCGGCATGGGAGACGCCGGTGACGCGCACCAAGGTCTGGCCGAGCAGGTGATGCAGAGCGAAGCCGGCCGACCCGACCGCATAGCCCGCCAGGATCGCGCCGAGAGCGAGCTCCGGCCGAGCCTTCTCCTCACTGCTCGCCTCTAGACCTCTGGCCAGGTGCTCCGCCGCACGGAGAGCGACCGCCTCGGCGGCCGGATTCGCCATCGGCCCATACAGGGCCTCGGCCGCATGGGCCAGGGCGTTCATGGCGCTCGCAGCACGCGGCTGCGGCTCCTGCGAGGACATGAGGTCGGGGTCCGCAATCACCAGTGACGGACGTACGAGGCTCCAGCCGTCGTAGCCGGCGGGCATCCGGTGGATGGCCGTCATCGGCGCGCCCGAGAGCGTGGTGGGAACGGCGGCAATTACGAGGTCATCGGCGCCCGCGATTCCCTTGGCGGCGTCGATCACCCGGCCCCCGCCCAGCGCGACGATGGGCCCTTCCCCTATTTGCTGCCGTACGCTGGCCGCCGCCTCCGGTACCGGCCCGGAAGGCACGTGGAAGACGGCAGCCGCCGCCTCCACGAGCTCCGGCCACTGTGACTCCCCCCGCTCGGTCGTGAGCAGATCGAACGCGTCATAGGGGATGGTGTCGAGCGAGCGGGGCCCGAACCGCACCAGCCGCTCGCCGTCGACCCAGGTGAAGTCGAACTGCGAGGCCACCTACGGCGTCGCGACAGCGGCCGGCTCGGCGGCGGGATCCTGCTCCCGGCCGAGCGCGTTCGACAGCGCCCGCAGGTAGGCCCTGCCCGACGCCTCGAGGATGTCGGTGGACACGCCGGTGCCGGACGAGAGCTCGCCGCCCAGCTCGATCAGCACGTTCACCTCGCCGAGCGCGTCGCGGCCGCCGGTGACGGCGCTCACGTGGTACTCGCGCAGGCGCGCCTCGTGCCCGGTGGCGGCGTTGATCGCGCTGAAGAACGCGTCCACAGGGCCGTCGCCGGTGAAGCTGCCCTCGGCGAGCTGGCCGCTCGGCATGCGCACGATCACGGTGGCCAGCGGCGCCCGTGTTGACGACGCCTCCACCTCGAAGGACTCGAGCGCGAACGACATCGGCACCTGGCGCATCTCGTCGGAGACGATCGCCTCGAGGTCGAGCGCGGTGACCTTCTTCTTCTTGTCCGCGATGTCCTTGAAGCGGCGGAACGCGGTGTTGAGCGCCGCGCCCTCCACCTGGAAGCCCAGCTCCTCGAGCGCCTTGCGCAGCGCGTGGCG
>JAXDJC010000074.1:0-46938 GCA_034663685.1 Thermoleophilaceae bacterium
TTTTCGTCCAAAGCGCTAGTCCGACAGGCCGGCGGCTTCGACGGCTTCGTCTTGGGAGAGGAAGCTGCGTCCGTGGATGATCTTCCCGGAGCGGAAGGTGTAGAGGGCTCCGCCGGACTGATGCATAGCCACGCCGCTGTCGTGCCCGCGAACCCGGAGCTCGTAGAGCACGAGGACCCGATCGCCGAGGTCTTTGAACTCGGAGTTTTCGAGCTTCACCTCCGAGAAGTTTTCGAAAAACTCCCGGGAGTAATTGAGAAGCCCTTCGGTACCGCGATAGATCTTGCCCTCAACGGCCCCTGCCATTGCCGGGATCCATTCGCCCTCCGGGTCCCACCCCTCGATAGCGATCTCCTGCCGCTCGAACGCGTCGTGGTTCCGCCGGACGACCTCAACATTTTCCTGCGACATCGCCCGCGCAGTATCTCGCGAACACGTCTGCTTTCCATGCGAAGCGGAAGTCTCGCGCGGCTAGTCAGAGCCCAGCCGACGAGCCAGCTTCATGAGTTGGGATGCGAGCTCGGGGTTCGAAAGCAGTCCCGTTAGGGCTACTTACGAAGGGCCGGCTACGTCGAGCCAGGATCGGCGTTGCAGCCGATGAACGGCTTCTAGGCGGAGGCCGGTACGGCGTCCGCCTCCTCAGCGGCTTCGGTTTTCGACGTCTCGACGTGCGCCCGGCTGTCGCGGGTGCGGATCAGGACGAGCGTTGCGACGAACCCGAGGAACGCGATCACAGCGCCACCCACGAACGCGCTCTGGAAGCCCTCTGTCAGCGCATTGGGGACGGTCGAAGTGCCTGCCGCCATCACGTGGCCGGTGCGCGACGTTGCGATCGTGGAGAGCACGGCCAGCCCGAGGGCCCCGCCGATCTGCTGCGAGGTGTTGATCAGCCCGCTTGCCAGGCCCTGCTCGCGCTGCTCGATTCCCGAGACGGCCGCGATCGTCGAGGTGACGAAGCCGAATCCGAGCCCCGTCGCGGCGAGCAGCGAGGGGCCGAGAATGTCGGTCAGGAAGTCGCCGCCCACCGAGACCTGGCTGAACCAGACCAGGCCCGCCGAGACGAACAACATCCCCGCCGCCAGGATCGGCTTGAAGCCCAGCCGGGTGACGAGCTGACCGCCGAGCCCGGCCGCGACGATGATCGTCACCGCGAGGGGCAGGTACGACAGTCCCGCGTGGATCGCGCTGTAGCCGAGCACCTGCTGCATGTACAGCGAGATGAAGAAGAACATCGAGAACAGCGAGGCGCCGAGCAGGATGCCCACGACGTTGGCGCCCGTGAGGGTCCTCTTCCGGAAGATCCGGAACGGGACAAGGGGCGCCTTCGAGCGAAGCTCGATGGCCACGAAGGCCCCGATCAGGGCGGCCGAGAGCGCCAGCAGGCTGACGATCTTGGTGGAGCCCCAGCCCGAGCTGCTCGCGTCGAGGAAGGCGTAGGCCAGCACCGAGAGTCCCGCCGTAACAGCCACCGTGCCGGCAGCATCGAAGTGGCGCGTCGCGGACTCGGAGCGGCTCTCCGGAATCAGCCCGGGTGTCAGGGCGAGTGCGATCAACGCGACCGGAACATTCACCCAGAGCACCCACTCCCATCCGAGACTCTGGGTGAGGACGCCGCCCAGCAGGACGCCGACCGCTGCGGCTGATCCCGCGACGGCGCCCCAGGCTCCAAGCGCCTTGTCGCGCTCGGCGCCATCCCTGAAGAGGGAGGTGACGATCGAGAGCGCTGCGGGCGAGATGATCGCCGCACCCAACCCCTGAGCCGCGCGGGCGGCAATCAGCTGACCCTGTGTCGCGGAGAAGCCGGCGGCCAGGGACGCGACCGCGACCACGACCAGACCTGCCATGAAGACCCGGCGTCGCCCGAGCAGGTCCGCGGCGCGACCACCCAACAGCAGGAATCCGCCGAAGGCGATCACGTATGCATTCAGCACCCAGGGAAGGTTCTGCTCGGAGAAGTGCAGGCCCTTGCCGATGCTCGGAAGGGCCACGTTGACGATCGATCCGTCGAGCACGACGACGAACTGCGCAGCGCAGAGGAGGATCAACGCGGTCCAACGACGCTCCAGGTATTCCTCAAAGGTGGTCATGCCCTCAACTCCTTTGCGTTGTCTCTGGCTTGTTTGCCGTTGGTCAAGCGTTCGTCGCTTGCTTGCGGTAGCTCCCGTTGCGGAACTCGTCGACGAGTCCCATGCGGGACGGCCGCCAGCCGAGCTCGGCGCGTGCCCGGGCCGCTTCGGTGCCCTGGTCGAGCAGCAGGACTTCGGCGAAGTAGTCGCCCAGGCGCGCCCGCGCCTCCTCATCGGAACCGGCCGCTGCTCCAGGAGCGCCGGTAGCGACGGCGGCCGCCTCGGTGATCTCGGCAACGGTTGGGTTCAGTCCGTCGGCGATGACGTAGTAGCCACGAGCCGAGTCGTCTTCCAGGACGCGCCGGAAGAAGTCCGCCAGGTCCGCGACGTGGACTGTCGCCCATTGCTGCTGCCCGGTGCCGAGCATGATCACGTTGCCGGCGTCGTCTCGGGGAGAACCGAGAAGGAGTCCCGGGATGCCTCCACCGCCGTCTCCGTACGCGACGCCCGACACGATCACGACGCCGCGTAGACCCAGCGCGTCGAGCAACCGCTTCTCGATCGCCTGCTTCCACGCGACCATCGCGGGCGGGTTGAACGGGGACTCCTCGGTGATGTGGGTGTTGTCCCCGTAGACCCACGCACCACCGATGTGGAGGTAGGGCTTGCCCGTGCCGTCGAATGCCTCGATCGCTGCATCGACGACCGCCGAATCGAGGTCCGCGCTGGTCTCGTCGCCGGGACTGGCCGTGTGGACGGCCCCGTCCACATCGCTGAGCAGGCCCACGACCGCCGGCCCGTCGTAGAGATCGACGAGCGCCGGGGTGACGCCGCGGGCGGCGACGGCCTCGGCATGCGCGTCGTCCGGGACGAGCGCCGTCACCTCGTGGCCGTGCTCCTCCAATTCCGCCAGGACGTGGGATCCGATGAAGCCTGTTGCGCCTGTCAGTGCCACCTTCATGCTCGGGTCCTCCTTGCGGGTTCCGCGGTTCCGGTGCTATTAGTTCAAGCGATTGCTTGAGATTATCACCCACGGCGCAGCCGCCGTGTCAAGCGGTTGCTTGAAGCGTTCGGGACCGTGGGAGGTCGCGGTGCCGGCCGCCTGCGACTCAGGCCGAGCTCGCGCCGCGGAACGCACCGGCGACTACCGGGACCAGCAGTCGCTCGGCCTGCTTCTCGGACTTGTCGCTGAGCTCGTCCCCGACGCGTGCGAGGGCGAGCCAGTTCAACATTCCGGCCGCGCAGCGCGTGCGGAAGATCAACTCTGGGGCTCTGACGCCGGGCAAGTTCGCCCTCAGGACCTGAAGCACGTCCGCTCGGATCTGGTCGAACCTGGCGTCGAGCCGATGCCACCCTTCCGGTGGGTCGATCCCGGCCCGCGCCACGATGCGGATCACCGCGCGATCGCGACCGCCCTTGGTGAGGGCGCTGATCATCGGCCGGGCGAATGCCGCCGCCAATTCCTCGAGCGTCGACTCGGGGGATAGCGCGCTCACCGCGGCCTCCTGAGCGTCCAGATAGCTCTCGAGCGCCTGGTCGATCGCCGCGTCGCACAGCGACTTCAGCGAGCCGAAGTGGTAGCTCACCGCCGCCACGTTGGCGTCAGCCGCATCGGTCAGCTCTCGGAGCGTCACGCCCTCCTCGCCGCGCTCAGCGATCAGGTCCAATGCGGCCTCCATGAGGCGCGTCCGTGTCCGCTCACCCGCCGCGCGGCGCTGGTCGGCCCGTGCCGATTCCATGGCGGCTATTCAATCAGACGCTTGACAGACGACGCCGGTCACAGAAGCCCAGCTCACGCGGGCTTTCTGTTCGAGGGCCAGGGGCCGGGCCTCCGCTACCCGCCGCTCCCGAGCATCGCCTGCGCCTCGCTCGACGCCGTGATGTGGATCGCCGCGGGCTCGCGCACCCATGCGATCAGGTTCAGCGCCTGGAGCCGGCCCAGCCAGAAGTCGAACGCCAGTGCCTGCCGGTGGCTCCTGTACCTGCGGAGCACGTCGAACGCGTAGCCGGTCGTGTGCAGCGAGTACCTGTGCGTGGCCTCCTGGTTGCGGGAGCCGAGCACGGCCTGGTAGCGCGTGTCGCGCACCGTGCTGGTCACGATCAGCGGGCCCTCGCCGCTCACCGTCTGGACGCCCGCGGCCAGGTACTCCAGGGTCGCCAGGGCCTCCGGTCGCAGCGCCCGATACGTATCCGGCTTCTGTCCGAGCCGCTTGGCCAGCTCGCCCATCTGCGGGTCGATCGCGAAGTGGTGGCGCGCCCTGTCGCGGGGCAGGCCGATCAGGTCGCCGCTCGCGCGCGCCGCGCGGATCTGGTTCGGGGAGCCGAAGACCGTGGTGCTGCCGAGCGGGTGCAGCACCTCCTCGGCCGAGTTCTTGCGCTCCTGTAGCGCCTGGACCCGCGCGAGCTCGGCCGGGTCGGTGCGGTAGAGCCGCATGATCTCGCGCGCGGCGAGCACGCGCCACAGGTAGGTCGACGAGTCGTCCCCGAAGCTCGCCAGCAGCCTGTACGCCTTGGCGTGGAGGAGCGGGGTGCTGTCGAAGAACAGCTGCGTGTAGCTGAGCTTCGAGTCCCCCCCAAACGCGTGCACGACGTTCTGAAGGTTGCCGATGCCCATGTGGTAGCTCGCCACGGCGAGGTCGTCGCGGCCGAACTTCGCACGTGCGATCGAGAGGTAGCGCGCGGTGCCTCTCAGCGCCTTTGCAGGATCGAAACGCGCGTCCACGCGGCGCCGCGCCGCGCGCAGCCGGTCGGCCGACGCCCTCTTCCCGCCGCGCTCGGCACGCGCAATCCGCCGGGTGAGCGAGCGGCTTGCCCGCAGGTCGACCCTCATGCCCAGCAGGTTCGACGCCGTCTCGGCGAGGATCTGGCCCAGCCCGCTCGCCGCCACCGGATCGCGGCCGGCGATCACGTCCGGGCGACCCGCGCTCTCGACGAAGACGATCGCCTCGAGCAGGTCGGGATCGATCTTCGCGGTTGACGCCGCGGCCTCGACCTGGCTCCGCCACCGCGCGGTGCGCTGAGCGGTCGCCGTGGCGCCGCCCGGGCTCTTGGCGTACAGCACATGACTGAAGCCGGCCGCCGCGCGGCGCTCGAAGTCAGCCGCCTTTCCGGGGTCGAACGCAACCGGGTCGGTGTGATCGCCGCTGTTGCCGCCCCCCGGTACGAGATGGTGATCGCCGCTCCCGCGCGTGAGGAGCAGGACGAGCACGAGGAGCCCGGCGGCGGCCGCGAGCACGAGGGCCAGGCGGCGGCGCCGGTGGGTCGCGCGGTTCACGTGTCCAACGTAGTGATGCGGCGATCGCCGGCGCCGGGGCGCTCTGGCTTTTGGAGTGCTCCGGTGCGATGATCGGGGCGATGGGCTCGCGACTCGTCGTAGCCGCCGTCGGCGGCCTCCTCCTTTTGGCGTCCGCCTCCCCGGCGCAGGCCGGCATCTCCCCGAGCGAGGCGCTCACGATCCTCAACCAGTGGCGCGCCGAGGCGCACGTGCCCGCCGTGGGGTCGATGGACCCGGCCAAGAACACCGGGTGCGACCACCACAACAACTACATGCACCTGAACGGCGACCAGCTCACGCACTCCGAGGAGAGCGGGAAGCCCGGCTACACGTCCGACGGCGCGGCCGCGGGCGCCAGCAGCGTGCTCGCCTTCACCGAGACCACGCCGCGCATCTGGGAGAGCGCCGTCTACCACCGCATGGGCATCCTCCAGCCGCGCCTGGGGACGTCCGGCTGGGCGGCGTCGCACAACTTCACCTGCATGCAGACGATCGACCTCCCCACCGGGACCGCCGGCACGCCGGTCACGACCCACCCGTGGCCGCCGGACGGCGCGACCAACGTGCCCACCGCCTTCAAGGACCAGGAGAGCCCCAACCCCTACGACCTCACGCCCGGCGTGCCGCAGCTCGGCTACCTGCTGTCGGTGAACATCGCCGGGCCCTGGTACGGCAACTACTCGGGCAACGTGAAGGTCACGGACGCCTCGCTCGCGACCGATGCCGGCACGCCGGTGGTCCTCACCGTGGTGGACGACTCCACGCCGGGCGGCGGTCCGGGTGGCGCGGCGATCGGGCCCTACATCAACGACGCGTTCGCACTCTTCCCACACGGCGCGCTGAGGCCGGCGACCGCATACACGGCGCACGCCGCCGGCTCGTTGACGGCCTCCGGCACGCCGTACCCCTTCGACGTGACCTGGCACTTCACCACCGCCGGCCAGCCGGTGCCCGGCGCCGCGAAGCTGAAGCTGAGCAAGGGCAAGGCCGCCGGCAAGAAGGTGAGCTTCGTGCTGACCGCCGCCCAGCCCCGCGTGGGGCGAAGCGCCGTGGTCACGGTCGACGGGAAGAAGCCGCAGCAGGTCACCCTGGCGGCAAGCCAGGAGCTCAAGGTGAGCCGGCCGGGGAAGGGGAAGACCATCACCGTGAAGGTGACCACGCCCGCGTTCGTGAGTGAGGGCGTGAGCTACCCCGCGGGCACGGCGTCGCGCAAGTTCGCGCGGCCGAAGTAGCGCCCCACCGTCGCGCGCGGCGGTGTCCGGTTATGGTCGCGCGGGATGTCGTCCACCTCTGAATCCCCTCCAGCGGTTCGCGTCGATGGGGTGACGAAGAGCTTCGGCGCGACCGATGCGCTCGTGGGCGTGGACCTGGTCGTTCCGGAGGGGACCGTGTTCGGGTTGCTGGGGCCGAACGGAGCGGGCAAGTCCACGCTGGTGCGCGTGCTGGCGACGCTGCTGACCCCCGACGCCGGGCGCGCCGAGGTATTCGGCCGCGACGTGGTGGCCGACGCCCCTGCCGTGCGCGAGCTGCTCGGGCTGACGGGGCAGTTCGCAGCGGTCGACGAGATCCTCTCGGGCCGCGAGAACCTCGTGATGTTCGGCCGCCTGTTCGACCTCTCGCCGGCCGAGGCGCGCCGGCGCGCCGACGAGCTGCTCGAGCGCTTCGACCTCGCCGACGCCGCCGATCGCCCCGCGCGTACGTATTCGGGCGGGATGCGCCGCCGGCTCGACCTCGCGTCCAGCCTGCTCACGCGCCCGCGGATCCTGTTCCTCGACGAGCCCACCACCGGGCTCGACCCGCGCAGCCGCAACCAGATCTGGACGATCGCACGCGAGCTCGTGCGCGAGGGGACGACCCTGCTGCTGACGACCCAATACCTGGAGGAGGCGGACGAGCTCGCGGATCGGATCGCGGTGATCGACCACGGCAGGGTGATCGCCGAGGGCACGGGAAACGAGCTGAAGGAGCGGATCGGCGGCCAGATCCTCGAGGTGGAGCTGGCGAGCGCGGCGAGCCGTCACGAGGCCCAGCGCGTGCTGCGCGGCGTGGGCTGCGGCGAGCCGGAGCCGGACGAGCGGGCGGACAGGCTCACGCTGCCGGCTCCGCGGGACGGCCTCGAGCTGATCGAGGAAGCGGCGGCCGCCCTGCGTCAGGCCGGGATCGAGGTGACCAGCCTCGCGCTGCGCGGCCCCACGCTCGACGACGTGTTCCTGCAGCTCACGGGCGCGCCGGCGAGCGAGAACGGCGGTCAGCCGCAGACGTCCGCGGCCCAGGCGCCCGCGACGGATGAGCCGTCTCGGCCGGCACCGGTTCCGGCGCGCCCGGCCCGCAGGACGTTCCAACTCCACGCCCCGAGGCCGGCGGAGCTGAGGTCGGCGCTGACGGATACGCGCGTGGTCACGGGCCGCAACCTGCACCACTTCATCCGCCAGCCGCAGCTGCTCATCTTCTCGACGATCCAGCCGATCATGTTCGTGCTGCTGTTCGCGTACGTGTTCGGCGGCGCGGTCAAGGGCTCGCTGCCCGGCGGGGTGCAGTACATCGACTTCCTGCTGCCCGGCATCTTCGTGCAGTCCGTGGCGTTCCGGGCCACCCAGACCGCGGTCGGCCTGTCCGAGGACCTCGAGCGCGGCGTGATCGACCGCTTTCGCTCGATGCCGATGGCGCGCTCGGCGGTGCTGATCGGCCGCACCGTGGCCGACCTCGTGCGCAACGTCCTGATCATCGGGCTGATGACGGCGGTCGGCTACCTGATCGGCTTTCGTTTCCAGGCGGGGCTCGTGAACGCGCTTGCCTGCGTCGCCGTGGTCAGCGCGTTCGGATTCGCGCTCAGCTGGATCTTCGCGTTCGTGGCCCTCACCGTGCGCGGCGCGGAGGCGTCTCAGTCGGCCGGCTTCGTGGTGATCTTCCCTCTGGTCTTCGCGAGCTCCGTGTTCGTGCCGGTGGCGAGCATGCCCGACTGGCTTCAGGCGGTGGCCAAGGTGAGCCCCGTGACCCTCACCGCCAACGCCGCGCGAACCTACGCGCTCGACGGAGGCGTGCCCGGCGCGCTCGGCGGGGCGTCCGCGTGGATCCTCGGGCTGCTTGCGATCTTCATCCCGCTCTGCGTGTGGCGCTACCGGCGAATGGACTGATGCACGAGACGCCGGCCGACCTCGGCGCGCTCCAGGATCTGCTCGACCGCAGCTACGAGGTCGCCGGGCCGCATCTGCTCCGCATCATCACGCCGGAGCGCCGGCTCGACGCCGAGCAGCTGGCCGAGCGGCTCACCGGGATGCGCCTGCTGGCGCTCGCGACCGCCACGGCCGACGGGCGGCCCATCGTGGGCCCCGTGGACGGCATCTTCTTCCGCGGCTCGTTCCACTTCGGCTCGGCGCCCGACTCGGTGCGCTTCCGCCACATCGCCGCGCGCCCGCACGTGAGCGCCACGCATCTTCCCGGCGAGGAGCTGGCCGTGACCGTGCACGGCCGCGCCGAGCCGGTCGACATCCACAGCGAGGCGGGCGCCGGGCTCAGGCAGGCCCTGATCGACATCTACGTGCCCCGCTACGGACCGCAGTGGGTCGACGAGTTCCTCGACACGGGTCCGGTCTACGCGCGTATCGACGCCGACCGGATGTTCACCTTTCACATGTCGGCGTCGGATCCGCCGTCGTAGGAGGCGAACTTCGGGAACAGCACGGCGACCACGGCCACGGACGCAACGCAGGCGAGCCCGCCCGACACCACGCTGAAGCGCGGCGACACGGCGCTCGCCACCGAGCCGGACTCCACGTCGCCGAGGCGCGGGCCGCTGGCCACCACGAGGCTGAAGACCGACGACATGCGGCCGCGCATGTGGTCCGGCGTGACGGTCTGCGAGATCGTGGACCGGCAGACGGCGCTCACGCTGTCGGCGGCGCCGGCGACCGCGAACAGCACGCACGCGAGCACGGTCGTGCTCACGGCGCCCGCCGCCGCGATCGCGAGTCCCCAGAACAGCACCGCCACCATCACGATCCGGCCGAGCCGGCGCGCGCTCTCGAGCCACCCCGTGGTGAGCGCCGCCACCGTGGCTCCCGCCGACACCGACGCGAACAGGAAGCCGGTGCCGCTCGCGCCGGCGTGGAACGCGGTGATCGAGAGGACCGGGAACAGGGCGCGCGGCATTCCGAAGGTCATCGCGCAGAGGTCGATCACGAAGCTGCCGACCAGCGCCTGCGAGCGGCGAACGAAGCCCAGCCCGGTGCGGATGGAGCCCAGCACCGGCTCGTGCCCCTCCACCGCGAGCGGCCGCTGCGGGCGCATGGCGAACGCCGCCGCCACCATGCCGAGGCAGCTCGCGGCGTCGACCGTGTACGCCGTCCCCACACCGGCCGTGGAGATCAGCACGCCGCCGATCGCGGGGCCAACGACCATCGTGAGCTGGTAGAGCCCGAAGCTGAGCGCGAGCGCCGAGCGGAGCTGCTCGGGAGCCACCATGTTGGGCACCATCGCCTGGCGCGCGACCCGCTCCACGGCGGAGCTGCCGGCCGCCGCCGCCGCGAGGAGGTAGAGCAGCCAGACCGGTGGATGGCCCGCGTAGGTGGCTGCGGCGAGGCCGGCGGCCACGGCCACGAGCGCCACCTGGGTGGCGAGCAGGAGCCGGCGGCGGTCGAAGCGGTCGGCGATCGCGCCGCCGAAGAGCGACGCCGCGACCAGCGGCCCGAGCTCCACCAGCCCGAGCAGGCCGGTGAGGAAAGCGGACCGCGTGAGCACGTAGACCTGGTAGGGCAGCGCCACGAGCCCCGCCTGCGTGCCGATGCCCGTGACGATGCCGCCGGCGGTGAGCAGCCGGAAGTCGCGCGACTCGCGCAGCGCGGTCGTGTCGGCCGCGATCTTGAACGGCAGCTTCACCCGCGGGTCCCGTTACCCGCGGCGCGGCGGCTCTATCGCCGGCCCCAGCGCTCGCCGCCCGGCTCGTCGAGGTTCCAGTGGAGCCCGACGTAGCTGAGCCAGCGCTCGTCGCCGGCCGGCATCACGGCGAACCGGCTGATCGTGCTGTGACCTCCGACCTGGTCGCTGTAGAGCAGGTCGATGCTCAACGACCGCCGCTCGGCGTGAGCGGCCGCGATGTCATTCCGGGCGGCGTCTGCCTCGCGCAGCGAGCCCTGCCAGATGCCGAGGTCACCCGAGGCGATGTAGATGTCGCGGATCTGCCGGCGGAAGTCCTCGGGCGGAGGGTGGTCCACGAGGGAGTTCGTCAACTCGGGCCAGATGTGCCAGCCCTGGAGCACCGCGATCCCCGAGCCGGCGTTGCGCAGCGGGATCGCGAGGTAGAGGGTCCCGTCCACCTCGTCGATCACCGCCTCGCTCCCCTCCGCCCGGATGGCGTGGCCGTTGGCGAACATGACCTTCTGCGGCGGATCGTCGAGGCGCGCGCTCACGAGCAGCGGCCGGCGCTGCTCCTGGAGCGCCTGGTCGGCGATACGCGCGGAGCGGTTGGCCGAGCGCACGGCCGAGAACGTGGCCCCGGCCAGGACCAGCGTTCCGCCGGCGGTCGCCAGCGCCGAGATCGTGACCCAGTCCGCCACCGGCCCAAACGTAGCCCCTCACTACCCTGCGCGGCCGTGAAGGTCAGCCCGCTCATCTTCATATCGATCGTCATCGCCTACGTATTCGGGGAATACCTGAAGCTGATCGCCGAGAACCACCCGTGGCGCGTGGGCGTGCCGGTGGCCCTGGCTGCGCTGATCGGAGCGGCGCTGTGGTTCCTTGCGGGCCGCGCCACATGGGTGATCGTCACCGCGACCTTCATCCTCGGCTCCGTGTACGGGTTGGTGGCGGGGCTGGACGCCCGTGACCACGACCTTGGCGACTACTGCAAGTACGGCGCGCAGTCGCAGGCCCAGCTCGACGGCTGCATGGGGCACGTGACCACCGATGACATCGACAGGCTCCACACGCCCGCGGCGCGGTTCGCACGCGGCGAGACGAGCGAGTGCGGCCGCGGTTCCGGCCCATACTGCGCGGAGGCCGCGAAGAGCAACGCGGACTGAGCGCGGCGGGCCGACTCAGGCCGCGGGCACGGTGGGCAGCACCTGTCCCACCATCGCGAGCAGCGTTCCCTTGAGCACCGCGTGCACCTGCTCGCGCGTGGCGCGCTCGTGCATGGCCCACTCACGCGCGCCGGCCTCGGCCGCGCCGAGGTAGATCCGAAGCACCAGCCGCAGCGCTTCCGTGGGCTCGCCGCCGCGCGCCTGGTTGCCCGCCATCCGGTCGATCACGGCGTCGCGGGCGTCCGACATGATCGCCTCGATGTCGGGGTCGCGGCCCACGACCTCCACGCCGAGGAGCGCGAGCCAGAGGTCGCGGTCGCGGTCGATCGAGTCGAGCCAGGAGGTCACGTTGGCCTCGATCATCTCGTCCACGGGCAGCCCGCGCACGTCGGTGCGGACCAGGTCGGGCAGCGTGGCCGCGAGGTCGGCCACCACGGCGAGGTAGAGCTCGCGCTTGGTGCCGAAGTAGTGGTGGAGCAGGCCGCGGGTCACGCCGGCCTCGCGCGCGATCTGCATGGTCGACGCCTCGGTGGGGCTCGTGCTCGTGAACACGCGGCGGGCCGCTGCGAGGATGAGATCGCGGCGCGCGTCCGGTGCCAGGCGGGTGAAGCGCGGGGGAGAGGCAGCAGCGGGCATGCGCCGGGATCGTACCTCACTTATTGACATATCGCCAACAAGTGGGCTACTGTCATTCCACGGCCCGTTCACTTGCACTCGCAGCAGTTCTAGCCCTGGCGCTCCTCGCCTCCGCGGCGCCCGCGCTCGCGGCCCAGAAGCCCAACGTCGTGGTGGTCATGACCGACGACCAGGACTTCCGGTCCATGCCGGTGATGCCGCAGACCCGCAACCTGATCGCGAAGCGGGGAACCACCTTCGCCACCAGCATCGTCAGCTTCCCGCTCTGCTGCCCGTCGCGGGCGACCTACCTCACGGGCCAGTACGCGCACAACCACGGCGTGAAGTGGAACTTCTTCCCCGAGGGCGGCTACGAGAAGCTCAAGCAGGCCGAGACGCTGCCGGTATGGCTGCGGCGCGCCGGCTACCGGACGATCCACATCGGCAAGTTCCTCAACCAGACCGGGGTGCGCGACGCCAAGGAGGTGCCCAAGGGCTGGGACGACTGGCACGGCGGCGTGGATCCCACGACCTACGACTACTACGGCTACACGCTGAACAACAACGGCGTGCTCAGGACCTACGGCCGCGGCACCAAGGACTACGCGACCGACGTGTACGCGGGCCTCGCCGAGAAGGCGATCCGCGACGCGCGTAAGGCGGGCAAGCCGTTCTTCCTGAACATCGCGCCGCTCGCCCCGCACACGGTCGCCGTCAACTCGGGCGCGAGCAAGGAGGGGACCCCGGCGCTGCCGGCGCCGCGCGATGCCGGCGTGTTCGCGCAGGCGTCCCTGCCGCGCTACCCCAACTTCAACGAGGCCGACATGTCCGACAAGCCGGCGCTGGGGGCGTTCTTCTCGCTGATGACCGACGACCAGATCGCCTCGCTCACCGACCACTACCGCGGCCGCATGGGGTCGCTGCTCGCGGTCGACGACCTGGTCACGCGGGTGGTCAACTCGCTGAAGAAGGCCGGGGTCTACGGCAACACCGACATCATCTTCACCTCGGACAACGGCTGGATCCTGGGCGAGCACAGGTTGCGCGACCCGATCACCGAGGACGGGCGCGCCTCCGGCGTGAAGTACCTCCCGTACGAGGGATCTAGCCGCGTGCCCCTGATGGCAGCCGGCCCGGACTTCCCGGTTGGGAAGACGGTCAACGGAGTGGTGGTCAACGCCGACCTCGCGCCCACGATCGCCGACATCGCGGGCGCGCACCCCAAGCTGGCCGAGGACGGCATCTCCCTGCTTCGTGCGCTGCACACACCGTCGATGCTCGCCGGGCGCGGCGTGCTGCTCGAGGCCTTCTCGAACCCGCGCGGCACCCCGCCGTACACGTCCATTCGCACCGAGCGCTACCGCTACGACATCGGCGAGGTGGCCGGGTCCGAGGGGCTGTATGACCTCAAGCGCGACCCGTGGGAGCTCGACAGCAGGCACGACGACCCGCGGTACGCGGCGATCAAGAAGATCCTCATCGCCAAGCTCGCCAAGCTGAAGAACTGCAAGGGCGTGAAGTGCCAGGTGCACGTGGGGACGCTGCCTGAGCCGCTGCCATGATCGGGCGCCTCGCATTGCTGGCCGCCACGTTCGCGGTGCTCGTGGCGGCGGCCCCCGCGCAGGCGCGCCCGGTGACGGCGGGTGGCGACAAGCGCCCGAACATCCTCGTGGTGATGACCGACGACCAGGCGCTCGCCGACGTGAAGCTGATGCCGAACGTCAAGAAGCTGCTGGCCGAGCAGGGCACCACGTTCGCCGACGCCGTCGACTCCTACCCGCTCTGCTGCCCGGCCCGCGCGACCTTCATCACCGGCCAGTACGCCCACAACCACGACGTGGCCGGCAACTTCTACCCGTACGGCTGGTACGGGATGAAGGACCGTGGCAACACGCTGCCCACCTGGCTCCAGAAGGCGGGCTACCGGACGGCGCTGATCGGCAAGTGGCTCAACGGCTACGGCTCGCGCGACGCCCACGGCGAGGTGCCGAAGGGCTTCGACATCTGGCGCGGCCTGCTCGACGTCTCGGCCTACGACTACTTCAACTTCGTGATGAACCAGAACGGGAAGCTGAAGACCTGGGGCGACGCGGACTTCGCGCGCAAGCTCGTGAAGTTCGCCGAGATTCAGGTGACGCCGCCCGCCAACCGAAGCATCCGCGACGCCTTCGCCAAGCTCCAGGAGGTGTTCGGCCCCGGGCCGTACACGTACTGGGGAGCCGAGCGGACCCAGGACTACTCGCCCGACGTGACAGGCACGATCACCGAGGATCTCGTGGCGCGCGAGAAGACCTCGAAGAAGCCGTTCTTCATCTGGTGGACGCCGGCGGCGCCGCATCGCGAGGACGTGGCCACGTCGTTTATGGGGCGGCCGGGCCGCGACCCGCGCCCGGCCCCGCGGCACGCGAAGGCGAGCGCCGGCTACACGCTGCCCAAGCCGCCCAGCTTCAACGAGCCGGACATCGGCGACAAGCCGTCGAACATCCAGGACGGGGCACCCAGCATCACGGACGCGCAGATCCAGCAGCTCCAGCTCGACTACGAAGGACGCGCGGGGGCGCTGCTCGCGGTCGACGACCACGTGAAGCAGCTCGTGGACGTGCTCAAGCGGACCAACCAGCTGAAGAACACGATGATCGTGTTCGTGTCCGACAACGGCTGGCTCCAGGGCCAGCACCGGATCCCGGGCGACAAGTACCTGCCCTACGAGGAGTCGCTGCGGGTGCCGTTCATCATGCGCGGCCCCGGGGTTCCGGCCGGGCAGGTGGTGCACGGCCAGGTGGCCAACATCGACTTCGCGCCCACGCTCATCGACCTGGCCGGAGCGCGTGCGGGTCGCACGATGGACGGCGTGTCGCTCATGCCCACCGTGCGCGACCCGAGCAAGCGGCCCAACCGCGCGATCGGGCTCGAGGCTCTGACCCGGCTGTTCGGCGGCGACTTCGGCCCGTTCAACGCATGGGACAGGCCGTACACAGGCGTGCGCACGGATCGCTACACGTACGTCGTCTACAACGAGACCGGCGAGAAGGAGCTCTACGACCGCAACAAGGACCCCGGCCAGCTGGTGAACGTGGCCGGCGATCCGAGCAACAGCGCCGTTGTCACGCAGCTCCAGGCCAAGCTGGACAAGCTGAAGGGGTGCAAGGGCAAGTCGTGCCAGGTGGCGCAGTGAGGCGCGGCGTGCTCGGCCTCGCGGTCGTGGCCCTGGCCGTCGCCGCGCCCGCCGCCGCCGCTCCGCCGGCCGTGCCCGGCGGCCTGCGCGACGCGCGCTACTGCGAGATCATCGAGCTGAAGGGCACCCCGCCCGGCGCCACCGCGGTCGTCTGGAACACGATCGGGCTGAACACCTGCCCCGCCAAGCAGTGGAAGGCCTTCGACGCCGCCAAGCTCGCCAAGGAGCTGGGCGACACGGTCGTGATCCTCAACGGGCCGCGCCACTTCCTGATGGACTCGGCCACCGCCACCACCGGCGGCGTCAAGTCGTTCCACGGGATGAGGATGACCAGGGTGGCCACGATCCCGATCCACAGCGCGGCGGACGTGGCCCAGATGGCCTACACGGACCGCACGATCGCGCGCAACAACACGTGGACGTGGAAGCGCGGGCGCACGGTGTTCGAGCTGGTCGCGCCGGGCGGCGACACCTACGTGATGCAGAGCTACGCGCAGATCAAGGACCCCAAGCTGTCGCTCGCCGACCTCCCCAAGCTCGGCAAGCGGCTGGCGCTGCCGGATGGCTGGCACTACCGCTCGCGCAAGCTCAAGAGCGACCTCGTGCTGATCGCCAAGGGCACCGCCACTGTGCTCCAGGACGACCTTCAGAACACCTACCAGCTGGCCACCACCACGCGGAAGCCCGGCAAGCGCGTGAAGCGGGCGGTGGACATCGCGGGCACGACCAGGACCACCGGCTCGAACGGGCCGAACACGGCGATCGACAGGGGGACCGTCACGGGCACGCCGTTCGGCGCCGGCTCGCTGTCGCTGCTCGCCACGTTCAGCGGCAGCACGATGACCGCCACCTACCGGCTGCTCTTCAAGGACGGCTCGATCGCCGGCACGGCCACGCTCCCGTTCACGGTGAGCGGCAACGAGATCGACTTCCTCGGCAGCGGCAGCTTCACGGGCGGCACCGGGGCCTACCGCGGGATCACGGCCTCCGGATTGGAGGTGCACGATCACAACACCCTCGATGGCCAGAACGGCACCATCACCGTCAGGGGATTCGAGCAGCACTAGCGCCGGGGCGTACTGGCCCCGGCCCTGGACCTGCGAGGACGGCGGCCCGCGCCGCTGGGGCTGCGCGACCGGCCAGCCCGGGCTGGGGATCCGGCCCGGCGAGCGCCTGGAGGTGGCGGCCGTGCGCGACGCGTTCGCCACCGACGTGCTGCTGCGCCGGGAGCCAGGCGAGCTGTATGCGCTGCGCCACGACATGCCGCTGCGCGGCCCGCAGAGCACGCCGGTCGAGGGGTGGGTGGAGCGCCTCGACCCGGACACGCTCGCGGTCACGGCATCCACGCCGCGGCTGCCGGGCGGGGCGTACTGGCCCGGCGGGATCGCGGCGCACGCGAGCGGCGACCTGCACATGGTCTTCGGGCGCTGGGCGCACCGGCTGAGCCCCGCCCTCGACGTGCTCGCGTCGCACCGGCTGCCCGTGGAGCGGCCGCACAACTCGTTCGTGGTGCTCGACGGCGGGGAGCTGGTGATGAAGGACTGCGACGCGCCGGCGGGCCGCGAGCCCTCCACGGTCTCGGTGCTCGACCCCGAGACGCTCTTGCCGGTGGCGGCGCCGCTGCGCCTGCCGGAGCCGTCGATCGCCCGGCTCTCGTCCGACGGCGAGAGCGTGATCGCCGTGGGCACCACCGTGGTGTTCCGGCTGCGCCTGGACCGCGACGCCGGCCGGGTGGTCGTGGACGAGCAGTGGCGCCCGCGCTACGGCCCGGCGCCGGAGCGCAGCTACGGGTGGGACCCGGTGCTCACCGACAAGCACGTCTTCTGGATGGACAACGGCCGCAACAGCACCGACCGGACGATGCTCGGCTCGGGCGAGCAGGCCGGCCCGGTGCGGTTGTGGTGGGCGCGGCACGACGACGGCGTGGCGCGATCGGTGGAGATCAGCGGCATGCCGTACGGCACCGAGTCGAACCCGCCGGGCTGGGACCCGGAGGGGCGGATCGTGGTGGCCTACGACGCCGGGAACGCCGTGCTGCGCGCGTGGCGCGTGACCGGCGACGACCTCGAGCCGCTCTGGCGCCGCGACGGCTTCGCCCACGGCGGCCACCTGATCGTGTACCCGGACACCCGCGAGCTCGTGGCCCAGGACTTCGCGGACACCCCGGCCCTCCGCCGGCCGCTCGTGCGGCGCACCCTGCGCCCGGCCCTGCAGGTGCTGGCGCGGTCCGCCGCCGCGCGCCGCGCCTCGCTGGCCACCGGGAGCGACCAGCTCGTGGTGCTGGACCTCGACACCGGCGAGGACAGGGCCCGCGTGGCCGTTCCGTCGCCCTCGCAGGGCTTCCTGTTCCCCGCGCCGGGCTTCGGGCGCGATGTGTACTACCAGTCACCACGATCGCGAGGGTGGCGGTCAGGTAGGTCGGCGGCGCGTTCAGGTGGCGGTCAGGTTCCGTCGGGGACGCTCGCTGGCTGGCGCCCAACCGAAGGAGACTCGATGGAAGCTTCGAACGCGACGCGAATTCTGGTGGTCACAGACAGGGTCGAGGCCACCCACGGGCTGCTCGACACGATCCGTGGTCGCGCGGCCCGCGGGCCCGCCAGCTTCCGCATCCTCGTACCCAACCCGGCCCCAGCGGAGTGGCATCCGCGCCACCCCGAGCGCCACGACAAGGCCGCCGAGGCCGAGAAGCTGCTCGCCGACGTCCTCCCGGAGATCGAGGAGGCGGCCGGGCATTCGGTGGAGGGCATCGTCTCGACCAGGCACGATCCGATGGACGCCATCGAGGAGACGCTCCACGAGGAGCCCTTCGACGAGATCATCCTCGCCACCACCCCGCACAGGATCGAGGCCTGGCTGCACGTGGACCTGCCGCATCGCGTCGCCCACCTCGGGCTGCCCTTGACGGAGGTCACCATGGACCACATGCCGGCCGCCGACCCGCCGCCCGCCGGCTGAGTCAGCGGCGGACCACGCGCACGTCGACGTGCGCGGGGCGCGACGGCGATGTGAGCGAGAGGAAGTCGCGCACCGCTCCGGCGCGCTCGCAGAACGGGCACTCGAGCGGCTCCGCCGGAGACATGGCGCGCGCCGGCGCCACGGGCGCGTCGCACTCCGGGCACGCGAGGGTGCCGCGCGCGAACCGCGACGAGCGCGCGCGGCGGCGCTCCTCCTGGACGACCCGCCCGACCGGCTCCGCGCCAACGGGATCGCCGCCGTCGATGCCCCTCTCGATCATGCGGCGAGTCTAGGCCGCGCTACCTGACCTCGAGGCTCGCCGTCATCCCCAGCGACTCGTGGTCGTACAGCGAGCAGAACAGCGTGTAGGTGCCCGCGGGCAGGGTCACGGTGACCACCTGCGACGACTTCGACTCAACGAGCGTGGAGGACACGATGCCGCCGTCCGGCGCCCGGATCGAGAGGTCGTGAGCGTCCATGCCGAAGTTCGACACGTTGAGCTCCAGGCTGCCGGCGGCCACGGGGTTGCGCGACGGGAACACGGAGTACTCCTTCTCGTCCACGCCGAGGCGGTGGGGCAGGGGCGCGGGCGGCGGCGGGTCCGCCGGGGGCGAGGCGTCGGGCGGAGGCGGGGTGGTGTCGGGCGGCGTGGTGCCCGGCGCGGGATCCGGTGCGGGCTCGGCCCAGGCGGGCAGCCGCACGCCGCTCGTGGGTGCGCGCACGCGCCGGCAGTGCAGCTTGCCCTTGCTGTGGCAGGGCTTGGCCTTCTTGGCCGCGGCGTGAGTGCCGGTGCGCGCCGGCGCGGCGGGGGAGCCGAGCCCCGTGGCCAGCAGGAGCGCAAGCAGGGCGGGCAGCGCCGCGCGCCTCACCCGAACAGCTCGCTCGTGCCGTCGGCGCGCTGGAGCGCTGGGAACGGGCCGCCGGGCAGCACGCCGGTCAGGTCGCCGCCGAGCCATTCGCTGAGCACCGCCTGGTACACGGAGCGGAAGTCGGTGGGGACCTTGAGATTGCCGTTGCTGTCGAGGTCCTGCGCGCGCGTGCCCGGGAACGGTGACGCCCAGCCTCCCTTCACCGCGCTGCCCGCGGCCAGCATCAGCCCACCGGCTCCGTGGTCGGTGCCCGAGCCGTTCTCCTTCACCCGACGCCCGAACTCCGAGAACACGAGCGTGGCCACCTTCTGCTCGACCCCGCGCGCGGAGAGGTCGGCCTGGAACGCGCCGAGCGCCGCCGACAGCGTCTGGAGCTGCGGGTCCTGCATCGTGAGCTGGCCGCCGTGCGTGTCGAACACGCCCCAGTGGATCGTGATCACGCGCGTGCCGAGCCCGGCCGCGAGCAGCTTGGCCGCCACCTGGAGCTTGTTCGACAGATTGCCGCTCGGGTAGGTCACGCCGCTGCCCGGCGCGCTGGCGAGCGGCCCCGCCTGCTGCCCGACGGTGACCGTGCTCCCGTACGTGTTGCGTGAGCGAGTGAGGTACGTGTTGCCGACGGCCGCGGGGATCGAGGCGAGCTGCGTCATCGCACCGTTGATGTCGGCCGGCGGGCTGGTTCCCGAAGGGAGCGCGATCCCGCCGACGTCCTTCATCGTGAAGCCGAGCGTGGAGAGCGAGTTGATCGAGCAGACCGGGTTGGTGCCGGTGCGCAGCGCCTTCGAAAGCGCGGTGTCGATCGAGATCCCCTGGAGCGGGTTGGTGGCCGAGCCGTTGTTGTCGAGCCAGCGCCCGAGCCAGCCCGTCGTGAGCTTGCTGAGCGCGCCGGCGAACCAGTAGTCGCTCGAGTCGAAGTGCGAGAGCGAGTACGGCAGGTAGTCCACGCCGTGCATGAACGCGAGGTCCGAGCCGGCGCCGCCGTCGCCGGCGCCGTACATCGTGTCGAAGCCGCGGCTCGCGCCGTTGTTGGCGGTGGTCACGAGGTTGGACCACGACAGCGCCGAGGCCGTGCCGGGGATCGGCGTGGATCCGGACGCGCCGGCTCCCTGCGTGCGCTTGAGGCTCGGCCGCAGCGTCGCGTAGTTGGCGTAGTCCGCGCCGCCGTTGAGCGCTGGGCCCGGGGCAATCGTGCTGAGGCCGTCATTGCCCCCGGCGAGGTAGAGCAGCACCAGGCAGTTGTTGGCCGGCACGGCCGCCTCCGCCACCGCGGACTCGAACACCTCCTCGAGGCCGAGAAGCCTGCTCCCGTAGATCGACGCCAGCCCGGCCACGCCGCCCGCGAGCAGCGACCGGCGCGTGAGCCCGCCGCGCCTCGCGTCGCCTTCGATCGCGGCGGCCGGGATCGGCAGCGTCTGCGACGGCGCCTGGTCCGTCACCCGCGCCAGCTGGATCTCCTCGCACTCGATGCAGCGGTTGGGCTTCATCACATCACCTGTCCGTCGGGTCCCGCGAGGATCAGCGCCCGCAGCGCGTACTGGCGGTGGGCGCGCTGCGTGGCCGTGCCGGCGGGCTGGGCGGCGGAGAACTGGCGCAGCATCGTCTCCGTGTTGGGCGACATCCACGGGGAGCTGACGGCCGCAAGCGCGCGGTCGAACGCGGCGTCCGCGGTCTCGCCGGCAACGTCGGCCACGCCCTGCGCGCCCGGATAGCCGGCGTGCTTGACCCACTGGCTCTCCTTGATCAGCTGGAAGCGCGCCCAGGCGGTGTTGGTGTTGAGCCACGAGAGCCCGCCCTCCCAGCCCGCCACGTTGGGCGGGCGGTACGGGTGCTGCTGCATCAGGTCGAGCATGCCGGCCTGGTGGTAGGACTTGAGCGGGCCGCCCATCATCCGCTGGACGCCCACCGTGTAGACCACCGGCGGCTTGACGAGGTTGGGCTCGTCGATCGACTCGAAGATCAGCGGGTGGCTGAGGATGCCCTGCACGATCGGCTTGATCTCGAGCGCGCCGCCGGCCGTGTACGCGGCGGCGAGGTCGTCGAGCGTGCCGGCCGGGATCGGCGCGGCGATGAACTCGCCCCACATCTTGCGGATCAGGAAGTGGGGGTGGATCGGGCGCGAGAGGATCAGGTCGACCGCGGACTGCGTGCCCGCCGGGTTGCCCGCCACGGCGCCCCACTTGGCCGTCTGGCCGAAGACCGTCTTGTTGCCCGCGTCGAAGTAGTTGGTGCCGCCGAACGACACCTGTCCGTAGGTGGGACTGCCCGGCTGCTGATCGAGCCGCCAGCCGGTGAACGCGCGAGCCAGCTCCATCACGTCGGACTGCGTGTAGTTGGGGTCGCCGTTGTCGTCGAGCACCCCGAGGGAGAACAGCTCCATGAACTCGCGCGCGTAGTTCTCGTTCGGGTTGCCCTTCTGGTTGCGCCAGCTGTCGAGCCAGTACGACATCGCGGCGTCCTGCGTGGTCATCTCGAGTGCCAGCTGGCGGAACGACGCGTGCGGGAACTGGGCGAGGTCGGCGAAGCGGCGCAGGCGGTCGCGGTAGTCGAGCATCGACTGCGCCGGGATGCCGTTGTCGCGGCTCACCGCCCAGTGGCGGTGCCAGTAGAGCGTGAGCCGCTCGGTGAGCGGGTTCTCCGCCCGCATCATCGTGTCGAGCCACTCCATCACCAGCTCGTTGTCGCTCACCAGCGGGTCGATCGGTTGGTTCGAGTCGGTCACCGGCGGCGTGCTCGTGGGCGTGAGCGCCTGTGCGTGTGTGAGCAGGAAGTCCACGACCTCGAGGTGCTTCTTGCCGGTCCAGGCGGAGCGCTCGGCGTCGGTGGGGCCGAAGCCGGCCCGCCAGAACATCCGGTCCACCATCGCCCGCGTGAGCACGGGGTTGCCGCCGATGCCGGCTCCCGGTCCCGGGCCGGGATCCGTGGTAGGCCCGCCGCCGGTCGTGGCGCCCGGGTTGTTCGGGTCGGGGTTGTCCGGCACGGGCTGCGGGCCGGGGTCGGTCAGCGCCCTGGGCACCTTGACCGCGATCGTGCTCGACCAGGGCCCCACGAGCCCGTGCTTGCCGAGCGCGCGCACGCGATAGCGGTGCTTGGCGCCCGGCTTGGGCTTGGGGTCGGTGAACGAGCGCGCTGCCGTGCTGCCGATTCGCTTGCCGTCGCGTTGTATCTCGTAGCGGCGCGCGCCGGCCGCTGCGCGCCACTTCAGCCGCACGGATTTCGCGCCCACCGCGGGCGCGCTCAGCTTCACGACCTTGGCCAGCTTGGTGATCATCGGGTGGAGGGATCCTCGAGGAACACGTCTGTCAGGACTTCGACCAGCGTGCCCCGAATTTGCGTTGCGCGCAAGCCCCGATGCAGCCAGACGGTGGCATTCTCGGCGGACGCCGCGCGGTGCCGCGATTCCGGCGGCCGTTATTTAGGATGCGCCGCCAGGGACAGGCAACCAGACAGGGGTACAGATGAAGAGGAAGGCACCGCTCATCGCGGCTTCGGCAATCGCGGCGTTCGCGCTATCCGGGGGAAGCGCCTCGGCCGCCGCCGGCGGCCAGGATCACGTGACCGGATCGGCGATCATCAACGCCGGGATCCATTTCGAGATATCGGCGCACAGCGGCCCGCTGGGTGAGGACCCGCACGGCAACGGCCGCACGCAGGTCGACCTGCCCGAGGCGCAGGGCGACACGCAGGGCCGCGTGACCTGCCTGAACGTGATGGGCAACCAGGCGGTCGTCGAGCTGCGAATCGAGCGGTCGACCCAGAACCCCGCGTTCGTGGGGCAGTACTCGTACCTCTTCTTCCAGGACAACGGACCGCCCGCCGGCGGTCAGGCTGTCGACCTCGTCGGTTCGACCCAGCCCATGCCGATGCCTGCGCCGATGAGCTGCCACATGCCGGTCGGCGAGCTGTTCCCGTTCGACAAGGGGAACATCGTCATCAAGGACGCGCCCTAACCGCCGCGCGCGCCACAGGGCTGCCGTTACGCCAGGACGCGCGACCGTCCGGTCGCGCGTCCGGGCGGCCGCGCGCCTTCACGGTCACCCCTGCCTCGTCGCGCTCGATCCAGTCGACCGGCGTGCCGGTCCGAATCGGGTGCCCGGCCGGATCAGCCGGCGGTTGCGCTCAGCCCTTGCCGGGCAGCCGCCGCAGCGCCTTCAGGCCGAGCGTCATCGCCCGTGTCCAGAGTCGCTGCGGGACCATCGGCGGGGGCGCGATCGGCAGCCCGCGCTGCACGGAGATGGTCTGGGCCTCCGTGTACTTCGTGATGCCGTGCTCGCCGTGGCGGCGGCCCAGGCCGGAGTCCTTCATCCCGCCCATCGGCGCGTCGACCGAGCCCCACGTGGCGATGTAGGCCTCGTTGATGTTCACGGTGCCGGCCTCGAGCCGCTCGGCCACGCGGCGGCCGTGCTCGGCGTCGCCCGTCCAGACGCTGAAGTTGAGGCCGAAGTCGCTGGCGTTGGCCCGCTCGATCGCCTCGTCCTCGGTTGCGTACGTGGACAGCGCGGCCACCGGGCCGAACGTCTCGTCGCAGAACAGCGTCATCCCCTCGTGCACGTCCCCGAGCAGCGTGGGCTCGTGGAAGTAGGGGCCGATGTCGGGCCGCGCGTTGCCGCCGGCCAGCACCTTGGCGCCCTTCGCGACGGCGTCCTCCACGTGCTCGCGCACGGTCTCGAGCTGCTTCGCGGAGATCAGCGAGCCCATGTCGTCGCCGTAATCGAGCGATGCCCCGAGCTTCATCCTGCCGATCCGCTCCACCAGCTTGCGCGTGAACTCCTCGGCGATGCTCTCGTGCACGAACAGCCGCTCGATCGATATGCAGAGCTGGCCGGAGTTGGAGAACAGCGCGCGCTCGGCGCCCTCGACCGCACGCGTGACGTTCGCGTCGTCGAGCACGATCATCGCGTTCTTGCCGCCCAGCTCCATCGAGCTGGGGATCAGCCGCTCGGCGGCCTGGCTCGCAACCTGGCGGCCCACCGCGGTGCTGCCGGTGAACATCACGTAGTCCACCCGGCCGATCAGCTCCGGCCCGAGCTGCGAGCCGGACCCGGTGACCACCTGGAGCAGCCCGGCGGGCAGCCCGGCCTCCTCGAACAGCGCCGCGCCCGCCAGTGCGCTGAACGGCGTCTGCGTGTCGGCCTTGATCACCACGGCGTTGCCGGCGGCAAGCGCGGGCGTGGCGTCGCTGATCGAGAGCGTGAGCGGGTAGTTCCACGGCGCGATCACGCCCACCACCCCGACCGGGTGGTGGTGCTCCCACGTCTTGGTCAGGAGCGGCAAGGCCCCCTGGCGGCGCTTGGTGCGCAGGTGGCGCTCGGCGCTGCGCGCGTAGTAGCGGGCCACGATCGCGGCGTCGAGGATCTCCTCGTACGCGTGGCGGCGCGCCTTGCCGGACTCGAGCTGGATCACGTCGAGCAGCTCGTCCTGGCGGCTCAGCACGAGGTCGTGGAAGCGCAGCAGGATCGCGCGG
This sequence comes from Thermoleophilaceae bacterium, assembly GCA_034663685.1. Taxonomy (GTDB): domain Bacteria; phylum Actinomycetota; class Thermoleophilia; order Solirubrobacterales; family Thermoleophilaceae; genus AC-37. The sequence goes on from JAXDJC010000074.1 coordinate 24,430, forward strand.
CGCTCGGCGAAGCTCGTGGCGCGCCAGCCGGCCTGCGCCTCGCGGGCGCGGCGAACGGCGGCGTCCACGTCCTCGGCCGTGCAGCGGGGGACGGTGGCCAGCATGGTCCCCTTCGCGGGGTTCGCGATCTCGATCCGCTCGCGCTCGCCGTCCACGTGCACGCGTGCGGCGAGCGCGGCCAGGTGCGCCGCGCTCACGCGCTCCGAGCCGGTGGGCGGCGGGACCGCCGCGGTCGGTGAGGGGGCGCTCGCCGGTTCCGCAGCGGTGGTGGTCACGGGTGCCTCCTGGCGTCGAAGCGGATCGAGAAGAAGTCGAGCATGTGCGGCATCTCCCTCCCGCCTTCGAGCTCGGGCTCGCACAGCGTCAGCTCCCAGCGGGCCAGCGTCTGCGCCAGCACCGCCTTGCCGAGTAGCAGCACCATCGGCCCGCCGGGGCAGTCCTGCGTGCCGTTGCTCAGGTGGTTGAAGCGGTGGTCGCGCCCGCCGGCGTGCCAGCGCTCGGGAACGAAGCGGTCCGCGTCAGGCACGGCGCCGGTGTCGCGGTGGTTGAACGTGTTGAGGATCATCACCTGCGTGCCCTCGTCGATCTGCTCGCCGGCGAGGGTGGTCGCGCGGGTGGTCTCGCGGGCGATCAGCGGAGTGCTCGGCCACAGTCGCATCGCCTCTTGCAGGCAGCCCTCGAGGTAGGGCATGCCGTCGATCCCGCCCGCGCTCGCGATGTCCGCCGCCTCGATCTCCTCGCGCACGCGCTTCTCCACCTCGGGATCGGCCACGATCGCCGCCAGCGCGCGGAAGGCGTTCAGCCCGAGCGTGTCGCGCATCGCGAAGATCCAGTGCGGGATCTGGTGGACAACGCGCGTGGAGTCCGTCTGCGGCGCGTCGGCGAAGCGCGCCACCAGGCTGCCGGGCTCGGGGTCGCGCAGGTGCCACTCCATCCGGCCGTGCAGCTCGTGGAGGTCGTCGGACTCGCCGAGCCCGGCGATCCGGTTGGCCTCCGCCATCAGCTTCTCGAGCAGCCCGGTGAGCTCCTGGTCGTCGCGCGCGCGGTCGCCGAAGATCACCCGCAGCGTGACGTGGTCGAAGAGCCGCTCCCAGTGCGACCACTCGATCGTGCCGCTCACCCGCATGCGCTCCACCTCGTCGGCCACCACCTCCACGAAGCGCTGGCCGAACGGGTGCAAGCGCTCGGGCGTGGCGAGCACGGCCTCGGTGAACTCGCGGCGGTCGCGCCACTCCTCGCCGCGCGAGATCGTGAGGGCGTCGGGCTGGAAGTGCTCCATGCCCTTCTTCTTGGCGCCCGCGTCGGAGGCGTAGGTCGTGGCGGAGTTGTCGAGCACCTCGCGGATCGCGTCGGCGCCCCAGAGCACGACCATCCGGCCGCCCAGCAGGCGCACGCCCTGGCCCGGGTGCCTGCGCTTGATCTCGGACAACGTCTCCACCGTGCGGCGGTCCGCGTCGATCGCGGTGAGCCGCTTCATCATCCCGCGGCGCGGCTTGAACAGCCCGCGCGCCACGGCCGGCAGGAGGCCCGCCGCCACCACCTTCACGCCCTCCGGCAGCGAGGCCTGGGGCAGCCCGGAGCCGCCGCTCGGCGCGGTGCCGTTGCTCGCGGCGTCCGCTTCCTGCGGTGTCGCCTCGGAGACGCTCATGCGTTGATCGCCTCCACGGCCTTCTTCACGCCCTCCACGCGCTTGCGGACCGAGTCGCCGGCGCGGTGGCCGTTCCCGTTCGCGCCCTCCGGCAGCCGGTGCCACGGCAGGAAGGCATTCGGCATGCCCTCGAGCGACGGCGTGAGCTCGGGGTAGTGGCGCAGGATCACGTCCTTCATCTTGTTCCGGTTCACCCAGTCGATCCCGGTCTGCGTGTACACCTCGGGCCGGAAGTCGGTGGTGAAGAAGCGGTCGCTCTTGAGCCGCCGCGACGCCATCAGGATGAACACGCGGAACGCGGTGTCCGAGAAGCCGAAGCCCGGCGGCAGCGGCTCGGCGTACATGCCCACCTGGAGGTCCACCTTGTCGATGTCGTTTCCGTACACCCGGCGAATCTGCTCGGCCCACTCCCTGTTCGGAGTGAGCTCCTCGAACGACCGCACGCGCGGCATCCGCATCTCCTCGCGGAAGTCGTTGTAGCGCGGTACCCCGCGCTCGCGGTCGCGCAGGATGTCGAGCGTGGCGAGGTCCATGATCTCGCCGTCGATTCGCTCGTGGCGCTGGAGCACGCGCGGGTAGTTGTGCAGCGTGATCGCGCCCGGGTGCTCGATCCCCATCGAGTAGAACAGGTCCGGGATCTCGAAGCCGTCCATGAACCCGCGCGTGTTCCTGGTGGCGAGCTCGACGAACTCGCGCTCCTCGCGCAGCTTGCCGGACTCGAGCTCGTAGAGCTTCCAGTCGTCCGGGATCAGCGGATGCATCCGGTAGACCGACACGAACTCCTCGGTCAGCTGGAAGCGCGCCTCGTGGTGCTCGGCGGGCGAGCCCATGATCCCGCTGAAGATCTCCGAGTCGCCGAGGCGGCCGATCAGGTCCTTCACGTTCTGGCCGAGCACGCCGGACCAGTTGGCGTTCATCGCGGACCACAGCGCCGGGTTGTTCACGATGCCCGGCGTCCACTCGACGGTGTGGATCTTGGCCATCAGCGCGGAGTTGACGAGCCATGCGGTGTCGAACAGGCGCTGGTCGTCCCAGCGCGGGTTCTCCTTCTTCAGCACGTCGCAGATCGCGTTGTGCTCCTTGGTGAACAGCGTGTGCAGGCACGAGAGCCCGAACCACCAGTTCTCGTTGAAGCCGGTCAGGTCCACGCCGTCCTGCTCGGGGTCGGGCAGCAGCCGGCCGTTCTCGGCGATCTTGAGCTTGCCGTCCTGCATGGTGCGCAGGGCGCGCTGGTCCTCGAGGCTCGTGCCGTAGAGCTGGGAGGCGTCCCACCAGTGCGTTTCGGTGTTGCCGTAGTCCACGGCGCCGTCGCCGTCGGGCGAGCTGCGCGCGTGATTGGCCGGCACGGGGATCGTGCGGCGCACGTGCATCGGGGTCTCGTGCCAGTCGTCGCCATCATCGAGCGGGACCTCCATCACCTGGTCGGGCTCGCCGCGGCCGTGGAAGAACCAGTTGTGGTTCTCGAACTGGATCCAGGCTGCCGCGAGGATGTTGAGGTTGGTGGCGGGCTTGAACTCGTCGCGCGTCATCAGCTCCAGGGAGACCTTGCGCGCGCTCGGGTCGTGGAGGCGCGGAGGCTTCTCCGGCTTGATGCGGCGCGGATCGATGTTGCGCGTGAACGCCGAGCCGGTGGAGCCCATCTCGGGGTCGCGCAGGTCGTTCCACCTGCCCTCGGGGTGGCGGGCGTGGCGGTACTCGGGCGGCGGATCCTGCTCGGGGCCGTCCTTGTACTTGTCGGTGGTGTCGAAGAGGTTCTTGTCGCGCAGGTCGAGGCGCAGCGACAGGAGGTTGAGCAGGCTGATCGGGAATGGCAGCTCGTGCCACTGGCGCTTGGTGTTGATGCGGCTGAACACGCCGTGTAGCGCCCGGCCCGATAGCGAGCTCTTCATCTCCCCACCTCTCGTCGACGACGGAAACCAGGCAACGCGCGCCGGCGCCGCCTTGCTGGGCTGATACCCACTGACGGTGCGGGTACACCCCGCGTGAGCGAGAATGCCGCGCATGCGGCAGCTCGAGATCACGGGCGTGCGCTCGGTGGAGTGGCGTGAGGCGCCCGCACCGGCGCTCGCGGGCGACGCCGAGGCGATCGTACGGCCGCTGGCCGTGGCGATGTGCGATCTCGACGCCGCGTTCATAGCGGGCGCCGTCCCGGTGGCGGAGCCGTTTCCGCTAGGGCACGAGTGCGTGGCCGAGGTGGTGGAGATCGGCGAAGCGGTGACGGGGTTCGCGCCCGGCGACGCGGTGGTGGTGCCGTTCCAGATCTCGTGCGGGGAGTGCGAGCCGTGCCGTGCCGGGCACACCGCGAGCTGCGTCAGTGTGCCGCGCGGGTCCGCGTACGGGATGAAGCCGCTCGGCGGCGACTGGGGCGGCGCGCTGTCGGACGCGCTGCGCGTGCCCTTCGCGGACGCGATGCTCGTGCCGCTGCCCGCCGGCCTCGAGCCGTCCGCCGTGGCGAGCGTGGCGGACAACGTGCCGGACGGCTTCCGCACGGTGGCGGGGCCGCTCGCCGTCGTGCCCGGGGCCGAGGTGCTGGTGGTGGGCGGCCAGGCGCGCAGCGTGGGGCTCTACGCCGCGGCCTCGGCGGTCGCGCTCGGGTCGGCGCGCGTGGTCTACGCCGACAGCGACGAGGGACGGCTGGAGCGGGCGGCCGAGGTGGGCGCGGAGCCGCTCCCGGTGCCGGCAGGCGAGGACGGCGAGCCGGTCTGGCCGGCGCGGCTCGGCCGCTTCCCGATCACGGTCGACGCGTCCGGCCGCCACGGCGGCCTGCACGCCGCGATCCGCTCGACCGCGGCGAACGGGACCTGCACGAGCGTGGCGATCTACTTCGAGCCCGAGACGCCGCTGCCGCTGCTCGAGATGTACACGCGCGGCTGCACGCTGCACACGGGTCGCGTGCACGCGCGCGCGACGATCCCGCAGGTGCTCGCGCTGGTCGCGGCGGGCACGCTCGAGCCGCAGCTGGTCACCAGCGCCGTCGTGGGGTTCGACGACGCCGTCGAGGCGCTGGCGGACCCGCCGACCAAGCTGATCCTGGTGCCCTGACCTGGCGGCTACAGTCGTGACCTCATGTCGGAGGCGATCACAGCGGAGGGCCTGCGCGCCCTGGAGGCCGAGCTGCACGAGCTCGAGACCGGCGGCCGCCTGGCGATGTCAGAGCGCATCAAGGCGGCGCGCGAGCTCGGCGACCTGAAGGAGAACGCCGAGTACCACATCGCCAAGGAGGACCAGGCTCATCTCGAGACCAAGATCAAGCGCCTGCGCGACCGGCTCGTGGCCGCCAAGGTGGTCGAGGCGGACGCGGGCGGCACGACATGGGACTTCGGGCGCACCGCCAAGGTGGTCGACTCGGCCACGGGCACGGAGCACACGTGGACGATCGTGGGCGCCACCGAGGCCGACATCACCGCCGGACGGCTCTCCGCCGAATCGCCGGTGGCGCAGGCGCTGCTCGGGCGGGCGCCGGGGGACACGGTCGAGGTCGTCACCCCGCGCGGCAAGCGCAGCTACGTGATCAAGAAGCTCGTCAAGTAGCGCCATTTCGGGCCGCACGGGCCGGGCTACTCTCTTCAGGGCATGTCCACCTCCTCCTCAGGCCCGCGCAGCATCAAGATCGACGCCGACGAGCGCACGGGCTGGTCCTCCGACCGCCCGCGCAAGGACGGCCCACCGCGGCCGGTCGACATCTCCGTCCGCTGCCGGGTGCTCAGCCCGGCCAGCGACCTGCGCTACTCGCCCGGCAGCCTGCTCGTGATCGCGTCGGGCTCGCCGGAGGCACGCGACTCCTTCGCCGCGCGGGTGCTCGAGAACGGTGGGCTGCTGCTCTCGCTCGACAAGGTCCGGGCACTGCTCGCGGGCAAGGGCGTGGCCGACGAGGTGGCCGAGGCCAAGGCGCCCGAGCTGCTCGACGGCGCGGTGAACAAGCGCCTCGAGGCGAACGAGACCGTGGTGGTTGCCGCGGACGGGCTCGACCCCGCGGAGCGCGAGCGCTACGTGCGGATGGCCCACCGCCTGCGCCGGCCGCGGCACCTGATCCTCGTGGAGGCGGGTCGCGACCAGGTCGACGAGGGGCTGCGGCCCACGCTGAACGACCTGCGCAGCCGCCTGGACGCGGGCGAGCTGGGGGCCGAGGGCTTCCAGACCGCGCTGCGACTCGGCGGCCAGTCGGTCGGCGAGCTCAAGCGGATCGTGTTCCGCCCCGAGCCGCGCGACGACTAGGCACGGCTGAGGGGGTCCGACCCCCTAAAGGGTTGCGCGTAGCCAGTCTGCCGCCGCCGGCACGTGCGACGGGTCGATGTGGTGGGCGGCGTCGGACTCGTGGTAGTCGACGTCGATCCCGCCCTCCTCGAGCAGCTTCCGCGCGCGGCGCGCGAACTCCACGTCCATGATCGGGTCGCGGCGGCCGTGTGCCACGAACGCGCGCAGCCCCCGGCGGTCGGCCAGGCTCGGCGCCCAGCCGTCGACCACCGGCACGAAGCCCGAGAAGGCGAGGATGCCGGCGGGCGCCGGGCGTTCTCCGCCCAGGCCGAGCGAGTAGCTCATCACCGACCCCATCGAGAAGCCGCCGAGCACCGTGCGCTCGGGCGCCACGCCCGTGCGCTCCCACAGCTCGTCGTGGAACTCCCCGAGCAGGCGGTAGGAGGAGTGGAAGCTGTCGGGGTCCGGATAGCCCACGCGCGGCACCAGGTACCAGTGGTAGCCCGGCCAGCCGGGCAACGTGAGCGGCGCGCGCGGCGCGGCCACGTGCAGGCGCCGCTCGGGGTCCAGCGCGTCGCCGAGGCTCAGCAGGTCCGCCTCGTCCGCGCCGCGGCCGTGGTGCAGCACCAGCAGCCCCTCGGGCTCGCCGGCGGCCTGGCGCTCGCGGAAGATCAGCTCGCTCATCGCCGCCACTGTACGGGCGGCGGCGCGTCACATCCGCCGCAGCGCCCGCCACTCCTCGAGCGAGGCGGCCTCGCGCTCGCGCACGGCGCGCGCGGGGTCGAGGTCGAAGTCGTGCGACGCGTCCGAGCACCAGAAGCCCGGGTGCCGGCTCAGCCAGCGCTCGGCGGCCCTGCGCCCGGCGTCCATCAGCTCGCGGATGTACACCTCGTCGAAGAGCAGGAAGCTGAGCAGCTCGCCGCGGCTGTTGCCGGCCCGGCCAAGCGTGCGGGCGAGCAGCATGAAGTCGAGGTCGCGCAGGCCGCGCAGGCCGCCGTAGCGCTCGTCGAATACGCGCTCCGCGATGCGGCCGAGCTCACGCGGCGACTCCGGTGTGACGATCGCGTACGGGATCTTCCGGTAGGAGCGCCGCCCGCGCGACTCGCGGTAGGCGCGGGCCGGGCTCGTGCCCACGCCGCCCTCGGCAAAGAACGTGTTCACCGCCGCCAGACGGCGGAGGTCGGCGTTCACCTGGTCGAGCATCAGCCCGTCCATCACGTTGGCGGCGATGTCGGCCAGGTGCGGCTCGTGGCGCCGCAGGCGCAGCGGCCGGCCCACCACCGGCTCGAAGCCCACCACGATCACGCGGCCGGCCCCGAGGTCGAGCGCCGGCTTGATCGGCGTGTTGAGCCGCGTGGCGCCGTCCATGTAGGACCCGCGCGCGGAGCGCGGCGTGGTGACCGCCACCGGCGGGAACAGCATGGGAATCGAGGCCGACGCGCGCACGTGCTCGGCCGCCAGGCGCACCGGGCGGTAGGTGATCTCCTCGGAGGCGGACTCCACCGGCTCGCGGCCCTCGGACTCCACGAACGCCACGGTCGAGCCGTCCTCCACGGCGGTCGCGATCACGCACAGCGCGCGCGTGTGCCCCTGGCGCACGTTCGCATGGAGCCGCGGCCAGTCGATCCAGCGGTCGAGGCTGTCGCGCAGCGGGCGGGGGTCGAGCAGGCTGCGGAAGCGCACGCCCGGGATCCCGGCCAGCTCGCCGAGGAAGCGGGCCGCCACCTCCGGCCCGTGCCGCCCCAGCAGCGGCGAGAGGATGTCGCGCTTGCGCACGCCGAGCCAGCGCTCCGCGGCCGCGCTCGCCTGCTGCTCCGCTGGGAGGTGCGCGAGTGAGGCGAGCACGGCCGCGTTGATGCCGCCGACGCTCGTGCCGCATAGGACGGTCGGACGCTCGCCGCGGGCTTCCAGCGCCGGGAGGAGAACCGACAGCGCGCCGATTTCGTACGCGCCGCGGGCACCGCCGCCCGGCAGGACGATTGCCACGTCCCCGTCCCGCCGGGCGGTGCCTTCGCTGACCATGACCCACCATAAGTCGCCCCGGAGCCGGAGTGAATGGCCCGCGGGTCCGATCTCGAGCCGGCCCGGCTGTACACGCGGTCGAGGCGGGGGAGTTCGAGATAGAGGGGGCCTGGGTACGAAACAGGCCGATGCGCAGGCTCCTTCTCGCAATGGCCCTGGCCGCCGCAGCACTGGCGCTGGCGGCCTCGCCCGCGGCGGCGATCGTGGGCGGCGCCAACGCCCCGGCCGGCAAGTACCCGGCGGTGGCCCAGATCAGCTACGGCCTCTTCTCCTGCACCGGCACGCTCATCGCGCCCGACACCGTGCTCACCGCCGGCCACTGCAGCTCGGTGGACGCCGGCACCGTCGGCACCCCGGTCACATGGCCGGCTCCGCTGATCGACGTGCGCATCGGCGGGGACCGCTCCGGCACGGGCGAGAAGGTGCCCGTGAGCAGCGTGGTGGCCCACCAGAACTACCTCGCCACGCAGGGCTACGACATCTCGCTGCTGCGCCTCTCGCACGCATCGACCAAGCCTCCGGTGAAGGTGGCCGGCGCGGGCGAGCGCGGGATCTGGTCCGCCGGAACGACCGAGTCGATCGTGGGCTGGGGCGTGACCAAGGAGGGCGGCAGCGCGCCGTCCGTGCTCCAGGAGGGCCAGGTGCCGATCACCACCGACGCCTACTGCTCCGGCGCCTACTCGGCCTTCGACGCCTCCACGATGGTCTGCGCGGGCTACCCGCAGGGCGGCGTCGACACCTGCCAGGGCGACTCCGGCGGCCCGATGTTCGGGCGGCTGGCCGACGGCACGCTCCGCGTGGTCGGCTCCACGAGCTTCGGCGAGGGCTGCGCCCGCCCGAACAAGCCCGGCGTGTACGCACGGGTGGCGGACGACACGCTTCGCGAGTGGATCCGCGGCCACGCGCCCGGCGGCGTCAACTAGCGGGGCGCGCTAGACATAGGGGATGCCCCGGCGGCGCCATCCCCTGGTCGGCGACCTGCCGGCGTACGCGCGCGACCCGATCGCGCTGCTCGAGCGGGCGGCGGCGGAGCCCGGCGACGTGGCCGAGCTCCTGGTGGGGCGGCGGACGCTGCTGCTCAAGCGCACCCAGGACGTGGGCCACGTGCTCGCCGCCAACCACCGCAACTACGAGAAGACGCCGCGCCTGACGGGCCCGCACGGGCGGAGGGTGGTGGGGGACGGCCTCTTCAGCGCCGCCAACGCCGGCGCGCTCGCGCAGCGGCGCCCGGTGCAGCCGCTGTTCGGGCGCCGGGCGCTCGCCATCGTGGAGGAGCGGATCGCGGCGTGCGCCGACCGCGTGCTCGGCGCGCTGCCGCTGGGCGCCCCGGTCGACCTCGAGCCCCACGCCGACCGGCTGGCCGCGAGCGTGGCGGCCACGGTGATCTTCGGCCCGGACGTCCCGCCCGCGAGTGAGGGCGGCCTCGCGATCAGGCGTGCCGGCCACCACCGCGCGATGCGCTCGCCCGTGCAGCTGCCCGGCCGCCTGCCCCTGGCGGTGCTGCCGTCGAGGCGGCGCGCTCTGCGAGCGCTCGACGTGGCCATCGCCGAGCAGATCCGCGCGCGGCGGGCCGCGCCCGGGCCCGACCTGATCTCGGGACTCGTGGAGGCCGGCCTCGGCGACGGAGAGGTTCGGGCCGAGGCGCTGAGCCTGTCGATCGCGGGGATCAGCGCGGTGACCCAGGCGACCGCGTCCGCGCTGCGCGAGCTGGCGCGGCACCCCGAGGTGGCGGAGCGCGTGCGGGAGGAGGTCGCGGGCGGCGGGGTGGAGGCGGGCGAAGCGGGCGAAGCGGTCGACGCCCGGGCCCGGCTCCCGTACACCGAGCAGGTCGTGATGGAGGCGATGCGGCTCCACGCGCCGACTCCGATGATCGTGCGCATCGCTCAGCGCGCGGACAGGCTGCCCTCGGGCGCGGCGGTGCGCCCCGGCGCCAAGCTGATCGTCTCGCCCCACATCCTGCACCGGGATCCCGCCCTCTTTCCCGATCCCGAGCGCTTCCGGCCCGAGCGCTTCACGCTCGACGCGCGCCGCGCGCGCACGCGCTGGGCCTACCTCCCGTTCGGCGCCGGCCCCCGCGCGTGCGTGGGCCGCAACCTGGCCATGCTCGAGATCGTGATCACCGTGGCGCGCGCGCTCGCGCGCTTCGAGCTCGAGCCCGCCGGCGACGGGTCGGCGATCCGGCTCCGCGCGGCCGCCGCCGCGCCGGTCGCGGCCACCGGCCGCGCCTACACTCGCACGCCGTGAGCGAGCCCCTGCTGTCGGTCGCCGTGGTCGTCGGCGCCCTGAGGGACCGCGCCCAGCGCGTGGTGCGCGCGGTCGCCGAGCAGGACGTGGCCGCGGACCTCGAGCTGCTGATCCTCGACCTCGAGCGCGACCGGGAGCCGATCGAGATCCCGGCGCCCCTGCGCGCGCGGCACATCGCGCTGCCGGGGGGCACGATCTCGCACGCGAAGGGCGAGGCGGTGCGGCGGGCGAGCGCCCCGGCCGTCGCGTTCCTCGAGGACCACTGCTACCCGCGCCCCGGCTGGGCGCGCGCGCTCATCGAGGCCCATCGGGGCCCCTGGGCGGCGGTGGGCTACGCCTTCGAGAACGCCAACCCGGACCGCTGGTTCAGCCGCTCGGCGATGGTCTCGGACTACGGCGTGTTCGTGGATCCGGAGCGCGGGGTGGCGGACTTCATCTCCGGCAACAACGTGTCGTACAAGTGCCACGCGCTGCTCGCCTTCGGCGACCGCCTCGACGGGTTGCTGATGGTGGACTACAACGTGCACCTCGCGCTGCGCGCCCGCGGCGAGCGGCTGTTCATCGAGCCGCGCGCGCTGGCGGCCCACGAGAACTACACGCGCATGTCGGACCTCGGCAACGCCAACCGCTCGTACTGCCGGGCGATGGCCGCCAACCGGGCGCGGGGCTGGGGCCGCCGCCGGCGGCTGTTCTACGCCGTGGCCACGCCGGTCGCCGCTCCGGCGATCAAGTTCGTGCGGCTGGCGCGCTCGGTGGCGGCGCGGCCGCGGGCGGCGCTGCCCACGCTCTCGGCCCTGCCGGTGATCATTGCGGCGTACGCGTGGTCGGCGGCCGGCGAGGCGCGCGGCTACCTCGACCACAGCGCAGACGCCGCCGAGGCCGACTTCCTCGTCTGGGAGCTGGCCACCGAGCGCGCAGGCCGCACGTGAGCGCGGCCCCGGCCGTCTCCGTGGTGGTCCCGGCCTACCGCTCGGCGCGAACGATCGGGGCGTGCCTCGAGGCCCTGCGGCGCCAGCGCGTGGACGGCGTCGAGGTGGTCGTGGTGAACAGCTCGCCCGAGGACCGCACCGGGGCGATCGTGACGCGCGGGTTCCCGGAGGTCCGCTACGTGGAGTCCGGGCGGCGACTGCTGCCGCACGCCGCCCGCAACCTCGGGGCGGCTGAGGCGCGCGGCGAGGTGATCGTGTTCACGGACCCGGACTGCGAGGCGGCGCCGGACTGGCTCGAGCGGCTGCTTGCCGCGCAGGCCGCCGGGCATCAGGTGGTCGTCGGGAGCATGGGCGTGGCCGACCGCGGCCGCTTCGCCCGCGGGGTGCACTTCGTCAAGTTCTGGTGGCTGCTGCCGGGGCTCGAGCCCGGCCCCCGCTGGATCGCGCCAACCGCCAACGCGGCCTACAGCCGGCGGATGTGGGAGGAGGTCGGCCCGTTCGACGAGTCGCTGTTCGCGAGCGACGGCGTGACGAGCTGGCATGCCGCGCTGAGCGGCCAGGGGCCGTGGTTCGAGCCGCGCGCGCGGGTCGATCACCGCCACCCGGGGCACGTGGGGGCGCTCTGGCGCGAGCGGCGCGCGCGCGGCGAGGAGTTCGGCGAGATCCGCATGAGCTGGGAGCGCTGGTCGCGCGCGCGGGCGGTCGCGCACGCGCTGCTTTTCCCGGCCCTGGCCGCGCTGGTGCTCGCCCGCAGCGGCCGCTCGGCCCGGCGGGCGGGATGGCTGAGCGACTGGCTCACCACGCTGCCCACGCAGGTGGTCGGCCAGGTTGGCTGGTCGGCCGGCGAGGCCCGGGCCCACCTGCGCCGGGCGGCGGGACGCTCCGCCGGAGGCGCCGCGTGAGGATCTGCATGGTCACCACGTTCTTCGGGGCGCAGGCCACGGGCGGCGACGCCGCGTACGTGGACCGGCTCTCGCGCGCGCTCCTGCGGCGCGGGCACGAGGTCGAGGTGATCCACGACGGCGATGCGTTCGCCGCCGCGCGCGAGGGCGTGCCGGAGCATTCCTACCAGCCGCCGGACGGGCTGCGCGTGCACACGCTGCGCAGCCGCGCGGGCCGGCTCTCGCCGCTCTGGACGCACCAGACCGGGGGCCTTGGCCCGACCGCCGGCGCGCTGCGCGGGTTGCTCGAGCGTGGCCGCTTCGACGTGGTCCACTTCCACAACATCTCGCTGATCGGCGGCCCGGGGGCGATCCGAGCGGCGGCGTCGCTGCCGGCGGTGCGGCTCATGACGCTGCACGAGCACTGGCTCGTGTGCCCGCTCAGCCTGCTGTGGAAGATGGACCGCGAGCCGTGCGAGCGGCCCCAGTGCGTGCGCTGCACGATCAACGCCGGGCGCCCGCCGCAGCTCTGGCGGGCCACGTCGCGGATCGACCGCGCGCTCGAGGATCTGGACGCGATTGTGTCGCCGAGCGCCAGCGCCACCGCGATACACCGCGCGCGGGGGATCCGGGCGCCGATCGTGGAGCTGGGCCACCTGTTGCCGGCCGACTGGGCGGGGGCGGGGGCGCGGGGCCGGGCGGCGGCGCCCGGCGAGCTGCGCCCCGGCGAGTCGCGCCCCGGCGAGTCGCGCCCCTACCTCGCCGCCGCCGGGCGGCTCGTGCGCGAGAAGGGCTTCGAGTCGCTCGTGCGCTCGATGGCCCGGCTCCCCGGCGTGGACCTCCGCATCGCCGGTGCCGGCCCGCTCGAGCCCGAGCTCCGCGAGCTCGCGCGCGCCCTTCCCAACGTGGAGCTCACCGGCCGGCTCGACCCGGCCCCGCTCGCGGAGCTGTTCGCCGGCGCGCTCGCGCTGGTGGTGCCGTCGCTCTTCTACGAGACCTTCGGCTACGTGGTGCTCGAGGCCGGCTCGGTCGGCACGCCCGCGATCGTGCGCAACCGCGGTGCGCTGCCGGAGGTGGTCGGCCGGCTGGGCGCCGGGCCCGTGTTCGACACCGAGGACGAGCTGGTGGCGGCGGTCAGCACGCTGGCGGACGACCCTGAGCTTCGCGCGCGCATGGGCGCGCGCGCACGCGAAGGAGTGGAGCGCGAGGGCGGGGAGGACCGGCACGTGGCCGGCTACCTCCGCCTCGTGGCCGAGTGCGCGGAGCGCCGCGGGCCGGCCGTGCGCGTGCCGAAGGCGGCGACCAGGCACGGGGCCCGGGCCGGGGCGCTCTAGCCGCGCACGGCCCCAAGTGGGGTGCTCGCGGCGGCGGCGCGAGTACCATGCCGCGCCGAGGAGCTTGCCGATTCGCCGACCGTTTGCCGCAGTGCTTCGCCTGGCCGCCGTGGCCGGGGCGCTCTGCGTACTCGTCGCCGCGCCGGCGGCCCAGGCCCAGTCCGGCCAGGACCGCTACTCGATCGTGCACGGCTGCTACGCGCTCAAGTCCAAGTCGCTCGGCAAGCTCGTGGCGAAGGGGCCCGGCGGCTATCTCGCCTCGGCCGCCGACGCCGGTTCCGCGGAGCCCTTCCGCCTCCAGGCCACCGCCCTCGGCAAGTACCTCCTCTATGGCAAGGACAGGGACTTCGCGGCCGCCGGCTCCAGCGCCCTGCCCGGCTCCGGCGACCGCGTGCAGCCCGCGGCCGACGCCAGCCCGGGTGCAGAGTGGACCGTGGACGGAACGCAGGGCGCCTTCACACTCGTGAACACGGCGACCGGCATCAAGCTGTCGGTCAACCCGGCCGGCGAGCTGGTCGTGGGCGGGGACGGCGACGCCGCCGTGTTCAGCCTCGAGCCCGCCCAGGGCTGCGCCGACTACCCAGAGGCCGACACGAACGCCACCGGCACGCCATCGACCGGCGCCACGCCCTACGGCGAGGCGCGCGGCTTCGTGGACGCCCACCTCCACATGATGGCCTTCGAGTTCATCGGCGGCAGCATCCGCTGCGGCCGCCCGTGGAGCCCCTACGGCGTGCAGTACGCGATGGTCGACTGCCCTGACCACGGTCCCGGCGGGGTGGGCGGCGCGGCGGAGGGCTTCCTCTCCTACGGAAACCCGTTGCACCCGCATGACACGGTCGGCTGGCCCACGTTCAAGGACTGGCCGGCGCACGACTCGCTCACCCACGAGGGCGTCTACTACAAGGGCCTCGAGCGCGCGTGGCGCGGCGGCCTGCGGATGTTCACCAACCTGCTCGTGGACAACCAGGCGCTGTGCGACGTCTACCCGATCAAGCGCAATCCCTGCAACGAGATGAACACGATTCGCCTCGAGCTCCGGGACATGCGCGATATCGAGAACTACATCGACGCGCAGGAGGGCGGGCCGGGGAAGGGGTGGTTCCGGATCGTGCGGGACCCGTTCCAGGCCCGGCGGGTGATCAACCAGGGCAAGCTGGCGGTCGTCCTCGGGATGGAGACGTCGAAGCCGTTCGACTGCGACGTCTACAACGACCAGCCCGCGTGCGACCGGAAGGTGATCACCGACTGGCTGAACGAGCTGACCTCCGCCGGCGTGAGCCAGATGGAGCTGGCCAACAAGTTCGACAACGCCCTCGTGGGCGTGGCGGGCGACTCCGGGGCGACCGGCGAGGTAACTAGCGCCGGGAACAAGTACGAGACCGGCAACTTCTTCGACTACCAGAAGTGCAAGGACGCGAACTCCGACCGCGTGCCGGCCACCCAGGCCCCCGACCACAACACGGACGCGTTGATCTCGCTCTACCAGATGTTCGCGCCGGGCGGGGCCCTTCCGGTGTACGGCGAGGGCGCCCAGTGCAACGTGCGCGGCCTGACCGACCTCGGCGACTTCACGATCCGCGAGATGATCAAGCGCCACGTGATGCTCGACCCCGACCACATGAGCGTGGTCGGGCGGCGTCAGTCCCTCTCGGTCACGGAGTCGGCCGGCTACTCCGGCGTGCTCTCGAGCCACAGCTGGAGCACCGACGACGCCTACCCGCGCATCTACCGCGACGGCGGCTTCGTGGCCCCGTACGCGGGCTCGTCCGTGAACTTCGTGAAGGAGTGGAAGAAGGTCAAGGCGATGCGCAGCAGCAAGTACCTCTTCGGCTTCGGCTACGGCGCGGACATGAACGGCTTCGGCGGCCAGGGCCCCCCGCGCGGGGCGGACCAGCCGAACAAGGTCAACTACCCGTTCAAGTCCTGGGACGGCAAGGTCACGCTCGACCGGGCGCACTGGGGCCAGCGCACCTGGGACATCAACACCGACGGCGTGGCGATGTACGGCCTCTACCCCGACTGGATCGAGGACCTGCGCAAGCTCGCGGGTGACCAGATCGTGAAGGACATGTCGATGGCGCCCGAGGCATTTCTCCAGACGTGGGAGCGCGCGTATGGGATCAAGGCGCCCGGCTGCCGCTCCGCGCACGAGGGCTTCGCCGCAGCCGGCACCGAGCTCGGCCGGGTCCGCCTGGGCGAGAGCCCCACCGGGGTGCTGCGCAGCACCAACCAGCCGGTCAGCCGATTCGGACGCGTGTACAAGTGGTGCGTGGGCGACAAGGGCGACCGCAAGGGCAACATCATGGGAGTGTTCACCGCCGGCGAGCGCGTGGGGCTCGTGGCCAGCACCGCGCCCAAGCACCGCTGGAACGGGATCGGCGCCGGCAGCCCGGCCAGCAGCCTGCGAGGGAGGGCCAGCTCGATCGGCTCGGGGCTCTACGCGCTCAAGCTCAAGGGCGGCACGCGGATCCTCTACGGCACGAAGAGCGGCAAGGTCACCTTCGTGGCCCTCGCCACCAGCGCCGTGGCCGGCAACCGCGCGGAGCTCCTGCGCGAGCTCAGGCTCGCGGGCGTCCGCTAGCACGGCCGGTTGCTCGGCGCCGGTGGCTGTGGGACCATCGGACGCGTGAGAATGCGGCTTGCCGCACTCGTCGCCGGGATCGCGCTCTGCGCGGCACCGGGTGCGAGCGCCGCCCAACCCAGGTCGTGGCCGCGGGCCTTCCGCTCGTGCGACGCGCTGCTCACCCACGCGCGCACACAGGCGCTGCGGATCGCCCGCGCCGGTGGCGTGCCGGTGCGCCCCGCGCCGGGCGTGCCGTTCCCGGTGCCGAGCACCGGCCCGCGGACGCCCCAGAGCTCCGGCCCCGAGGCCGCGCCGGCGGCGGGGGCCGACTCCCCCGATCACTCGACCACCAACGTGCAGGAGAAGGGCGTGGACGAGCCGGACCTCGTGAAGACCGACGGCAAGCACGTGTTCGCGCTGGCGGGTGGGAAGCTGCGCGCGATCGACGTGCGCGGCGCGGCGCCCCAGGTGGTGGACTCGCTCAAGCTCGACGGCAACGCGACGGAGCTGCTGCTCTCCGGCGACCGGCTGGTGGTGTTCGAGAGCGGCTACGCCTACGCCACCGGGGCCCCGCTGATCGCCGACTTCGTGCCCGGCCCCGACCCCGGCTCGAAGATCGTGGAGATCGACGTGAGCGACCCGTCGCACATGCGCGTGGTCCGCACGCTCGACCTCGACGGCGACTACCTGAGCGCGCGGCTCACCGGCACCACCGCGCGGGTGGTCGTCGCCTCCTACCCCAAGCCGATTCCGCTCGCCGGCGGCGGCACCGACCTCCAGCGCCGCCGCACGGGCATCCGCCGCAGCCGGCTCAAGACGTGGGTCCCGTCCTACAAGGTGACGAACGCCTCGGGCGGCGCCGCCCGGCACTCGCTGGTTCGCTGCAACGCCACGCGCAAGCCCGCGGTCTTCTCGGGCCTCGGCATGCTCACCGTCCTCACCATCGACCTGTCGAAGTCGATCGTGCCGGTCGACTCCGACGGCCTGCTCACCGACGCGCGCACGGTGTACGCCTCGCCGTCGAGCCTGTACGTGGCGGCCGAGCGCTGGTTCGACCCGCAGCCGCTGGGCGACCAGGCCCCGCCGCCGCCCGGCACCACCACGATCCACCGCTTCGACACGCGCGACAGCGACCACACCACCTTCCAGGCCAGCGGCAACGTGAAGGGCCACGTGCTCAACCAGTGGTCGCTCTCGGAGTACAGGGGCTACCTGCGCGTGGCCACCACGGAGGAGCCGCAGTGGTGGGGGGGCAGTCAGGCGAGCCAGAGCCAGAGCTACGTGACCGTGCTCCAGGACGACGGCAACGTGTTGAGCCGGATCGGCGAGGCGAGCGGGCTCGGCCGGGGCGAGCGGATCTATGCCGTGCGCTTCATCGAGGACCGCGGCTACGTGGTCACCTTCCGGCAGGTCGACCCGCTCTACGTGCTCGACCTCTCCGAGCCGGCGGACCCCACGGTCGAGGGCGAGCTCAAGGTCACCGGCTACTCCGCCTACCTCCACCCGATCGGGAACGACCTCCTGCTCGGCGTGGGCCAGGACGCGACCGACCAGGGCCGGCTGAACGGAACGCAGCTGTCGGTGTTCGACGTCTCCGACCCCACCAAGCCCGCCCGCCTCCAGCAGCACGCGATCGGCTCCGGCTCGAACTCCGAGGCCGAGGCCGACCACCACGCGTTCCTCTGGTGGCCCGCCGCGTCGCTCGCGGTGATCCCGCTCCAGATCTGGTCGAGCAAGGACGGCAGCGACCAGTTCACCGGGGCGATCGGCTTCCATGCCGGGGCGAAGGGGATCGACGAGGTGGGCCGCGTCACGCACCCGCACTCGGACCCCTACGCGCCGCCGATCCGCCGGGCGCTCGTGGTGGGCGACCGCCTGTTCACGATCTCCGACCTGGGGATCCGCTCGAGCCGGCTCGACACGCTCGGCGACGTGGCGTTCGCGGCCTTCGAGTAGCGCCGCTCAGCAGCCGAGCGCGATGTCGAGGCGCGGCGCGCCCAGCTCGCTCGGGAAGTCGTAGTGCCACCACTCGCGCGCGTAGTTGCGGAAGCCCTCCGCCTCCAGCGCGCGCCTGAGGCGCAGCCGGTTGCGGAGCGGCTTGCCCGTGACCGCGCCGGTGGCGGCCTTCTTCGAGAATGAGTCGAACGGGGTGCCCATGCTCAGCGCGCGGCCGCCCTCGAGCCGGACCAGCGTGAGGTCAACCGCGGCGCCGCGGTTGTGGTTGCTGCGCGCGGCGATCAGGCCGTGGAGCAGGTACTCGCGACCGGTGCGCTTGGCCCAGCGCACCATCGCCCGGCTGGCGCGGGAGGGGCGGTAGGCGTCGAACACCCGCAGGCCGAGCCCGCCGGCGGCCAGCTTCTCCTGCGCGCGGCCGAGCGCGCTCGCGGCCCGCGCGCGGAGGAACGGCTCCGCCGTGCAGTAGCCGGGCAGCCGCTTGCCGGTGAAGTTGCCGGCGGTGGCGTAGCGGAGGTCCACCCCGATGCCGGCGGCGCGGTCGCGCACGTCCTCGAGCCCGGCGCGGCCGAGCTGCGCGCGGAAGCCGGCCTCGGCCGTGCCCGTGAGGGCGAGCAGGGCGATCAACGTAATCGCAGGCAAATGCCGCACGTTGCGAAGTTCAGCACGCGCATCGCCGGCCCGCAGCGCGAGTTCCACCCACACGGGGCGATTGGGCGCGTTGGCGTTCGGGTACTGACCCGCCTCAGCAGTGAAAGGCCCGTGGCTGCCGCAGCCCCCCGCGGCGCCACGGGCCGCCCCCTTGCCTCGGGTCTCTCACGCCCCCCAGCGCACCGGCAGGCTCTCCATCCCGTACACCCCGAACGGCGTGTCGAACACCGGCTCGCCGTCCAGCGCGAGGTCCGGCATCCGCGGGGCGAGGTAGGCGAACGCCTCCTGCAGCTCCGCGCGCGCGAGCGCCGCGCCCAGGCAGAAGTGCGGGCCGGCGCCGAAGGTGAGCGGCTTGGAGCGGTCGCGGTCGGCGGTGATGTCGAAGGACTCCGGGTCCTCCCAGGCCTCGGGGTCGCGGTTGGCGCTCACGGCCGCCGCGATCACCACGGTGTCCTTCGGGAACGTCACCCCGCGGTACTCCACGTCCTCCAAGGTGATCCGCGCGGTGAACGGCGTGATCGGCTGGAAGCGCAGCACCTCCTCCACCGCCTGCTGGGCGAGCGACGGATCGCCGGCCACCATCCTCCACTGGTCCGGGTGCTGGGCGAACAGCAGCATCCCGTGCGCGAGCTGGCTCTGCGTGGTGTCCACGCCGCCCACGAGCACGGCACTCACGAGATGAACGCACTCGTCCTCGTCGAGGCGGTCGCCCTCCTCCTCGGCGGCGATCAGCTCGGAGATCAGGTCGTCGCCGGGGTCGCCCTGGCGGTCGCGCAGCAGCGCCCACGCGTACTCGTGGAACTCGCGCGCCGCGCCCTCGATCCGGTCGAGCTGCGTGGAGACCTTGACCGGGTCGAACTGCTGCTGGATGTAGTTGGCCCACTCGTGCAGGCGGCCCGCGTCCTCGATCGGCGCGCCCATCACGTGGGCGATCATCATCGCGGGGTAGGGCTGGGCGAAGGCCTCGACCACGTCGCAGCGCCCGTCGTCCGCCACGCGCCCGTGGAGTGCCTCCAGGAAATTCTGCATCGCCGGCCGGTGGCGGTCGGCCGCCTGCGGTGTGAAGGCCGGCTGCACGAGCTTGCGCAGGCGGCGGTGGTCCTCGCCGTCGAGGTCCAGCAGGTTGCCCTTGAAGCGCTCGTACAGCGGCCCGGAGGTCACGCCCTGCACCTCGAGCATCCGGCGCCCGGGGAACGTGAGGCTGCGGCTGCGCAGGAAGTGCGCGGCGGACTCGCGGTCGAGCACCGCGTAGCCGATCGGCTCCACGCGCGCGAGCCAGTTGCGCTCGCGCAGCTCGCGCATCGCGTCCTGGAACCGCGGGCCCTTGAGCTCCGGGTCCTGGTACTCGAGCTGCGGCAGGTCCAGCTCAGGAAGCGAGGTGCTCACGAAGCGGCGGCCTCGATGCGCTCGACCTCGTCGGCGTCGAGCTCGATCTGCGCGGCGGCGCAGTTCTCCTCGAGGTGCTCGACCGAGCCGGTTCCGGGGATCGGCAGCATCACCGGCGAGCGCGCCAGCAGCCACGCGAGCGCGATCTGGGACGGCGTGGCGTCGTGGCGCTTGGCGGCCTCGTCGAGCACGCCGCCGGGCTCGGCCAGCTTGCCGGTGGCGAGCGGGAACCACGGGATGAAGCCGATGCCGCGCTCGGTGCACAGGTCGAGCACGTCCTCGGCGTTGCGGTCGGTCAGGTTGAAGCGGTTCTGGACCGTCACGACCGGGACGATGCTGAGCGCCGTCTCGAGGTGGCCGGTGGTCACGTTCGACACGCCGATCAGCCGGATCTTGCCCTCGTCGCGCAGGTCGGCGAGCGTGCCGACCGACTCCTCGTAGGGGACCTTGTCGTCGGGCGCGTGCAGCTGGTAGAGGTCGATCCGGTCCACGCGCAGTCGCCGGAGGCTGGCCTCGCACGCGGCGCGGAGATGCTCCGGGCGGCCGTTGCGGGTCCACTCCCCGGGACCCGGCCGCTCGAGGCCGCCCTTGGTGGCGACCACGAGCCCGTCGTAGGGGTGGAGCGCCTCGGCGATCAGGTTCTCGGACACCTCCGGGCCGTACGAGTCGGCGGTGTCGATGAAGTTCACGCCCAGCTCCACCGCCCGGTGGAGCACGCGCCCCGCCTCCTCGCGGTCGGGCGGCTCGCCCCAGATCCCCTCGCCGGTGATCCGCATGGCGCCGAAGCCGAGCCGGTTCACCGTCAGCTCCCCGCCCAGCTCGAACGTGCCCGCCGCCTCGACCATGGGGTGAACCGTACCGGTGGATAGACTCGGCCGCCCCTCTCGGGGGGCCCGATTCAGAGAGCTTTCAACGGAGGTCTGAGATGCCGCTGGTCCCGATGGTCGTAGAGCAGACGTCGCGCGGCGAGCGCTCGTTCGACATCTACTCGCGACTGCTCAACGAGCGGATCGTGTTCCTGGGCGACCAGGTCGACGACCAGATCGCCAACCTGATCGTGGCCCAGCTGCTCCACCTCGAGTCCGACGACCCGGACAAGGACGTGTCGCTCTACATCAACTCGCCGGGCGGCTCCGTGTACGCGGGCCTCGCGATCTACGACACGATGCAGTTCATCAAGCCCGACGTGGTCACCATCTGCTTCGGCATGGCGATGTCGATGGGCTCGCTGCTGCTGGCGGGCGGGGCGGCCGGCAAGCGCTTCGCACTCCCCAACAGCCGGATCCTCATCCACCAGCCCTCGGGCGGCTACCAGGGCCAGTCCGCCGACATCGAGATCCACGCACGCGAGATCCTCGACCTCCGCCGCCGGCTCGACGAGATCTACGCCAACCACAGCGGCCAGGACATCGAGAAGGTCCACAACGACATGGACCGCGACCGCTACTTCACGCCCGAGGAGGCGCTCGAGTACGGCCTGATCGACCGGGTAATCGCCGAGCACTAGCCGGGCGCGCCGGAGCGCCGCCGGGGTGGCGGCTTTCCGGATTTGGGGTTAAGGTGAAATACGCGGGGGAGGCAGGTTCCCCGCGTTATGCAGCGAAAGCCTGACGGACCAGGCACCCGATCGGCAGGGCAACGGAGAGCCACACATGAGCGATAGCGAGGGCCGGCGCGGCCGGTTCACGCCGCTGAAGCGGCTATCCGACGACGAGCTTGCGGTCGAGGCGTCCCGCGGCGACGAGAAGGCTTTCGGCGTCCTGTTCGAGCGCCTGCAGGACCCGCTCTACCGCTACTCGCTGTCGATCCTCGGCAATCCCGAGGAGGCGCGCGACGCGCTTCAGA
This sequence comes from Thermoleophilaceae bacterium, assembly GCA_034663685.1. GTDB lineage: Bacteria > Actinomycetota > Thermoleophilia > Solirubrobacterales > Thermoleophilaceae > AC-37. Next base: position 46,083 of record JAXDJC010000074.1, read on the forward strand.
ACGCGATGCTCAAGGCCTACCGGGCGCTGCGCGGGGAGACCCGCGAGATCGCGGTGCGGCCGTGGATGTACCGGATAGCGCGCAACGAGTCGATCTCCGCGCTGCGCGGGCGCCGCCCGCTCGGCGAGCTCGAGGAGGCCGTGGGCGTGGCGGCCGCGGGCGCCGACGTGGAGGCCGCCTCGCGCGAGCGGCTCGCCGACCTGGTTGCCGACCTGCGCTCGCTGCCGGAGCGCCAGCGCAGCGCGCTGGTGCTGCGCGAGCTGAGCGGGCTCGACTACGAGGAGCTGGGCGCGGCGCTCGACGTGTCGCCCAACGCGGCGCGGCAGACGGTCTTCAAGGCGCGCGTGTCCATGCAGCAGAACGTGGAGGGGCGCACCGCGCACTGCGACGAGGTGCGGGCCGCGATGTCCAAGAGCGACGCGCGCTTCCGGCGCCGCCGCTCGATTCAGGCGCACCTGGATCGCTGCCCGGTGTGCACCGAGTTCGCGGCGGGCCTCGAGAGCCGGCCGCGCGATCTCGCCGCTCTGTTCCCGCCACTCCCGGCCGGTGTGGCCGCCGCGGTGGTCGCGGCCGCGGCGAGCGGCGGCGGCGGCGCGGCGGCGGGCGGCGCGGCTGCCGGCGCGGGCGGCGGTGGCGCTGCTGCGGGCGCCGGTGCGGCCGCGGGCAAGGGCGCCGCGGCCACCACGGGTGCGGGCTCGGCTTCGGCCTCCGCCCCGGCTGCGAGCCCCGCTGCGGCCTCGGCCGCGCGGTCGTCCAACGGCGGCGAGCGCAAGCGGCGCGTGGCGCTGTTCCCGCTGCTGCTGTTCCTGCTGCTGGTGGCGGGCACCATCGCGACGGCGCTCCTGCTCGACAACGG
>JAXDJC010000083.1:0-6993 GCA_034663685.1 Thermoleophilaceae bacterium
GCGCGCCTACGACGGGATGCGCGGCACCGCGCCGTCGCTCGGCCGCGAGCTGCGGGTGCTCGCGGGCTGCGGCTGGCACACCGCGCGGCGCGGCTGCCCGCAGGGGCTGATCGCGGGCGCGCACTCCACCGGCCGGCTGCTCGAGGCGGTGCGGCCGCGATGAGCGAGGGGCCCGACCCGTCGCGGTTCCTCTCCGGCACGCTCGGTCAGCCCGGTGGACGCGCCGCGCGGCTCGCGCGCCGGGTCGCCGACCGCGCGCTCGACGCGGCGCTGATGCGCTCGGCCCCGCGGCTCGAGGAGCTGGCGGCCGCGCCGCCCGAGCGCGACGTGCTCGTGCTCTCCGTCTACCGCGGCGACGGCGGGCTGCTGCCCCGTGCGATGGGCGAGCTGCGCGACACGCGCCACCGCGTGCGCTTCGCGCTCGGCTCGATGGATGCCGCCACGCCCCTCCTCGCCGGCAGCACCGTCGCCACGCACCTGACCGGCGGCAAGTTCGAGAACCTGAACGCGCTCCTCGAGGGGTCCGACCGCGGCTCCGGCCCGCTCGCAGACTGGAATCTCGTGGTTGACGACGACGTCCTCCTTCCCCCGCGCTTCCTCGATCGCATCGTCGGGCTGGCCGAGCACTTCGACCTCGCGCTGGCCCAGCCGGCGCAGTCGCTCGCGAGTCACGCGGCGTGGCCGGTCACGCGGCGCCGGCGCGGGTCGCTGCTGCGCGGGAGCCGGTTCGTGGAGATCGGGCCGGTCACGCTGTTCCGCCGGGACGCGCTCGCCGAGCTGACCCCGTTCCCGCCGCTGCGCTACGGCTGGGGGCTCGACCTGCACTGGGCGGCGCTCGCGGAGGAGCGCGGCTGGCGGCTCGCGATCGTCGACTCGCTCCCGGTGCGTCACGAGCACGGCGGCGTCGCCAGCGCGTACTCGTCTCGCGAGGCGATCGACGAGGCGCGGCGCTTCCTCGCGGAGCGCCCGTTCCTCGACAGCCGGGCCGCGCAGGAGACCCACCCGCTGCGATGAGGGTCTGCGTGGTGGCGGAGTACTACCCGCGCCGGCGCGATCCGGTGACCGGCGCCTGGGCCCACCGGCAGGCGCTGGCCGCGCGCGATGCCGGCGCGGAGGTGACCGTGCTCGCCCTCGAGCGCCCGCTGCCGAGCGCGGAGGCAGGCCGGGAGCTGGCCCGCGGGCGCGCCGGCCGGGCGCGAGCCGAGTGGGAGGCCGTGCGCGAGCAGCCGCGCCGGGACACCCTCGACGGGATCGAGGTGGAGTACGTGCGCTTCGCCTCGCCGCCGCGCGAGAGCTCCTACGCCTCCTGGCACCGCTGGGCGCAGCGGCCCCTCGCCCGCGCGCTGGACCGTCTGCACGCCGAGCGGCCGATCGACCTGGTCCATGCCCACTACGCCCTCCCGGCCGGCGGCGCGGCGCTGCCCTGGGCGCAGCGCGCCGGTGTGCCGCTGGTCCTGTCCGTGCACGGCGGCGACCTGCTCTCCCCGCTGCTGACCACGCCCAGCGCGCGCTCGGCGGTGGCCGGCGTGCTGCGCGGGGCGCGCGTGACGATCGCCAACAGCCGCGGCATGCTCCGCGAGGCGGCCCGCCTCGCGGGCGGCGACGACCGCATGCGCGTGATCCACCCGCCGGGCGAGCCTCCGCCCGCCGGCCCGCCGCCGCGCCGCACCGACCCCACCCTCGCCACGCTCGCCAACCTCGACCCGCGCAAGCGCCACGCGGACGTGCTCGAGGCACTGGCCGCGCTCGCCCCCCGGATCCCGGACCTGCGCTGGGTGGTGATCGGCCACGGCCCGGAGCGCGAGGCGCTGGCCGCGCGGGCGTCGGACCTCGGGGTGGCCGCGCGGGTGGAGTGGGCCGGCGCGCTCCCGCCCGCCGAGGCCGTGGCCGAGCTCGCGCGCTGCCACGTGCTGGCGATGCCGAGCGTGCACGAGGCCTTCGGCGTGGCCTACACCGAGGCGCTGTCCTGCGGCCTGCCCGCGATCGGCTGCGCCGGGGAGCCCGGGCCCGAGGAGCTGGCGGAGCTGACCGGGGCCATGCTGCTCGTGCCGCCGCGCGACCCCGCCAGGCTGGCCGAGGCGATCGAGGACGCGCTGGCGCGGCTCGGCGAGCTCTCGGAGAGCGCCCGCGCGGCGGCCGCCGACCACTTCTCGCTCGCGGTCTGCGGACAGCTGACGGTCGCGGCCTACGAGGACGCGCTGCGGTGAAGCCCGTTGCGCTCGTGACCGGTGAGGTGTCGCCGTACAGGCGCGAGCCGTTCCGCCTGCTGGCCGAGGCCGAGGGGCTCGAGGTGATCGCCTGGCGCGATCCCGGCGAGCCGGTCGACGGGCTCACCGTGCACGCCACGAGCCAGGCCGGCGCCGCGCGCCTGATCGCCTCCGGCGACTACCGCGCGGTGATCGCCGGGCTCGGAGGCCGCGTGGCCCTGCCCGCCACCCGCCTCGCCGCCCGCCGCGCCGGCATCCCGTTCGTGCTCTGGGCGTCGCTCTGGGAGCACCCGCGCACCACCGCGCACGCGCTCTCGCGGCTCCCCACCCGCAGCCTCTACCGCGGCGCCGACGCCGTGGTCACCTACGGCCCGCACGTGAGCGCGCATGTACGTGCGCAACGCCCCGGCGGCGGGATCTTCGAGGCCCCGCAGGCGGTCTCCGCCGAGCTGTTCGAAAAGCCCGTGCCGGAGGCCGAGCTCGCCGCCTGGCGCGAGCGCGCGGGCGCCGCCCCCGGCGCCTTCCTCGCGCTGTTCACGGGGCGGATCGAGGAGGAGAAGGGCGTGCGCGTGCTGCTCCGCGCATGGGGCGAGGCGGGCCTCGAGAACGCCACGCTGGCGCTCGCCGGCGATGGCCCCCTCCGCGCCGAGGCCGAGCCCCACGCGACCGTGCTCGGCCCGGTCCCCCGCGATCGGCTCCCCGCCCTCTACGCCGCCGCCGGCGCCCTCGTGCTCCCCTCGATCCGAACCGCAACTTTCACGGAGCCGTGGGGGTTGGTCGTGAACGAGGCCATGCACCAGGGAACGCCCGTAATCGTCACCGACGCCGTGGGCGCGGCCGCAGGCGGACTGGCCCGGGACGGCCGCAACGCGCTGGTCGTGCCCGAGCGCGACCCCGCCGCACTGGCCGCGGCGCTGCGCACGCTCGCGGCGGACCCCGCCCTGCGCGAGCGGCTGGGCGCCGCGGCTCGTGAGGATGTGCACGAGTACTCGGAGTCGGCATGGGTAACCGGAATGCGGGAGGCGCTGACATACGCGGGAGCGGGCCGTTGATAGCGTCGAGACGACCGATGCCTCGCCTTCGGCACATCCTGCTGCTCTGCGCCGCGTTCGTGGCGCTCGCCGCGCCCGCCAACGCGGCGGCCGCCAGCTCCCAGGACGTGATCCGCGACTGCTACCAGGATGGCAAGCTCGACGGCAGCTACACCCAGCAGGAGCTCGACAACGCGCAGCGCGACCTGCCGAGCGACGTGGACGAGTACAGCGACTGCCGCAACGTGATCGCCTCGGCGCGCGCCCGCGGCGGCAGGGGCAAGCGCGGCGGCAGCGGCGGCGTGCCCGGCGGCGGCTTCCGCGGCGGCGGCACGGCCGGCGCCGACCCGTCGCTCAGCACCCCCTCCGGCGCGCTCGCCGGCTCGCGCGACGACCTGAACGCCCTCAGCAATCTGAGGCTCCGCGATCACGGCAGCACCGGGCCCAAGGTTCCGGTCGCCGGTCAGCCGATCACGCCCACGTCGGCGGCCACGAGCGTCGGCAAATCCGCAAACGACATGCCCACCCCTCTGCTGGCGGCGCTGATCGCCCTCGGGGGCCTGGGCGCGCTGGGCGCGCTGTTCGCCGTCTGGCGCCGCAGGCCGCAGCGCCTCCGCCGTGGTCCGCTTCCGCTCGGCCGCAGCTAGCGTCGCGCTGGCCGCGGGCCTGGCGGCCACGGCCTTCGTGGCCGAGGCCGGCGGCGACCTCCAGCGCACCACGTACGTGGAGATCGCCTGGATCGTGGCCTCCGGGATCGTGGTGGCGGTCTCGATCGCGCTCGCCCGCCCCGGTCGCGTGGGCGGCTGGCTCGCGCTCGCCGGCTTCGCAGGGCTGACGGGAGTCACCGCGGCGTCGATCCTCTGGTCGGTCGCGCCCGACCTCTCCTGGGTGGAGACCAACCGCGTGCTCATGTACCTGTGGGCGTTCGCCGCGGCGGTGGCCGTCGCGCACCTCGCCCCGCGCGGCTGGACCAACGTGCTGCACGCCATCGCCCTGTCGGTCCTCGTGATCGTGGGCTACGCGCTCGTCACCCGCGTGTTCCCGGACTCGCTCGCCAAGGGGGAGATCTACGCACGGCTCGGGGCCCCCTACGGGTACTGGAACGCGCTCGGCGCCACCGCGGCGCTGGCCGTTCCGGCGGCGCTCTGGCTCGGCTCGCGCCGCTCCGGTTACGGGCCCGCCAACGCGCTCGCCTACCCGCTGCTCGGGCTGATCTTCGTCACGCTGTTCCTCAGCTACTCGCGCGGCGCGCTGGCGGTGGCCGGCGCCACGATCCTCCTCTGGCTCGTGCTCGTACCGCTGCGGCTGCGCACGATCACCCTGGTGGCCGTGTCGATCGCGGGCGCGGCACCGGCGATCGCGTGGGCCCTCTCGCGCGACGCGTTCACCCAGAACGACGTGCCGCTGCTCGTGCGGACCAGCGCCGCACCGGAGTTCGGAGTCTTCCTCCTTGCGATGGTCATCGCCCTGTTGATCGTGGGCGTGGCGATCCACTTCCGGGTGGCGCGCAGGCCGCCCGGCGTGGCCGCGCGGATGCGCATCGGGCTGGCCGCCGCCGCGGTGGCGGCGCTCGTGCCGGTCGGCCTCGCCGTGGCGCTCGCCACCAGCGACCGCGGCTTCAAGGGCACGGTCGTGGCCAACGTCGAGTCGCTCACCAGCACCACCGCCAAGACGGAGGGCGGGCCGGGGCGGCTCACTCAGGCGTCCTCGACCCGGGCCCGCTACTGGCACCAGGCGCGGCTCGTGTTCGACGAGAACCCGGAGACCGGCACCGGCGCCGGCACGTTCCAGATCACGCGGCTGCGCCACCGCAGGGACCAGCTCGTCACGCGTCACACCCACGGCTACGTGCACCAGACGATGGCCGACCTCGGGATCGCCGGCCTGGCGGCGTCCGGCGTGGCGCTGCTTCTCTGGCTGCTGACCGCGGTGCGCGCCACCGGGTTCTTCCCGCGCCGGCGCGAGCGCGCCTACGACGCGGAGCGCGTCGGGCTGATCGCGCTCGTGCTGTGCGCGGTCGCGTTCGGGGTGCAGTCGGGGATCGACTGGACCTGGGCGGTGCCCGCGCCGTCGCTGATGGCCGTGGTGGCCGGCGGGTTCGTGGCCGGCCGCGCCCTGCGCACCCGCGGCGGGATCCCGCGGCCGTCGATCGGGCGCGTGCCGCGCGCTGCCTTCGCGCTCGTGTCCATCGCGGCGGCGCTGCTGTGCGCCTGGGCCGTCTGGCAGCCGCAGCGCTCGGCGGCGGAGTCCGACCGCGCGCTCAGCCTCATTGCCCAGGGCAAGATCGACGAAGCCCAGCGCGCGGCCGAGCACGCGGCGCAGATCGACCCGCTCGCCTCGCAGGCGCTCATCGTGCAGGCCGCGGTGGCCGATGCCCGCCCCAACCAGCCGCTGGCCCACGAGCTGCTCGAGAAGGCCGTCAGGCAGCACCCCGGCGAGCCGCAGGTGTGGATCCGCCTGGCGGAGTACGAGCTCTACACGCTCAACCACCCGGCGGACGCCGAGAGCACGATCGCGGGCGCCCTCTTCCTCGACCCGCTCTCGCGCGCCGCGCAGCAGATCTTCCTCGAGGCCAAGCAGGCCCAGCGGCCCACGCCGCCGGTCGTGGTGCCGCTCACGCCCCCGGCGGGGCAGCCAGCGCCCGCCGCGCCCGGCCGGCCCGCGCCCACCATCCCTCCGGCCAGCACCACGCCGGCGCCGGCCACTCCCCAGCCTCCCCAGAACGGCGCGCCGGGCTCCGGCGGCGCGGCCCCGCCGTCCCCGGGCGGGTAGGCGGCGATGGACGAGCGCGAGAAGCTCGAGCTGCGCCTGCAGCAGACGCAGCGCCTCGAGACCGTCGGACAGCTCGCCGGCGGCATCGCGCACGACTTCAACAACATCCTCGCGGTCATCCTCAACTACGCGCACTTCGTGCACCGCGAGCTGCCGGAGGACAGCCCGCTGCGCGACGACGTGAACCAGATCAGCCACGCGGCCGAGCGCGCGTCCGAGCTCACCCGGCAGCTGCTGATCTTCAGCCGGCGCGACCCGGCCGACCCGCAGACGATCGACGTGAACGCGCTCGTCCAGGACACCGAGCGGCTCCTGCGGCGCACGATCGGCGAGCACGTGAAGCTCACCACCTCGCTCTGCGAGGACGACTGCTTCGTGGAGGCCGACCCGGCGCAGCTCGAGCACGTGCTCCTGAACCTGGTGGTGAACTCTCGTGACGCCATGCCCGAGGGCGGCACGATCAGCATCACGAGCGAGCGCACCGACGGCGGCCGGGTCACGATCGCGGTGGCCGACGACGGCGCGGGCATGGAGCCGGAGGTGGCCGCCCGTGCGCTCGACCCGTTCTTCACCACCAAGCCGAAGGGAGCGGGGACCGGGCTCGGGCTCGCCACGGTCTACGGGGCGATCACCGCGGCCGGGGGCGAGGTGCGGATCGACTCGGCACCGGCCGCCGGCACCACCGTGAGCTTCTCGCTCCGCGCGGTGCCGAGGCCAGCGCCCAGCGCCGGCCCGGCGAGCCTCGCGGAGCCGGACGGCTCGGGCACGACCGTCTTGCTCGTGGAGGACGAGGAGGCGGTGCGCACGCTGACCCACCGGATCCTCGTGTCGAACGGCTTCACCTGCATCGACGCCGCCGACGGGAGCGAGGGGCTCGCCCTGTTCGAGGCCAACCGCGACGCGATCGACCTCGTGCTCACCGACGTGGTCATGCCCGGGATGTCCGGGCCCGAGCTGGCCGAGCGAATCGGGGACGGCGGCCC
>JAXDJC010000099.1:0-15203 GCA_034663685.1 Thermoleophilaceae bacterium
AGCGGGTGCCCGTCACGGTCGACCCCTCCGGGAAGGCCAACGAGGGACATTCGTCGGGCGAGGTGGCGGAGCTCCAGCCCGGTACGAACGGGAAGGTCATCCTGAAGCTGAAGGCGGGGACCTACCATCTCTTCTGCAACGTCCCCGGCCACTACGCCGCGGGGCAGCGCACGAACCTGACGGTTCAGTGACCACGGGCTGATCCTCGCGGTACGCCCGCCGGCCGCCCTCTCATCGGTCACTCATCGTCTCACGGAGGGCTCACGGAGGCCACGTAGCTTGGCCGCTGCTGATCCGATCCCGGAAGTAAGGAGACGTGGATGTTCGAACGACTCAAGGTAAGGCCGACCCTGGTGGCGCTGGCCGCCGCGGCCCTCACGGCACTCGGAGTGGGCGGCGTGGCGATCGCTCAGTCCGGTGGCTCATCGTCGAACCAGTCAGCCGAGCCGGCCGGGGCGAACGAGACCGGCCCGCCCGAGAGCAATTCGCCGAACGACCCGGCCGACGCCCAGGGCGACCAGGGCAAGAACGACGCGAACGACGCCAACGACAAGCCCGACGCGAACGGCGCCAACGAGAAGCCCGACAAGGGCGAGCAGGGGGGCAGCGAGACCCCTGACGGCGACGGCCCCGGCGGTCACGCGGACGAGGCCGGAGCGCAGAAGACGCCGGGTAGCTGACGGCGGCGGACGCCGGAGGCCCGAGTCTCCCCCGGCGCCCGGTGGATCGCGGCGGTCCCGCCTCGTGCGGGGCCGCCGCTTTTCGTTGCTGAGACCGCTCGGTTCTGACCGGACGCTGACCTTGCTCTCACCGAACGCTCATCTGGCCCTGCGACCCTCGTCCCATGCGCTTCCTGATCGTCGAGGACGAGGTGAAGATGGCGAGCCTGATCCGCCGCGGGGTGCGCGAGGACGGTCACGCGGCGGATGTGGCGATCAAGGGCGAGGACGCGCTCTGGATGGCCGCCGCCACCGACTACGACGCGATCGTGCTCGACGTGATGCTGCCGGGCATCGACGGCTTCGAGACCTGCTCGCGCCTGCGCAAGAAGGGCGTCTGGTCGCCCATCCTCATGCTGACGGCGCGCGACGCCGTGGAGGATCGCGTGGCGGGCCTCGACGGCGGGGCCGACGACTACATCACCAAGCCGTTCTCGTTCGTCGAGCTGCTGGCGCGGCTGCGCGCGCTCGCGCGCCGCGGGCCGGTGGAGCAGCCGACCGTGCTCGAGGCGGGCGACCTCCGCCTCGACCCGGCCACCAGGCAGGTGTGGCGCGGCGATACGGAGATCTCCCTCTCCACGAAGGAGTTCGCGCTGCTCGAGACCTTCATGCGCCGCCCCGGCCAGCTGCTCTCGCGCTACCAGCTGATCGAGCACGCGTGGGACTACGAGTACGAGAATCGCTCCAACGTGGTCGACGTCTACGTGCGGTATCTGCGCGAGAAGGTCGACCGGCCGTTCGGCCTCGACTCGATCGAGACGGTTCGCGGTCAGGGCTACCGGCTGCATAAGAACGGCTCGGGGGCGGTTCGATCCTGAGGCGGCTGCCGATCCGCCTGAAGGTGACGCTCGCGTTCGCGGGGGTGATCGCCGTGGTCCTCGTGGCGGTCGGGCTCTTCCTCTATCTGCAATTCAAGGCGGACCTGAACAACTCGATGGACAGCGGCCTGCGCTCGCGTGCCGGCGACGTGACGGCCCTCGTCCAGCAGGCGGACTCGGGCCTCAAGGACGCCGCCCGCAGCCCGCTGACGGATCGTGGCGCGAGCTTCGCGCAGATCCTCGATTCCCGCGGGCGGGTGGTGGACGCCACGCCGCAGCTCCGCGGGCGGCCGCTCCTCACCGGGAGCCTGCTGCGCGGAGCGCTCACGCACACGATCGCCGTCGACCGCGACGGCGTGCTCGAGCCCGGCCAGCCCGCGCGCCTGCTCGCCACTCCCGTGAGCGCCCAGGGGCAGCGGCTCGTGGTGGTGGTGGGCGCAACGCTCGAGGAGAACAACGACACGCTCGCCAACCTGGCCCTGCTGCTCGCGATCGGCGGGCCGGCCGCGCTCCTGCTCGCGTCGCTCGCCGGCTACGGCGTGGCGGCGGCGGCGCTGCGCCCGGTGGAGTCGATGCGCCGCAAGGCAGCCGCGATAACGGAGCACGACCCGGGCGAGCGCCTGCCGGTCTCCGAGTCCGAGGACGAGGTCGCGCGGCTGGGCCAGACCCTGAACGAGATGCTCGATCGCCTCGAGGTGGCCTTCGCGCGCGAGCGGACCTTCGTGTCCGACGCAAGTCACGAGCTGAGGACGCCGCTCGCCATCCTCAAGACGGAGCTCGAGCTGGCGCGGCGCAGCGGGAGGTCCGTGAAGGAGCTCCAGGCGGCGATCGGCTCGGCGGCCGAGGAGACGGACCGGCTGGCGCGGCTTGCCGAGGACCTCCTGGTGATCGCGCGCTCGGACCGCGGCCGGCTGCCGGTCCGCCCGGAGGCGGTCGACGCCGCCGAGCTCATCGGCGATCTTCGCGAGCGCTTTCACCTGCGCGCGCGCGAGGCGGGCCGGACGCTCGTGGCGGACGTGCCGGAGGGAGTGCGGCTCTCGGCGGACCGGCTGCGGCTGGAGCAGGCGCTCGGCAACATGGTCGACAACGCGCTGCGCTACGGCGACGGCGAGATCCGGCTGGGCGCGGTGGCCCGCAATGGCGTGGTCGACCTCCACGTGCGCGACCGGGGAGCCGGCTTCCCGCCGGGCTTCATCGAGGAGGCGTTCGAGCGTTTCACCCGCGCCGATCATGCGCGCTCGCGCGGCGGGACGGGGCTCGGGCTCGCGATCGTCCAGGCGATAGCCAGGGCCCACGAGGGCCGCGCGTACGCGCGGAACGTGGCCGGCGGCGGGACCGACGTGTGGATCGAGCTCCCGGCGGCCCATGAGTCGGATCGGGGCGGGCCGGGTAGCCGGAAGCTACGGACCAACCCGACGGAGGAGACGCGATGAGCGACGGATCGATCGACGAGGCCAAGGGCAGGATCAAGGAGGCCGGCGGCGACCTGACCGGTGACCAGAGCCTGAAGAACGAGGGCAAGGTCGACCGGGCGGAGGGCAAGGTCAAGGACGCGGCCGACAAGGCCGCCGACGCGGCGAAGGACATCCTCGGCAAGGACTGACCGCGGCTCGGGCGGCGATTAGTTTTCGCCCGCGCCGCTGTCTACAGGTCCAGTAGGCCACGCGGGGCGCCCGTTCCCGCCCGTACGAGAGGATCCAGCCATGTCTCAGAAGATCATCCCGAGCCTCTGGTTCGACACCGAGGCCGAGGAGGCCGCGGCCTTCTACACGTCCATCTTCAAGAACGCCCGCATCCTCAGCAAGACCCACTACACCGAGGGATCGCCGCGCGAGGCGGGCACGGTGATGACGGTCGAGTGGGAGTTGGACGGCCAGCGGTTCACCGGCATCAACGGCGGGCCGCAGTTCAAGTTCGACGAGGCCGTCTCGTTCCAGATCACCTGCGAGGACCAGGACGAGGTCGACCACTACTGGGACCGCCTCACCGAGGGCGGCAGCGAGAGTCAGTGCGGCTGGCTCAAGGACAGGTTCGGCCTCTCCTGGCAGGTCGTGCCGAAGGGGATGGGCGAGGTCTTCTCCAACCCCGACCCCGAGGCGGCCCGGCGCGCGATGCAGGCGATGCTCAAGATGAAGAAGATCGACATCGCCGCGCTGCGCGCGGCGGCGGACGGTGTGCCGGTGAGCTGAGCCGCCGGCCGGACGGTTCCCCCTTGCGGGCGCGCGCACTTCGTGCAAGCCTCTTGAGCGGTGGGTGGGGATAGTCGTGCAAGCGGTTGGCGGAAGTGGGCGGGAGCGACGCTTGCCGCGCTCGCGCTGGTGCTGACGGCGGCGCCGGCGCCCCCCGCCGCGGCCGACTGGCCGGTCTACGGCCACGACCTCTCGAACACACGCAACGGCGGGGCCGACGGGCCGGCCGTCGCCCAGGTGCCCACGCTCGACCGGGCGTGGTCCTTTGCGTCGCCGACGGGTGACTTCACCGGCACGCCGGTGATCGCCGGCGGCGTGCTCGTGGCGGGCGACTACAGCGGCACGGTCTACGCACTCGACGCCGTCACCGGCAGGGTGCGCTGGTCGAAGAACCTCGGCGACCAGATCAACGGCAGCGCCGCGATCGACCTGGGCGCCCCGGGAGGCCCCACGGTCTACGTGCCGCTCGCGCACGGCGGCGGGCCGCGGCTGGTGGCACTCGGATTCGCCGACGGGCACACGCGCTGGAGCACGGTGCTCACGGATCAGGCCAAGTCGTCGGTGTACGGGAGCCCGACCTACTGGAACGGGATCGTCTACCTCGGGACCTCCGGCCCTAACGGCGACGACTCGAGTGCGCGCGGAACCCTCGTCGCGCTCGACGAGGCCAGCGGGGCGGTGCGCTGGCGGACGTTCATGGTGCCGCCGGGACACGACGGCGGCCCGGTGTGGTCCACGCCCGCGATCGACACCGCCACGGGGCGACTCTACGTGGGCACCGGCAACGCCTACCACGACCCTGTTGCCGACACGACCGATTCCATCCTCGCCCTCGATGCCGCGAACGGGCAGATCCTCGGGCACTACCAGGCGATCGCCAACGACGTGTTCGCCGCCGACAACCCCGCCGGCCCGGACGTGGACTTCGGTGCCTCCCCGAACCTGATCCAGGGGCCGGACGGGACGCCGCTCGTGGGCGAGGGCGCCAAGGACGGCACCTACTACACGGTCGAGCGAGCCACGTTGAAGCCGGCCTGGAAGGCGTCGCTCGGGCCGGGCTCCGCCATCGGCGGCTTCGTCGGCTCGACCTCCTACGACGGGACGCGCGTGTACGGCTCGAATGCGCTGACGAGCCAGGTCGGGGCGATCGCGCGCGACGGCGCCGTGCAGTGGACCTCCGCGGACGGGGGGTCGGCGGACTTCAGCCCGGTGGCGATGGCCAACGGCGTGCTCTACAGCGCGAGCCCGGGGGGCGACCTGATGGTGCGCGACGCCGCCAGCGGGACCGTTCTCAAGCAGCTGTCGCTGGGCGGCCCGACGTTCGGGGGGATCGCGACGGTCGGCGCAGCCGTGTACGTGTCGGTCGGGGTCGGCCCGCCCCCGCCGCCCGCGCCGCAGCAGGACGGCACCGGCTCGATCCTCGCGTTCGGCGACACGACCCGCTCGGCGGGCTCGCCGGCGCCGCCCGGCGGAGGCGGAGGCGGCACGCGCGCACGGATCCGCCTGACGGTCGACCCGCGCCGGGCGCCCGCCCAGCGCCGGACGGTCTTCCTCTTCACCGCGCGCGTGGGATCGGCGCCCGTCTCCGGAGCCACCGTGCACTTCGCGGGCAGGCGCGCGCGCACGGACCGGCTCGGCCGCGTCAGGATCGCCGCGCGGCTCGGGCGCGGCAGGCACGCGGCTCGCGCCAGCCAGCCCGCGCTGCGCAGCGGCCTGACGGCCGTGTACGTGCACCGCCGCCGGTAGGGCGCTGCTACAGGCTCGGGTTCGTCGAGCCGCCGCCGCCCGGCTGCGTGGGGTCCGGCGCGCCCTGGCCCGGGCCGCTCGGAGACGCGCCGCCGTCGCCCGGCACGGTGTCCTCGCCGTACCAGGTGTGGAGCCAGCGCCTGAGCTGCTCGAGATCGCGGCTGCGCGACTCGAGGATCGCGCCCGCCAGCCGCTTGAGCCGGAGGTCGCCGCCGCGGTCCTGCTCCACCTCGGCCATCGCCACCGCGCCCTCGTTCTGGCGGATCAGCGCCACCATGAACTCGTGGTCGAACGAGGTGGCGTCGCGGACCGCGCTCGGGTCGAGCCTGGGGCGACCGCGGCCGAGCCGCAGCGCCCCGGGACGCACGCCGCGGCTCTGGAGCTCCGCCGCGAATGCGCTCAGCTGGCCCAGGTCGGACCGCTGCCTGCCGGCGGTCGACTTGGCCATCCGGCGCAGCTCCTTGCGCAGCGCGCGGTGCTGGCCGAGCCCGGCGAGCACGCCGGTGTCGCGCTCGTGCGGGACCATCGCCCGGACGTAGGCGGCGTCGGTGGCGTTCGGCTTGCCGGTGCCCACGCCGGAGAATCCGAGCGGGCCGCCCCCGCCGCCGCACCCGGCCACGGCGGCGCTGACCACCAGCAGGACGGCGAGCGACGACGGGCGCGCAAAGGGCACCGCCGGATCGTACGGAGCGCACCGGGTGGGCGACTCGTCCGCCTGGGCGGACCGCACCCGGTGGGCGGACTCCCGAAACGCGGTATGAGCGCGCCACCGGGGGTGTCGATCACGGTCAGGCGGGGCGCCACGGGCGTCTCGCCGTTCATGGTTTCCGCCTCTCGCCCATCCTCAGGCCCGCTCGCCCTTGGCGCGGCGCCGGCGGGCACGGGCTGGCTCGTGCGCAAGATCGCCGCGATCCGGGACGCTCTGCCCCGCGGGCAGACCCTGCCCGACAAGGCATGGGCCGTGCGCCACCGCGCGCTGCTGATCGTCCTCTGGGCCCACGTGCTCGGCCTGCCGGTGTTCGCCCTCTGCCGGGGGCATGGGCTGCTGGCGTCGATCGGCCCGGTGGCTCCGATCGCGGCCGCGGGTGTGGCCGGGGGCCTGAAGGCCGCCGGCCGGCGCGCGCGCTCCGTGGCTGTGGTGTTCGGGTTGCTCACCTCCTCGGCCGTGCTGGTCCACGCCTGGGACGGGCAGATCGAGGCCCATTTCCACTTCTTCGTGACGATCGCGGTGCTGGCGATGTACGAGGACTGGCTGCCGTTCAGCGTCGCGGTCGCGTACGTGGTGGGGGAGCACGGCGTGCTCGGTGGGATCTCCCCGCACTCCGTCTACAGCCACGGCGGCAACCCGTGGCTGTGGGCGGGAGTCCATGGCCTCTTCGTGCTGACGGCCGCGGCCGCCGCCATCTGCACGTGGCGCGTGAACGAGGACATGCGTGCTCGCATGGGCAAGTCGAGACGGGACGCGATCGAGACCTCCGAGCACTTCCGGATCGCGTTCGACAGCGGGCTCTCGGGAATGTCCCTCGTCGGCGCCGACGGCCACTTCATCCGGGTCAACTCCGCCCTGTGCGACATCACCGGCTACACCGAGCAGGAGCTGCTGGCCCGCACCTTCCAATCGCTCACCCATCCCGACGATCTCGCCAAGGACCTCGACCAGCTCGGCGCCCTGGTCGACGGGACGGTCGACGTCTATGAGACGGAGAAGCGCTACGTGCATCGCGACGGTCATGAGATCTGGGTCAAGATCGGCGTCACCGCCGTTCGCGACGCGGAAGGGGGCATCCGCTACTTCATCACCCAGACCCATGACGTGACGACCCGCCGGCAGTTCGAGAACGAGCTGGCGCACCGTGCGCTGCACGACCCGTTGACCAGCCTGCCCAACCGGGCGCTGTTCCTGGACAGGGTGGTCCACGCGCTGGTTCGCCAGCGGCGGCACTCCGGCGCCATAGCCATCCTGTTCGTGGACCTCGACCGCTTCAAGCTGGTCAACGACGGGATGGGCCACGCCGTCGGGGACGTGGTTCTCCTCGAGGCCGGCCGGCGACTGTGCGAGGCGGCGCGCGCCGAGGACACCGTCGCGCGCTTCGGGGGCGACGAGTTCACGATCCTCTGCGAGGACGCCGACGGGGACGACGCGCGCCGGGTGGCCGAGCGCATACTTGCCGCGTTCGACCGGCCCTTCGAGCACGAGGGACGCGAGTTCCACGTGAGCGCGAGCATCGGCGTGCGCGTGAACGAAGGGGCCACGGCAAGCCCGGACTCGCTGCTGCGGGAAGCCGACATCGCGCTGTACGCGGCGAAGGAGCACGGCAGCGCGCGGTTCGAGGTCTTCGACGCCGCAGGGGTCACCGACGACGTGGACCGGCTCGCAACCGAGCAGGCCCTCCGGCTCGCGCTCCGCAACGGAGAGCTGCGCCTCCACTACCAGCCTGAGATCGGCCTGGAGAGCCGGCGGATCGTCGCCGTCGAGGCGCTGGTGCGCTGGCAGCACCCCGAGCGCGGCCTCCTGGCCCCGGGCGACTTCATCCCGGTCGCCGAGGAGAGCGGGCTGATAGTCCCCCTGGGCGAGTGGGTTCTTCGCGAGGCGTGCGCCCAGCTCGCCGCCTGGCAACTGGCCGGAGTCGTCGGGGACGACGTTCGCGTGGCCGTGAACGTCTCCGCGCGCCAGCTCTCGCTTCCGGACCTCCCGCAGACGGTGGCCGCCGCACTCGCCTCCGCCGGGCTGGACCCTGGCGCTCTGTGTCTCGAGATCACCGAGAGCGCCATCATCAAGGACTCCAAGGTCGCGCTCGCCAACCTCGAAGCGATCAAGGAGCAGGGCGTGTTCCTCGCGCTCGACGACTTCGGCGTCGGGTTCTCGTCGCTCAGCCAGATCCGTGAGCTGCCGCCCGTCGACGTGATCAAGGTGGACCGGTCGTTCACCGCCGGCCTGGGGCGCAACAACTCCGACGGCGCGGTGGTCACCGCCGTGCTGAGCCTGGCGCGGTCGCTGGGACTGACGGCCGTGGCCGAGGGTGTGGAGACCGAGGGCCAGCTCGAGCTGCTGAACGGCCTCGGCTGCGACGTCGCGCAGGGCTTCTACTTCGCACGGCCGCTGCCCCCCGGAGAGGTCGAGCGGCTGCTTGCCGCGGACGGGCCGCCGCTCGCAGCGGCGGATCCCCACGCCGAGCGGGCCCATGCCTGACGCCGCCCTCGCGGCTCCCCGCGAGCGGCACCTCGACGACGGCCTGTTCCTCGCCTGCGCACTCGCCTGGGGCGCCTCCCTGATCCATGTCGAGGCGGCGATCGAGCATCTCCGGGAGTGGCCGCTGTACTCCGTCTTCTTCGCCTCGCTTGCGACTGTCCAGCTCCTCTGGGGAGTCGTCCTCTACCGATCTCCGGGCCGCAGGCTCCTGATCGCGGGCGCGGCCGCGAGCATCCTGGTCGCGGCGCTGTGGTTCGTCACGCGCACGAGCGGCCTCCCGTTCGGTCCCGAGTCGGGGATTCGCGAGCACGTCGGGGGACTCGACCTGGCGGCCACCGGGGACGAGCTCGCCCTGGCGCTCCTCGTGACCTTCCATCTGCGCCCCACACGGGGTGGCCTGCTCGCGCGCGGCCTCAGGCAGCTCGCCATCGCCGCCGGCCTCGGCCTGCTCCTTCTGAGCTCGCTCATCCTCATGCTCGCCGGGGACCCCCACTGACCCACCCCGCCGGGCCGGGCGCGGTCGTTTCGGCCCCGGCCGGTACGGAGACATGGGGGCCACACCACACGGGAGGCCGGAGATGTCCGTTCACGACGACGAGAAGCGCGCTGACGAGGAGACCTTGCCCGACACCTCGCTGCATGCCTATGGCGAGGGGCGCGAGGAGGACGTCGAGGGCGACGTCGAGAAGCTGAAGTCGAGCGACCCGGAGAGCTCGCAGCGCGAGGAGATCGCCGGCGACCCGGGGTCGGAGCCGGGCCCCCCGGCGCCCGACAAGCACTGAGGCGCCGCTCCCGCTACTCCTGCGGCTGGCGCGGGTTGATGGACCGAGGCTTCGCTCGATGCCCGCCCCGCCACGCCGCCTGCCGATAGCCGTGCTCGCCGCGGCGGCCGCTTTCCTCGCGGCCCCGGCGAGCGCGCCGGCGGCGCAGGTGCTCTTCGGCAGCGACCTGGCCGCGCACGCCGACGCGATCGAGACGCACGGGGCGAACACGATCCTCTGGAACGACACGGTCGCGAGCCGGCGGCCGGGGCCGCCGGGTGAGCCGGTCGACCCGCAGGAGGGCATCCGCCGCTACACCACCGCGGCCTCCCCGCGGGACGGGCAGCTGCGCTACGTCACGATCTACGGCAGCGTGCCGCCGGGCGGCTCGCCGCTGCGGTTCCACTTCGTGGTGCTCCGTCCGCGTGCCGGCGGCACCATCGCCCTCGCGCAGATCGAGCGCACCCAGCTCCACGCGCTGCCGGTGTCGCCGGACCCGGCCAACCGCGTGCCCAACAAGAGCATCAACTGGGATCTCTGCCTCGAGAAGGACGACCGGCTCGGGCTGCTTCAGCTCGACCCGGGCAGCATGCGGGTGTTCGCCACGATCCCGGGATCGGTCACGAGCTGGTTCGAGAACGCCGCGGGCGTGGCGGCGGGCAACGTGTTCACAGGCACCCCGAGCCAGGACCGGGAGCTGCTGATGGAGGTACTCGTGAACACCGGCCCGGACGCCTCCTCCAGATGCGCCGGCGGCTACCGCGAGCACGTGTACTCGGGGCTCGACTTCGGCGACCGCCGCGCACACCTGGAGCCCGGCACGCGCACCCTGCGGCTGAAGGCGCGTTGCCCGGCGCAAACCTACGGCGGCTGCACCGGAAGGCTGGCGCTGCGAGCCAAGATCGGCGGCCACGAGCGCACGCTCGGGCGGACCACGTTCGACTTCGTGCACGGCCACAGCGGGGCGCTGAGGGTCGGCGTGTCCCGGGCGGATGCGGCCCTCGTCCGCAGCCGGGGGACCCTCCGGGCAACCGCCGTCACCGTCGGGCACGACGACCCGACCGACCCGCGCAACCGCCACGCGCCCGGCACGCGTCCGGGCCGGCAGTCAGGGACCTTCGCGCTGCCCGTCTTCCTCCTCGGCGGCCCTTAGCGCCTCGGCCCGGTCGTCGAAGCCGTCCTGGCGGAGCAGCCTCCCGCCCCGAACGGTGAACAGGTACTCCCAGCGGTGCTCGACCCAGATCCCGCTCCGGAGGCCCTTGAGCCTCAGCCGCGCGGTCACGAGCACACGGTCGGGCGGGATGTCGGCGACCTCCTCCTCCTGCCAGTCCCACTCGGACCAGTTGCGCCGCCAGCCGGCGAAGTAGCGCCGCAGGCCGTCGAGTCCCGACGTGGTGGCGGCGCCGGGAAGGGTGGACGACTCGGTCATCTCGAACTCGGGATCGCAGAGCGCCACGGCGGACTCCAGGTCGTGCCCGTTGCATGCGCGGATCCACGCCCGCACCGTGTCCACGTTCTCCTGGGACATCGCCGGCGCAGTATCCCCTGGCACGGGCTAGCGCGAGATCCGGGTGCTGATCCCGCGCTTGAGCGCGCGCGCCCTGTTCGTGCCGCGCCGGCCGGCCCAGGGGTGCGGGCCCTTGGCCCACGGATGCCAGCCGAGCGTGCCGTACTGCTCGCGCAGCAGCGCCTTCAGCTCGCCGCGGTGCTCGCCGCAGGCGTAGCGCGCCGGGCCGTAGATGCCGCGGCCGTGCCACACGAGCCAGCGCTCCGGCTCCGCGTCCACGTACTCGCCGTGGCGCAGGTCGAGCAGCTGCTTCTCGAGGTTGGCCTGCGTTTCCGGGCCGGGCTTGGCTCCGCAGATCTCGCACCTGAAGACCACCGTCACGGACATTGCGACCACGCTACCCGTCCGGCCGGCGTCCTAGACAGCGGCGGCGGCAGCGGCGCGGTCCTGCCACTGGATGTCGGCGAGCTCGTCGGGCGGCGAGCCGCGCAGCAGCCAGGTGGCGTCGGCTCTGCGCACGATCAGCCCGCTCTCGTCGATCCTCCGCAGCGCCGTCGTCACAGAAGCGCGCCGGGAGCCCACGAGCTGGCCGAGCAGCTCGTGCGACATCCGCAGCCGCACGCTGATCCCGTCCGGCGTGACCCGGCCCCAGCGCTCGGCGAGGTGCCAGAAGAGCACGAGCAGGCGCGTCTCCACGGGCGAGAGCTGGAGCAGCGCCTGGTGGATCGACATGCGCGAGGTGCGCCGGATCGCACGCTCGAGCAGGGCGCCCATCACCTGCGGCCAGGAGGCGAGTGAGCGGGCGAACTTCTCGTCGAGGATCGCGAGCCGCACCGGGGAGAGGACGTGCCACAGCACGTGGTAGCGCACGAGGCCGTCCTCGCGCGTGGAGACCCACGGCTGGAGCGCGTCGCCCTCGCCGATCAGCTCGGTGGAGGTGGTGCCCGCGAGGATCACGTCGCGCGCGAGGAGCCCGTCGAGCATCAGGAAGCCGAGCCGGCTGTGCTCGCCCGCCTCGTGGGGCACCTCCCAGCGCCCGCACGGCAGCGTCTTCACCCGGGCGGTCAGCTCCACGCGCGCGCGCTCGATCTGGGTGGGGGGCACGCGGAGCCCGAGCTCCGGGTCAACCTCGAGTATCCGCACCGATCCCCCGGTGCGCCCCCCACCGGAGTGCGCCTGGGTCTCGGGAGCGTCAGCTGCCGGTAAGCGCCTCCGGGACACGGAAGCCCTCCTCCCTTGGGCGGCGGACCCTACTCCTATCGGGTGTTGAAAGGCAACGTTGAATTCCAACGTCTGCCCTTTGTCGCCGGAAGCCGCGGCCGTATGGTCCGCGCCGTCCAGCTTGGGAGGAGCGACCGTGTGCCTGGCCATACCGGGCCAGATAGTCGAGATCGTCGACAGCGAGAACCGGCTCGCGAAGGTCGACGTGGCGGGTGTTCGGCGCACGATCAACATCGGCCTGCTCGACGACGACGGCGTGGGGGTCGGGACCGGCGACTGGGTGCTGATCCACGTGGGGTTCGCGATGTCGCGGATCGACGAGGAGGAGGCGCTCGCCACCCGCAACCAACTCGAGCGGATGGGCGAGAACTACGAGGCGGAGCTCGAGGAGCTCAAGGCCAGCGTGATCGAGTGAGCGACTGCGGCGACCACTGCATCACGTGCTCCGACGAGGGCATCCCGATGCAGGTGGAGCGCATCGACGAGTCGCGCGGGCTGGCTCTGTGCGCGGCCGATGACGGCTCGAAGAGCACCGTGGAGATCGCGCTGGTCGAGCCGGTGGAGCCGGGCGACCGGCTGCTGGTGCACGCGGGCGTGGCGCTCGTCGGGTTGGGCGCATGAAGTACGTCGACGAGTTCCGCGATCCGGAGCTCGGCCGCGTGCTCGCCACCGAGATCCTCGCCGCCGTCGAGCCCGGCCGCCACTACAAGTTCATGGAGGTCTGCGGCGGCCACACGCACTCGATCTACAAGTACGGCGTGGACGACCTGCTCCCGGCCAACGTGGAGCTGGTGCACGGGCCGGGCTGCCCCGTGTGTGTGATCCCGATGGGCCGAGTGGACGACGGCATCGCCGTGGCGAACGAGCCCGGCGTGATCTTCACCTGCTTCGGCGACATGATGCGCATCCCCGGCTCGGACGGGAGCCTGCTCGACGCGAAGGCCGAGGGCGCAGACGTGCGGATGGTCTACTCGCCGCTCGACGCCCTGCGGATCGCCAAGCAGAACCCGGACCGCGAGGTGGTGTTCTTCGCGATCGGCTTCGAGACCACCGCTCCTTCCACGGCGCTCACGCTCAAGCGCGCGAAGGCGGAGGGCATCAGGAACTTCTCCTGCATGTGCAGCCACGTGACCATCGTGCCGCCGTTGCGAGCGCTGCTGGAGTCCCCGGACCTGCGCCTGGACGGGTTCATCGGTCCCGGCCATGTGTGCACGGTGGTGGGGGCCCGTCCGTTCGGATTCATCCCCGCCGACTACGGCAAGCCGATCGTGGTGGCCGCCTTCGAGCCGCTCGACATCCTGCACGCGATCCGCATGATCCTGGCCCAGCTCGCGGAGGGCCGCTGCGAGGTGGAGAACCAGTACGCGCGCGTGGTGCCGTACGAGGGCAACCCGCGTGCGCTCGACGTGATGGCCGAGGTCTTCGAGCTGCGCCCGCACTTCGAGTGGCGCGGCCTCGGGTTCATCTCCCAGAGCGGCCTCAAGCTCTCCGAGGCCTACGCGGACCTCGACGCCGAGCTGCGCTTCAGCGTGCCCGGCGTGCGCGTGGCGGACCCGAAGGCGTGCCAGTGCGGCGAGGTGCTGAAGGGCGTGATCAAGCCGTGGGAGTGCAAGGTGTTCGGCACGGCCTGCACGCCGGAGCGCCCGATCGGCACCTGCATGGTCTCCTCCGAGGGCGCCTGCGCGGCCTACTACAACTACGGCCGCTTCGCCCGCGAGCGGGAGGTGGTGTAGGTGGCCGACCAGACCGCCGCCGCGCCCGTGACCCCCCGGGAGGAGCGCATCCTCGGCATCATCGAGACCGCCCGCGGCAAGCGCGCGAAGTTCCGCGACCAGCGCGTGACCATGGCGCACGGCGCGGGCGGCAAGGCCACCCAGAGCATGATCGAGGGCCTGTTCGTGCCGGCGTTCGCCTCCGACTCGCTGGCGGCGATGGGCGACGCCGGCGCGGTGGAGGCCGGCGGGGTGGAGCTGGCGATGACCACCGACTCGTTCGTGGTCAAGCCGATCCGCTTCCCCGGCGGCTCGATCGGCGACCTCGCGGTGAACGGCACGGTCAACGACCTGGCGGTCTCGGGAGCGCGGCCGCTGGCGCTCACCCTGTCGCTGATCCTCGAGGAGGGCCTGGCGTCCACGGACCTCCGGGCCGAGGTCGACGCGATCGCGCGCGCGGCCGAGGAGGCGGAGGTTCGCATCGTGGCCGGCGACACGAAGGTGGTGGAGCGGGGCGCCGCCGACGGCATGTACGTGTGCACCACCGGCGTGGGGCAGCGCGACCCGCGCGCGCGGATGGCCACCGACGCCATCCGGCCGGGCGACCGGATCCTGCTCTCCGGCACGATCGGCGAGCACGGCACGGCGATCATGCTCGCCCGCGGCGAATTCGAGCTGGACGCGGCGATCGAGTCCGACACGCGGTCGCTCTGGCCCGTGGTGGACGCGCTGCTGGAGGAGACGGGCCCGTCGCTTCGTTGCATGCGCGACGCCACAAGGGGAGGTGTGGCGTCCGTGCTCAACGAGCTCGCGCGCTCGTCCCGCGTCGCGATGCTCG
The DNA here is from genome assembly GCA_034663685.1 of Thermoleophilaceae bacterium. Classification (GTDB taxonomy): domain Bacteria; phylum Actinomycetota; class Thermoleophilia; order Solirubrobacterales; family Thermoleophilaceae; genus AC-37. Next base: position 14,702 of record JAXDJC010000099.1, read on the forward strand.
TGCGCGAGGCTGCGGTGCCCGTCGACCCAGCCGTGGCGGGCGCGTCGGAGATCTTGGGGATCGACCCCATGTACGTGGCCAACGAGGGCAAGCTCGTCGCCTTCGTGGCCGAGGAAGCCGCGGACCGGGCGCTCGGCGCGCTGCGCTCGGTTCCGGGCTGCGAGCGCGCGGAGGAGATCGGCGAGGTGCGCACGGAGCCTCCAGGGATGGTGCTGGTGGAGACGAGCTTTGGCGGCAAGCGGGTGATGGACCAGCTGGTCGGTGACCCGCTGCCGCGGATCTGTTGAACGAGTGAGGGAGCGCTGATGGCGAGCACCGACGTATTCGCAGAGCACAAGAAGACAGAGGCGGTAACCGCCCATGTCCTGTGGGTGACCACGGGCCTCTCCTGCGAGGGCGACTCGGTCGCCATGACGTCGGCCACCAATCCGAGCCTGGAGGACATCATCACCCAGGCGATCCCGGGCATGCCGCAGGTCGTGATCCACAACCAGGTGATCGC
>JAXDJC010000153.1:0-5581 GCA_034663685.1 Thermoleophilaceae bacterium
GCGCTGTGCCGCGAGCGGCCTGCGCACGATCGTGCTCTCAACCGACCCGGCGCACAGCCTTTCCGACTCGCTCGAGGCGGAGCTCGGCAGCGAGCCCACGCCCTGCGGCGACAACCTCTGGGGCCAGGAGGTACAGGCCCAGGACGAGATGGAGCGCCACTGGGAGTCGGTCCAGGAGTGGCTGTCGGAGCTGCTGGCCGAACACGGCGTCGACCGGATCTCCGCCGAGGAGCTGACCGTGCCGCCCGGCATGGACGAGCTGTTCTCGCTGCTCCAGATCAAGAGCCACCACGAGAGCGACGAGTTCGACGCGGTGGTGGTGGACTGCGCGCCCACGGGCGAGACGCTGCGGCTGCTCTCGTTCCCCGACGTGGCCAGCTGGTGGCTCGAGAAGGTGTTCCCGATCGAGCGCCGCCTGATGGCCGCCGCGCGCCCCTTCGCCCGCACGCTGCTCGACGTGAACCTCCCGACCGCGCGCGTGTTCGACGACGTGGAGCGGCTCGTTTCCAACCTCGTGTCGATGAACGGGATCCTCCGCGACCGCTCCACCACCTCGATCCGGCTCGTGATGAACCCCGACCGCATGGTCATCCGCGAGGCCATGCGCACCTACACGTATTTGAACCTCTACGGCTACCTCACCGACGCCGTGGTGGTCAACCGGATCTTCCCCGAGGAGGCCGGCGACGGCTACTTCGCCGGCTGGCGCGCGCTCCAGCAGGAGCAGATGGAGCTGGTCCGCTCCGCGTTCGCGCCCGTGCCGATCCTCACCGCGCAGTACATGGACCAGGAGGTGGTCGGCGCGGAGATGCTGGACCGCCTCGGCGACGAGATCTTCGACGGCTCCGACGCCGCCGCAATGCTCTACGAGGACATCTCGCAGGAGCTCGTGTCCAGCAACGGCAGCGCCACCCTGCGCCTCGCGATGCCGTTCGTGGAGAAGGGCGACATCGACCTGAAGAAGATCGGCCTCGACGTGGTGGTGCGGGTGGGCGGCCAGAAGCGCACGATCATCCTGCCGGCCACGATGGCCGCCTACCGCCCGCGCTCGGCCCAATTCGAGGACGGCGCGCTCAGCGTTCGATTCGAGAAGGAGGAGGATGGAGCAGCAGCAGCAGCCCCCGCCGAGTAGCAACGGCAGCCCGCCGCCGCCCCCGGACCTCTCCGCGCTGCTGGCGGTGCTGGAGGCCCTGAGGCGCGCGATACCGCTCGAGCTCCAGGAGCAGTTCACCACGCTCCAGCGCGAGCTGCTGCTCACCGTGCGGGCCCTGATCGACTGGTACCTCGAGCGGCTCGACAAGCCCGAGCTGGCTCCGCAGGTCGAGGACATCCCGATCGATTGAAGACCTGGATCCTCACCGGCTCGCCCGAGAACTTCGAGGCCACGCGCGAGCGCGGCTTCCGCGTGATCGGCATGAAGGAGATGCGGCGGCGGATGGCCGAGCAGATCGAGCCGGGCGACCGGATCGTCTTCTATCTCACGCGGGTGAAGGCGTTCGCGGGGATGGTGCGCGTGACCGGCGAGATGTACGAGGACCGCTCCAAGATCTGGCCCGGCAAGCCCGGCAAGGTCGACCCGTACCCGTGGCGCTTCGAGACCGAGCCCGAGCTGGTGCTCGACGAGGCCGACCGCATCCCGGCCGAGGAGCTGGCCGGCGACCTCGAGCACGTGCGCAAGTGGCCGCGCGAGCACTGGACGCTGGCGTTCCAGGGCCAGCTCAGGACGGTGCCCGAGGCCGACGCCCGGCTGCTCGAGGACCGGCTGCGCGCCGCGGCCGGCTCCACAGCCGCCGCGTGATGGCCACCCGCCACTTCAGCGTGGAGGAGGCCAACGCCGCCCTCGCGTGGGTGGCCGAGCGGATCGAGAAGCTCCGCTCCGCGCGGATCCGGCTGACCGACGAGGAGGTGCGCGAGGCGCTGTCCGATGCCGCGCCGATGAACGGCGGCGGCGACCCGGGGCGCTCCGTCTCCGAGGCGTTCCTGGACATGCGCACGGCGCTGCACGAGCTCCAGGAGCAGCAGATCGTGCTGCGCGACCTCGACCGCGGCCTCGTGGACTTCCCCGCGATCCGCGACGGGCGCGAGGTGTATCTCTGCTGGGTGGAGGGCGAGGACGAGATCGGCTTCTGGCACGACCTCGACGCGGGCTATGGCGGACGACAGCCGCTCTGAGGGCGCCGCGCGCCCGGCCGCACCGCGGCTGTCCCTGGCGGGCACCTGGCGGCGGCTCAACGTAGAGCAGCGCGTGGCCGCCGTGGGCTGCGTGCTCCTGATCGTCTCCACCCTCGGCCCGTTCTCCTTCGTGGAGGGCGCGATCGTGCTCACCGGCGCCGGGGTCCTGTTCCTGCTGCGCAGGCGCGCCGAGGGCAAGCTCTTCCACGTCCCGTTCGGCGACGGCACGGTGATCGCGGCGGCGGGCGCATGGGCTGGCCTCCTGATCCTCGTCCGCCTCTTCGACCGCCCGCTGGGCCAGGGCCTGCTCGCGCTCGTGTGCGCGGCGATCGTGGCTCTTGCGGGCATCCGCGAGCGGGCCAAGCGCCCGCCGGACGACCTGCCTGAGGGGGCCGCCGAGCCCGGGCCGCCGCCCTCGCCGCCGCCCGATCCCGCGGAGCGGGCCACCCCGGCGCCGGGAGGGGCGGCGCCGCCCGGGCCTCCCCGCGAGGACACCGCCGAGACCCAGGCCCTACCCGCCCGCGTGCTGCCGCCCGCCGCACCGCCGGGCCCGCGCCGGCCGCCCCCGCCGCCCCGCGGCGGGGATCAGCCACCGCTCTTCGACGACCCCCAGCCCTAGTCGTCGAACAGCGCGTAGCCGTACTCGCCGCGCTTGTAGGCGAGCTTGGCTATCGCGATCATCCGCTCGTCGTCGTTCGACTCGATCTGATTCAGGCTCGACTCGACCCGGGCGGCCGCCCGCGGCACGAACGTCTCCGCGATGTAGCGCTCCTGCCCCGAGGGCTCCACGCCGTGCTCGTCGAAGATCGCCGTCACGCGCGAGAGCACGGCCACCTGCGCATAGATGTCGGACACGGCGTCGGCGATCCGCTTCTGCTGGAACTGGCGCTGCACGATCCCCTTGCCGTGCTCGCGCAGCAGCGACTCGGTCACCGAGCGCAGCCGCTTGACCTGCTCGGTCACCGGCCCGGCCAGGCGCTCGAGCTCCGGGTGCGCCCTGGTGATCCGGTCGGGACGCACCTCGCGCTGGATCCGGCCGCTCACGTAGTCGGCCAGCACCCCCAGCGACTGGATCGGCTCGCCGAGGCTGATCTCCCCCAGCCCCTTGAGCTCCTCCCCGAGCGGCTTGATCCCCGACAGCGCGATGAACGCGCGCATCACGTCGTTGGCACCCTCGAAGATCGGGAAGATCCGGATGTCGCGCAGCATCTTCTCGTAGAACTGGTCGCGCATGTAGCCCTCGCCGCCCTTCAGCTGCATCGCCCGGTTGGCGGCGTACCACATGAACTCGGTGCCGGCGACCTTGCAGATGGCGGACTCGAGCGAGTAGTCCGGCACCCCGGCCTCGACCAGCCCGGTGGTCATGTACGCGGCGGACTCGATCGCGAACGTGTACGAGACCATCCAGCCGATCTTGTCCTGCACGAGCTCGAAGTCGGCCAGCGGCATGCCGAACTGCCGCCGCTCGCGCACGTGCTCGATGATCCCGTCGAGGATCCGCTTGCTGGCGCCGACGGCACCCGTGCCGAGGCTGAGCCGGCCGTTGTTGAGGATGTGCATCGCCATGCGGAAGCCCTCGCCGGGCTCGCCGAGCACGTTCTCGGGCGGGATGCGGACGTCGTTGAAGTGGAGCTGGCGCAGGTCGTTGCCGCGCAGGCCCATCGTGTCGTAGCGGTGGCCGGCCTCGAAGCCCTCCATGCCCTTCTCGAGGATGAACGCCGTGTGGCGCTCCTTGCCGTCGATCTCCGTGCGCGCGAACGTGACCAGCACGTCCTTCGACCCGTTGCCGATGTAGCGCTTCTCGCCGTTCAGCACCCACGAGCCGTCCGGCTGGAGCACGGCGCGCGAGTCGAGGTTGTAGGCGTCGGAGCCGGCGCCCGGCTCGGTGAGCGCGAAGCCGGCGAGCTTGCGGCCGGAGCAGAGGTCGGGGAGCAGGCGCTCCTTCTGCTCGTCGCTCCCGTAGATCACGATGCCCTTCATCCCGATCGACTGGTGCACGCCCATGATCACCGACAGCGTGGCGTCGATCTGCGCGAACTCCTCCGATACCCGCGCGTAGCCGGTCTGGCCCAGCCCCTGGCCGCCGTACTCCTCCGGCACGTACAGGCCGAGCAGGCCCCTCTCCCCCAGCTCGCGGATCTTGTCGTCGCCGATCCAGCGGTCCTCCTCGACCTTGCGCTGGTCGTAGCCCTCGCCGAACTCCCGCGCCTGCCTGACCAGCTCGCGCGTGCGCTGCTGCTGGTCCTCGCTCGGCATGGGGTACGGGAACACCAGCTCCTCGTGGATCTCCCCGAGGAACAGCGACTTGGCGAACGAGGAGACCCCCTGCTGGTCCGGCGCGTCCTGGGTTGTGGTGGCCGCCTCCAAGTGGCTAGGCCACGTCCTCGGGCGAGCGCGGCGCGGGCCCGACGTACTCGGCGGTGGGCCGGATCAGGCGGCCCTCGCGCTTCTGCTCGAGGATGTGGGCCGACCAGCCGGCCACCCGCGCGCACGCGAACATCGGGGTGAAGAGGTCCGGAGGCACGCCCGCGTAGTCCAGCACCACGGCCGACCAGAACTCAACGTTGGTGGCCAGCACGCGGTCGGGGTAGCGCTCGGCGAGCTGGGCGAGCGCCGCCTTTTCGAGAGTCTCCGCCACCTCCAGGCGCGGCGCGCCGATCTCGCGGGCTGTGCGCCGCAGCACCCGCGCGCGCGGATCCTCGGCGCGGTACACGCGGTGTCCGAAGCCCATCAGCCGCTCGTGGTTGTCGAGCGCCTCGCGCACGTACGAGTCCGCGTCTCCGGACCGCTCCACGTCGTCGAGCATCTGGAGCACCCTGGAGGGCGCGCCGCCGTGCAGAGGGCCGCTGAGGGCCCCGACGGCGGCCGAGAGCGCCGCCGCGGCGTCCGCACCGGTGGAGGCCACGATCCGAGCCGTGAACGTGGACGCGTTGGCCCCGTGCTCGGCCGCGGAGATCCAGTAGGCGTCGATCGCCTTCACGTGGTCGGGGTCGGCCTCGCCGCGCCAGCGGATCAGGAAGCGCTCGGGGATCGAGCGGGCCTGGTCCACCTCCCGCTCCGGCACCGGCGGCTGGCCCATGCCGCGGGCCGACTGCGCCACGAAGGACAGCGCCATCACCGAGGCGCGGGCCAGCTCGTCGCGTGCCTGCTCGTCGGTGATGTCGAGGAGCTGCCGGAAGCCCCACGCGGGCGCGAGCTGCGCCAGGCCCGCCTGCACGTCCACGCGGGTGTCGCCGGTGCGCATCGGGATCGGATACGGGACGGCCGGCGGGAGCCCCGGCTCGTACGAGTTGTCCACCAGCAGGCCCCAGACCCGCGCGAACGGCACGCTCCCAACCAGGTCCTCGATGTCCACCCCGCGGTAGCGGAGCGCGCCGCCCTCCTTGTCGGGCTCGGCGATCTCGGTCTG
>JAXDJC010000158.1:0-25820 GCA_034663685.1 Thermoleophilaceae bacterium
GCCATGATCGCGCCCACGCTGGTGGTGCCGTACGGCATGTCGCTGGCGAACAGGATCTGGCCGGGCGGGACCAGGCCGAACAGCGTCAGGTGGTCGGTGGTGGACCACCAGGACGTGTCGAAGTACATGTTCGGGTGGTCGGCGGCGTGGCGCCAGATCCAGCCGAGGTCGGAGACGCCGTCGTGGGCAAGGATGAGGCGGAGGTCGGGGTGGCGGGAGCAGATCGCCAGCGCGTCCTCGCCGAGGGCCGGGATCCCGCGGCCGGCGTGGGTGAGCACCGGCAGCCGGCGCTCGTTCGCCAGCGCGAACACCGGCTCGAGCCGCTCGTCGTCGAGGCGGAACCTCTCGGCGCGCGGGTGAAGCTTGATCCCCTTCGCTCCCAGCCCGAGAGCGCGTTCGGCCTCGCCGAGCGGGCCGGCCGCCGGGTCCACGCGGCAGAACGGCACCATCTTTCCGCCGGACGCCTCGGCCTCGGCCAGGATCCGGTCGTTGGCCTCCGGGTAGCCGTCCGGCTCCTGGGTGGTGAACACCACGCAGCGCGCCCGCGCCAGGTCGAGGCCGGCGATCAGCTCCTCGGACGTGGCCTTGAAGCCGTCCGGGTCGTTGCTGCCCGTGTGGGTGTGTGCATCGAAGAGCTCTGCACCGGGAACGAGTGCGAGAGCGGACTCGAGCCACGGGCGGATGACTTCGTCGGCGTACACGAGGCGCGTAATGTAAGGCCCACAGATCCCGACCAGAGGAGGGAGAGCGATGGCGGAGGACAGGCTCACTGGACTCGATGCGTCATTCCTCCACATCGAGAGCGACACGTCGCACATGCACGTGGCGGGTGTGATGCTGTTCGAGGGATCGCCGCCGCCGCACGCCGACCTGCGCGAGGCGCTCCAGCGCAAGATGCACCTGGTGCCGCGCTACCGGCAGAAGCTCGCGTTCGTGCCGTTCCAGCAGGGGCGCCCGCGCTGGGTGGACGACCCGCACTTCAACATGGACTACCACCTGCGCAGCACCGCGCTGCCCGAGCCGGGCTCCGAGGAGCAGCTCCGCAACCTCGCCGGCCGCGTGTTCGCCCAGCCGCTCGACCGCGACAAGCCGCTGTGGGAGATGTGGGTCGTCGAGGGCCTCGGCGGCGGCGACCGCTTCGCGGTCCTCAGCAAGACCCACCACGCGCTGGTCGACGGGGTCTCCGGCGTGGACATCGCCAGCGTGCTCTTCGACGTCTCGCCCGACCCCGCCCCCACCCCCGAGCCGGTCAAGCGCTGGCTGCCGCGGCCGCTGCCCTCGCGCGGGCAGCTCCTGGCGGAGTCCCTCTTCGAGCGGGCCACGGTGCCCGCCGAGATCATCCGCGGCGTGCGCTCCGTGTTCCGCGCGCCGCGGCGGATAGCCGGCGCGGCCGTGGGCGCCCTGGCGGGCATCGGCGCGATGGCGTGGACCGGCATGAGCCCGGCGCCGCCGTCGCCCTACAACGTGGCGATCGGCCCGCACCGGCGGTTCACATGGGTGCGCTGCTCACTCGAGGACGTCAAGGCGATCAAGAACGCGCTCGGCGGCACGGTGAACGACGTGATGCTCGCGATCGTGGCCGGCGCGCTCGGCCGCGACCTGAGCCGGCGCGGCGTGGACGTGGACGGGCTCGAGCTGCGGGCGATGGTGCCCGTGAGCGTGCGCTCGGACGAGGCGCGCGGGGCGCTCGGCAACCAGGTGGCGGCGATGATGGCTCCGCTGCCGGTGGGCGGCAAAGACCCGGCCCTGCGGATTCAGAAGATCTCCACCTCCATGAAGAAGGTCAAGGAGAGCGGGCAGGCGCTGGGGGCCCAGACGCTTACCGAGCTGACCGGCTTCGCCCCGCCCACGATCATGGGCCAGGCCGCCCGGCTGATGGTGCGCCAGCGCTTCTTCAACCTGGTGGTGACCAACGTGCCGGGGCCGCAGATCCCGCTCTACATGATGGGCCGCCGGATGATCGAGATGTTCCCGATGGTGCCGCTGGCCCCCAACCAGGCGCTCGGCGTGGCCATCATGAGCTACAACGGCCGGATCAACTTCGGCCTGGTGGGCGACTTCGACGCGATGGCCGACCTCGAGCAGCTCGCCAAGGACTTCCGCGCCTCGCTGGCCGACCTGGCCGAGGCCGCCGGGGTGGAGCTGAGCGCGCCGGCGGAGGCCTCGCGCACGGCGCGCAACGGGAGCCACCCGGGGCGCGAGGTCGGGCGGGCGACGGTGAGCGCCGCCTCGCCGCCGGCAGGTGGGCCGGCCCCGCCCCCTGCCTAACAGCGCCAAAGTCCCCGAAATGGGTGGCGCGCGGGTGGGCGCCTGGCGTAGGGTTGAATCGATGGTCGAAAGGGTCAAACGCGCCGCGGGCCAGCTCGGGCTCGAGATCGAGATGAAGACGCTCGACCGGTCCACGAAGACGGTCGCCCAGGCGGCCGAGGCCGTGGGCGCCGAGCCGGCGCAGATCGCCAAGTCGATCGTGTTCGTGTCGGACGGCGACCCCGTGGTGGCCGTGGTCTCTGGGGCCCACCGGGCCGACATGGACCTGCTGGCCGACGCCTTCGACTGCGCGGAGGTGAGGCAGGCCTCGCCGGACGAGGTCCGCGCCGCCACCGGCTTCCCGGTCGGCGGCGTTCCCCCGTTCGGCCACGGCCTGCCCGTGGTCTTCGACGAGGCGCTCTGCTCACACGAGTTGATCTACGCCGCCGGCGGCGACGGCAACACGCTCTTCAGCGTGGACCCGAAGGCGCTGGCCCGGGCGATCGACGCCCGGATCATCCGCATCGGCGAGCGCGTCTCCTAGGCGGCGTCGAAGATCTCGGCCGCCGGCCGGGCCATCACGCGTTCGGCCAGCTCCAGCTTGAGCTTGTCCAGCCGGGCCTCCTGCTCCGCCGAGCGGTTCTCCGTGCCGGCGAGGTCGATGAACTCCTCCGTCACGAGGCCGTCGCGGAGCACCAGCGTCACCGTCCGGTCGCGGTAGGCGAATCCGAACACGAAGCGCCGGCGGGTGCGCCCGAGCTCCGGGCGCGCGAGCTCGCGATCGACGTCGAAGCGGTCCCCCGTGACCGCGCGGGTGACCAGCTCGAACGCGTCGCGTGCGCCCGGCCCGCCGAAGGCGGTCTCGATTCGGATCTCCCGGCGCTCCACCGGCGCGTCGGGATCGAGCAGCGGCAGCGCCCGCTCCAGCGCCTTGAAGCCGATCGCCGCACCGCCGGGCGAGCCGGGGCCGTGGTAGCGCAGGACATCGTCGAACGAGAACTCCAGCCGCCTGCCCCGCTCGACCACCTCGACCGTGCCGCCCATGGGCCGCCGCCCTACAGCTGCAGGCTCTTGATCTCCAGGAACTCCTCGATGCCGAACTTGCCCAGCTCGCGCCCGTGGCCCGACTGCTTGAAGCCGCCGAACGGCGCGAGCGGGTTGAAGGTGGCTCCGTTGATCTCCACCTGACCCGTCCGGATCCGGCGGGCCACCGCCTTCGCGTGCTCGGGGTCGCCCGACCACACGCCGCCGGCCAGGCCGTACTGCGAGTCGTTGGCGATCCTCACCGCGTCGTCCTCGTCGTCGTAGGGGATGATCGAGAGCACGGGGCCGAAGATCTCCTCCTGCGCGATCGTGGACTTGGGGTCGACCTCGCTGAACACGGTCGGCTGCACGAAGTAGCCGCGCTCGGCTCCCTCCGGCGGCTCCTCGCCCCCGGCCACGAGCTTCGCGCCCTCCTCCTGCCCCTTGCGGATGTAGCCGCGCACGCGCTCGAGCTGCGCCTCGGACGCCAGCGGCCCGAGCGTGACCTCCGGATCGAACGGGTCGCCCACCTTGATCTGCGACACCACGGCCGCGGCGATCTGCTCCGCAGCCTCCATCTTCTCGCGCGGCACCAGCATGCGCGTGAGCGCCGAGCAGGTCTGGCCCGAGTTGAGGTAGCACTTGCCGATCCCGTCCACGACGGCCGACTGGAGGTCGGCATCGTCGAGGATCACGTTGGGCGACTTGCCGCCCAGCTCGAGCGCCACGCGCTTGACCGTGTCGGCGGCCGCCTCGGACACCATCTTGCCCGCCCGCGTGGAGCCGGTGAACGACACCATGTCCACGTCGGGGTGCCGGGTCATGGCCTCGCCCACGGTCGGCCCGTCGCCGGTCACGAGGTTGAAGACCCCGGCCGGCAGCCCGAGCTCCTCGATGATCTCGGCAAGGATGAACGCGTTCAGCGGCGTTATCTCGCTCGGCTTGACCACCACGGTGCAGCCGGCCGCCAGCGCCGGCGCCACCTTGGCGGAGATCTGGTGCAGCGGGTAGTTCCACGGCGTGATGCAGCCCACCACGCCCACCGGCTCGCGCACGATCAGCGAGTTGCCCACCTGCTCCTCCCAGACCGTCTCCTCCACCACCGCGGACATCGACGCGAAGTCCATCGCGGGCAGCCCGGCCTGAATCTGGATCGACAGCGGCAGCGGCATGCCGACCTCGCGCGAGACCAGCATCGCGATCTCCTCGGAGCGCTCGGCCAGCTTTGCGGCGATCGCCTGGCACGCCTCGGCGCGCTCCCACGGTGGGACGGCCGACCACACCTCGAACGCCGCCCGCGCGGCGGCAACCGCCCGGTCGAGGTCCTCGGCGGAGCCCGCGGGCACGCTGCCCATGACCTCCTCGGTGGTCGCGTCGATCACCTCGAAGCGGCCTGTGCCGCTCGGCTCCACCCACTCGCCGCCGATGAAGAGGCGGTCGCGGTCGATGGCCGGGACGTCGTGTGTCGGTGCCTGCGGTGCCTGCGTTTCGACTGCCATGTGAGTGTCTCCTCTAGCTCGCGGTGGCGGCAGCGGGCTCGCGGGTGGATTCGTCCTTCTGTCCCGCGATCGCCTCCGCCGTGCGGTGGGCGAGCGCCATGATCGAGATCATCGGGTTGGTGCCGGTGGCGGTGGGGAAGGCGCTGCCGTCGCCGATCCACACGCCGGGCGTGTCGTGCAGCTCGCCCCAGGGGTTGGCCACCGAGGTGGAGGGGTCTGACCCCATCCGGCAGCTGCCGAGCTGGTGCGCGCTGAAGAGCCGCTGCCCGCCGGCCCGCATCGGCATCCGCCGCGCGCGCTCGACGAAGGCGTCCAGGTCGTCCCCGTAGCGCCAGGTGGGCATGCCCTGCGCGAGCGAGAAGATCGCCTTGGCGCCCGCGGCGTGGTGCAGGCGGATCTCCACCTCCAGGCCGTGGCGCATGTTGCGCAGGTCCACCTCGTCCTCGATGGAGTACGTGGGCACGGCCTCGCCGGTCCCGTCGACGGTCACGCGGCCGTGGCCGCGATCGCGGATCAGCGAGATGAACGTGGCGCCGTACTTCCAGTCGAACATGCTCGCCTTGTGCGCCTCGCCGCCGGTCCAGGGCACGGCCGAGGCGCCGATCGCAGGCGCGTACTGCGCGCCCTCGATCAGGAAGCCGTAGCCGTCCTCGTTGTTCGCGAACGTGTCGCAGAGGCCGGTCTGCGGGGCGCCCCACCAGCCCTGCTGGTCCTCGGAGTAGATGCCGAGCGTGGCGTGGGCCGGGTGCAGGCGCAGGTGGTCGCCCACCGCGGGGCCGCCGATGCCGGAGCGCAGCAGGAGCGCCGGGGACTCCAGCGACCCGCAGGCAACCACCACGCGCGGAGCGCGCACGGTCACGGTGCCGCGCGGCGTCTGGTCGTCGTTCAGCAGCACGCACTCCACGCCCGCGGCGCGCCCGTCCTCCACGATCACCCTCTGGGCGCGCGTGCGCACGAGCACCTCGCCGCCGTTCTGGACCATGTCGAGCAGCCACGTCTTGTCGCCCGACTGCTTGCTCCCCGACTGGTCGCCGAAGCCCGCGTAGCCGGCGGCCTCGGGACGGTACTTCTCGAGGTCGGCGTTGCGGATGATCGTGCGGAAGTCCCAGCCGAGCGCCTCGCAGCCCTCCTTGAGCCGCTGGTGCGGGCCGTTCCAGTCGCTGGCCTGGTCGGTCGCGCCGATGCGCTCGAGCACGGTGTCGAGGTGGCGGTCGTACTCGGGCCCGTCGAGGCCCTCGAGCCCGAACTCGCTCGCCCACTGCTCGCGCACCCAGGGTTTGGTCCGCAGGCAGTTCTGCCAGTTGATCACGCTGCCGCCGCCGAGCGTGGTGCCCGCCTGGAGCGAGATGTTGCCGTCGGCGGTCGGGTTGGGACCGCCGCGCCAGTACATGTCCTGGTAGGCCTTGAGCTCGAGCTGGGCGAAGTCGGACTCGTTGAAGTAGCCGCCGGCCTCCACCACGAGCACCTTGAGGCCCGCCTTGGCGAGCGTGCCCGCCACCACCGAGCCGCCCGAGCCGGAGCCGACGATCACGGCGTCGGCCTCGAACGTGGCGCCGTCCTCGGCCTCGAGCGGCTGGATCGGCTTGGGCACGTCGGGCGCCGCGCTGGTCGGCCCGGGGTAGCCGAAGATCTTCCAGTTCGGGTTCTGGCCCGTCTGCGGGTCGGGCGCGCCGTAGTAGAGGAAGCACGTCATCCCCGTGAGGGCGCCGATGCCGGCCGCCGCGTCGGGCGAGGCGAGCTCGAGGTTGCGGATGATCTGCTCGCGCGAGAGCTGGGACAGCTGGCGCGCGATCCCCTGCGAGGCGAGCACGTCGAGCAGCTGGAGCAGGCCGCCGCGAATGGTCTCGTCGGGGATGCCGAGCACGAGGTCGGCCACGGCGGCGTCGATCGCGAGGTCGCCGGCCCTCCGGGCCCAGAACCCCTCCGGGTCCGGATCGCGCTCGATGGACGGCACGATCGTGTCGCAGAAGGCGCTCAGCGCCTCCCGCTGGCTCTCGCTGAGCTGGGGCTCCATGAAGGTCTCTCCTCGGTCTCTCGTATCCCTCGACGGGACACTACCGGGGCCGCTCGCCGGGGGGGCGAGGCGGCCGGGGACGGAGGCGCGGGCTGGGGCCGCCGCAACACATTCCTTTCCGCGACCAGAACCGGATTCTAGAATCTCGTTCTACTGAGCGAAAGAGTGTGTGCCGGCTTGGCGCGGGCCGCTCGCCCCGCCGGCCCGGCGCCCGGCGGCAGGCTTTCGCCACCCGTACAACCGGCGGCCCGGAAATTCTGTACTCCGGGCGAATGACGCTCCGGCGCGGAGCGCCGAGACTCGCCCACCGATGCCTCTCGACCAGGTAGGGGCGACCCGAGAGGAGCGCCCACGTTGAAGCTCGTGATCGGCATCGTCCGCCCTGAGGTGGCGAATGACGTGCTCGAGGCCCTCTACCGCGCCGAGGTTCGCGGCCTGTCCATGTGCAAGGTCCAGGGGCACGGAGGCGAGCTCGACCGCGTCGAGACCTATCGCGGCACGACGGTCCAGATGCGCCTGGCGGACAAGATCCGCTTCGAGGTGGCGGTGACCGACGACTTCGTCGACCCGACGATCGAAGCGCTCTGCGAGGGCGCCCGCACCGGCGAGGTCGGCGACGGCAAGATCTTCGTGGTGCCGCTCGAGCGCGCGGTGCGCATCCGCACCGGTGAGAAGGACCACGGCGCGGTGACCCCGGTGAGCGCGTGAGCGGTCTCGGCCTGGCCGCAGCCGCGGTGCCGAAGGTCGACTCCGGCGACACCGCATGGATGCTCGCGGCCACCGCGCTCGTGCTGCTGATGACCCCCGCGCTCGGCCTCTTCTACGCCGGCCTCGTGCGCGAGAAGAACACCCTCAACACGTTCATGATGAGCGTGGCGGCGCTCGCCATCGCCACCGTCATGTGGGCCCTGGTCGGCTACTCGCTCGCGTTCGACGGCACGAGCCCGATCGTCGGCGGCCTGAGCTACGTGGGCCTTCACGACGTGACCTTCGCGCCGCGCGACGGCACCACGATCCCCCACCTCGTCTTCTTTGCCTTCCAGGCGACCTTCTGCATCGTCACGACCGCCCTGGTCTCCGGCGCCGTGGTGGAGCGCATGCGCTTCGGCGCGTTCCTGGTCTTCGCCGCGCTCTGGTCCGTGCTCGTCTACGCGGTGATGGCGCACTGGGCGTTCGGCGGCGGCTGGCTCCAGGACGGCGGCACGCTCGACTTCGCCGGCGGCGTGCCGGTGGAGATGGGCTCGGGCTTCTCGGCCCTGGCCGCCGCGCTCGTGGTGCGAGCTCGCAAGGACTACGGGCGCCAGGCGCTCCTCCCCCACAACTCGGTCTACGTGCTGCTCGGCGCCGGGCTGCTTTGGTTCGGCTGGTTCGGCTTCAACGGCGGCAGCGGGTTCTCGGCCGGCCACCCGGGCGTGCTCGCCTTCACCAACACGCTCCTCACCCCGGCCTGCACCCTGCTCGTGTGGTTCGTGCTCGACCTGATCCGCGGTCGCAAGGTCACCGCCATCGGCGCCGCCACGGCGATCATCGTGGGCTGCGTGGGGATCACCCCCGCGGCCGGCTTCATCAGCCCGCCGTGGGCGATGGTGCTGGGCGCGGTGGCCGCGCTGCCGAGCTACGCCGTGATCGTCCTGCGCCCGCGCACCCGCGTGGACGAGACGCTCGACGTGCTCGCCGCGCACGGCGTCGCCGGCTTCACGGGGATCCTGTTCATCGGGTTCTTCGCGCAGCAGTCGTGGAACGGGGTATCGGACGGCCTCGTGTACGGCAACGCGGCTCAGCTCGGGCACCAGGCCCTGGCCGCGGTGGCCGCTCCGGTCTACGCCTTCACGGCCACCTACGTGCTGCTGCGGCTGATCGGGCTGGTGATGCCGCTACGCGCGACCGAGCGCGAGGAAGCGCTCGGCATGGACGTGATCCAGCACGGCGAGGAGGCCTACGCGTCGGGCGAGGGCGCGATCCTCATCACGCCCGTGGACGGCGAGGTGCCGCCCGTGCCGGTGGCCGACCCCGGCTTCGCCTGAGGCGGCGCTTCGTGCTTTACTCAGCTTGGGTTGAGCGGGAAGCAGGAATCGTCGCCGCGGAGGTTCGGCCGTACACGGCGCGCCGTGGTGATCGGACGCTGGGGCGACGACACGGCGCTGGTGCGCACCGAGGACGGGCGCACCGTCGAGGCGCCCGTGCCCGAGTCGCTTCGGCCCGGCTTCGACGTGGGTGCTGAGGTCCAGCTCCACGGAACGGACGATCGCATCGTGGGCTGGGCCACCGCCGACGCACGCTGAGCCCGGCGGCATACTGACCCGATGACGATCCGCACGGAGACGCTGCGAGTCGCCCTCGCGCAGATCGACGCCGTCGTCGGCGACATCGACGGCAACGCCGCCAAGATCGCGGATTCGATCGCTCGCGCCCGCGACGAGGGCGCACAGCTGGTGGTCCTCCCCGAGCTGGCACTGACCGGCTACCCGCCCGAGGACCTGCTCCTGAAGACCCACTTCCTGGACGCCGCCGGCGCCGCGCTCCGAGAGCTGGCCGCGGGCGTGCACGGCATCGTCGCGCTCGTCGGCTTCCCCGAGCGCGCCGACGACGTGTACAACGCCGCCGCCGTGATCGCCGACGGCCGGGTGGCCGCCGTCTACCGCAAGGTCTTCCTGCCCAACTACGGCGTGTTCGACGAGCAGCGCTACTTCCAGTCCGGCCCCGGCCCGGCGCTGATCGAGCTGAACGGGGTGGCCATCGGCCTGACCATCTGCGAGGACATCTGGGAGCCGGGGCCGCCCGCCACCACCGAGGCGCTCGCGGGGGCGCAGGTGATCGTGAACCTCTCCTCGTCGCCCTACCACGCCGGCAAGCCGCTCGAGCGCGAGCGGATGCTGATCCAGCGGGCGCGCGACAACCTCGCGGTGATGGTGCTCTGCAACATGACCGGCGGCCAGGACGAGCTGGTCTTCGACGGCCACAGCGTGGCGATCGACCAGAACGGGACCGTGCTGGCTCGTGCCCCGCAGTTCGAGGAGTCGCTCACGGTCTGCTCGATCGAGACCGGCGCGGTGGCCGCCGCCCGGCTGCGCGACGCGCGGCACCGCGCCGCCGTGCGGGGCGCGGGCAAGTCGGACGTGCCGGTGATCGCCTCCCTGACCGTGGAGGAGACGAACGATGCGTTCCCGCCCGGCGGGCCGATCGCCGAGCCGCTCTCCCCCGAGGAGGAGATCTACGCGGCACTCAGGACCGGCCTCGCGGACTACGCGGCCAAGAACGGGTTCGAGCACGTGGTGCTGGGGCTATCGGGAGGAATCGACTCGGCGCTGGTGGCGCTGCTGGCGGTGGATGCGCTCGGCGCCGACCGCGTCACGTGCGTGTCGATGCCCTCGCCGTACTCGAGCTCCGGCACCCGCGACGACGCGCGGGCGATAGCCGAGAGCCTCGGCACGGACTTCGTGGAGCTCTCGATCCAGGATCTGATGGAGCGCTACGACGAGGTGCTGGCCGAGCGCTTCGCGGGACACGATCCGGACATCACGGAGGAGAACCTCCAGGCGCGGATCCGCGGCAACGTGCTGATGGCGCTGTCGAACAAGTTCG
Organism: Thermoleophilaceae bacterium; assembly: GCA_034663685.1. Taxonomy (GTDB): domain Bacteria; phylum Actinomycetota; class Thermoleophilia; order Solirubrobacterales; family Thermoleophilaceae; genus AC-37. The sequence goes on from JAXDJC010000158.1 coordinate 10,366, forward strand.
GCTGGCTCGTGCTGACCACCGGCAACAAGTCCGAGCTGTCGGTGGGCTACGCCACGCTCTACGGCGACATGGCCGGCGGGTTCGCGGTCCTGAAGGACGTGTTCAAGGGCTGGGTCTACCGCCTGGTCGAGTGGCGCAACGGGCGCGAGGAACGGGAGCTGGTGCCGGCGTCGGTGCTGGAGCGCCCGCCGTCTGCGGAGCTGCGCCACGAGCAGCGCGACGAGGACTCGCTCCCGCCGTACGAGGTGCTCGACGCGATCCTGCTCGGCTACGTGGAGGGCGACCTCGACGCCGATGCGCTCGTGGCCCACGGCCTCCCGCGCGAGGACGTGGAGCGCGTGATTCGGCTGGTGGACCTGGCCGAGTACAAGCGCCGCCAGGCCCCGCCGGGCATCCGGATCTCCACCCGCGCCTTCGGCCGCGACCGCCGCCTGCCGATCACCAACCGCTTCGGCCGCTAGGGCTGGAGCCCGAGCTGGGCCTTCAGCTCGTCCGGCATCGGCCGGACGGCCACCGTCACGCGCGAGGTGCAGCAGAGGCGGCCCTCGTCGTCGGTCATGTCCACATCCCAGACCCAGGTGGTGCGGCCGCGGTGGCGGCGGCGGGCCTCGGCGTGCACGGTCCCCGAGAAGACCGGCCGCAGGAAGCTCAGGTTGTTCGACATCCCCTGGGCCACCATCGCGTCGCGGGCCACCGCCTCGGCCGTGGCCTGAGAGGCGAGGCCCTCCGCCAGGGCTGCGAACGTGCCGCCGTGCACCAGCCCGAAGGGCTGCTTGTGCCTCGACGCCACCGTGAAACGGGCCCGGGCGGTCTCCTCGCCCACGTCGAAATGCTCGAATCCCAGGAGCCCGCCGAGGCCTTCTTCGGGCGCGACTGGGAAGGATGGCCCGGTTGTCACGCGGGCAGGTTAGTCTTTCGCCCGCCAATGCCGACCTTCGACCAACTTCCGGCCGAGCAGCGGGCCATCATCGAGCTCGTCGTGCAGCGCGGCCGCTCGTACGACCAGCTCGCCGACGCCCTCCAGATCACCCCCGAGCGGGTGCGTGAGCTGGCCGAGAGCGCGCTGGTGGAGCTCTCGCCGCGCAGCGCCGGCCGGGTCGACTCGGGGCGCAGGCCCCAGATCGCCGATTACGTGCTCAACCAGCAGTCGAGCGCGGAGGCGGGCGCCACCCGCACGCACCTCAAGCGCTCGGAGTCCGGGCGCATGTGGGTGCTCTCGCTCCTGGACTCGCTGGAGCACATGTACGAGAAGGGCAGCGTGCCGGATGTGCCCGAGGCCGGCGCGGCCGACGATCGCCCGAGCCGCGCTGAGCGCGAGCGGCCGGCCCGCGAGCGCGCCGCGCGCGACCGGAAGCGTCCCGAGCGCGAGCGCGTGCCGCTGCGCGGCGAGAAGGACCGCGATCGCCCGCGCCGCGATGAGCCGCGCCGCGGAGCCGGCGAGCCGCTCACGCCCGAGGCCGAGCGCGCCGTGCGCAACCGCCGGATCGCCGCACTGGTCGCCGGCGTGCTGATCATCGGCGCCGCGATCGCCGTGATCGTCTCTGTGGCCGGCGACTCCAAGGTGCGCAAGGCGGGCGCCCCGACCACAAAGGTGATCGGCCAGCTGCTGCTCAACCCGGTCCAGAAGGGGAGCCAGAACCAGGGCATCGCCGTGGTTGCGCAGCGCGGCAGGGACCGCAGCCTGATCGTGCAGGCCAAGCTCAAGCCCACGGGGAAGAACGAGGCCTACGAGGTCTGGCTCTTCAACAGCCCCAGGGACGCCGTCTCGCTCGGCGCGCAGGTGACCGACCAGAACGGCAACTACCAGGGCGCGGGTCGCCTCCCGGCCCCGCTCAACAAGTACCGCTACATCGACGTCTCGCTGGAGAAGCTCGACCGCAACCCCGCCCACAGCGGGATCTCGGTGCTGCGCGGCGACATCGCCAACATGCAGGCGCCCCAGGCGGCGCAGCAGCAGGGCGCCGGCGGGCAGGGCACCGCGCCGCAGCAGCCGCAGCAGCCGAGCGGCACCACCCCGTAGCGGCCCGCCCGGGCCGCCACAGCGCTCCCTAGGCCGGCGGCAGCAGCTTGCCGGGGTTCATGATCCCCCGCGGGTCGAGCCGGTCCTTCACGGCGCGCAGCGCCTCGGTGCCCAGCGGGCCGATCTCCGCGGCGAGCCACTCGGCGTGGTCGTGGCCCACCGCGTGGTGGTGCGTGATCGTGCCGCCGGCCGAGACGATCGCGTCCATGGCCGCGCGCTTGGCGGCGGCCCACTGGTCGAGCTCCTCGCCGCGCTGGGCGCGGGCCAGGAACGTGAAGTAGAGCGACGCGCCCGAGGGGTACAGGTGCGAGACGTGGCAGGCGACGAGCGCCGGCGTGCCGCGGGCCGCGAGCGTGTCGCGCAGGGCGGTCCGCACCGCGTCGTGCAGCCCGGCGAGGTTGCTCCAGCTCGTGGCCGTCTCCAGCGTCTCGGCCAGCGCGCCGCGGCCCAGCAGCTCGTCGCGCTGGTAGGGCCCGAGGTAGCGCGCCCGCAGCCACGAGCGGCCGGGCCCCTCGCCGAGCGAGAGGCCGCCTCCCGCGCGCAGCACGCGGCGGGTGTCGGCGGCGCGCCGGGCCACCTGCCCGTCCTCCCCCTCCCAGCCCACGATCGCGATGCAGCCGCCCTCGTGGCCCCGCGAGCGGAGGTAGGCCCTGCCGAGGCGCTCGGCCAGCCCTCCGTGGGAGGACATCGCCATCGCCATGCGGCTCTCGTCGTGGTCGGAGAGCCGCGCCACGTCGGGCGAAACGTGCCCCTGCTCCATCGCCCGGAACGCCTCGCAGCCCTCCTCGAAGGTCCTGAAGGACCAGCCCTCGTAGCGGCGCTCCGACGGGAGCGGGCGCACGGCCAGGGTGGCCTCGGTGATCGCGCCGAACGCCCCCTCGGAGCCCACGAGCAGCTGGAGCAGCGACGGGCCGGCGGCCGTCGCCGGCACCGGCTTGGCCACGAGCGTGCCGGCCGGGGCCACGCAGCGCAGGCCCAGCACCATCTCGTCCACGCGCCCGTAGCCCGTGGAGGCCTGGCCCGCCGAGCGCGTGGCCACGTAGCCGCCGATCGTGCCGAACTCGAACGACTGGGGGAAGTGGCCGAGCGTGAGGCCGCGGCCCTGGAGGCGCGCCTCGGCTCGCCGGCCGGGCAGGCCCGCCCCCATCGTGGCGGTGAGCGACCTGCGGTCCACGCTCAGCGAGTCGAGCCGGGCCAGGTCGAGGGCCACCGCCGCGCCATGCGAGCCGCGCAGTGCCTCCACCCCGCCCACCACGCTCGTGCCGCCCCCGAAGGGCACGACGGCAACGCCCTCGGCCTCGCAGGCGGCCAGCAGCGCCGCCACCTCCTGCTCGCCGGCCGGGTAGACCACGGCGTCCGGGGCGCCCGAGCCGTCGCCGGAGCGCAGCCGCACCAGGTCCGGGTAGCTGCGGCCCGCGGCGTGGCGCACGCGCGCCTCGGGGTCCTCGCGCAGCTCGAACGCGCGCAGGGCCTCCGGCACCCGGGGCTCGGGCAGCCGCACGTCCTCCAGCGCCACCGGTGGCGTGCGCTCGGCCCCGATCCCGATCTCGGAGCGCAGCAGCGCCTCCCCCGCGGCCGACACCTCGATCGGCGCCTCGGGCTCCGCCCAGCCCCACCAGCGCATCTGCGGCTCCGGGGCCATCAGCTGCCGAACGCCCGCTTGAGCCCGTTCAGGGCCTCGTCGAGGTTCCTCTTGGTCGCGCGCCGGAACATGAACCCGCCGAAGCGGCTCTTGCCGCGCAGGCTCTGGTCGGCCGTGAGCTTGACGCGCGTTCGCTCGGCGCCGTCGGGCTCGAGCTGCACCTCGATCGTCGACTCGGTGAGCAGCCGCTCGAACGGGGACTCGTCCACCTCCTGGCGCCACAGCATCCGGCGTGGGGCCTCGGTCTCCTCGAGCGTGAAGTCCGAGCGCACCGCCCGCCCGCGCGGGGACATCATCACCTTGGTCCACGCATCGCCGGTGACCTCCTCGACCCGCTCCACGCGCGGCCACCAGCGCGGCAGGTGGTAGGGGTCGGACACGACCTCCCACACCTCGTCGGGCGTGGCGGGGACGGTGCGCGCGCGTGAGATGCGGGGCAAGCCGTCACTCCGAGTCGTACACCACGAGCGAGTGCACCTCGCGCCCCTCGAGCCGCGCGCGGCCGTCGAGGAACCCGAGCTCGACCAGGAAGCCGCAGCCCACCACCTCGGCGCCCGCGGACTCGACCAGCTTGCAGCAGGCCTCGGCGGTCCCGCCGGTGGCGAGCAGGTCGTCGTGCACCAGCACCCGGGAGCCGCCGGCCAGGGCGTCGCTGTGCACCTCCAGCGCGTCGATCCCGTACTCCAGCGCGTACTCCACGGACTCCGTCTCGCGCGGGAGCTTGCCCGGCTTGCGCGCCGGCACGAAGCCCGCGCCGAGGCGGGCGGCCACCGCCGCGCCGAGGATGAACCCGCGCGCCTCGGCGGCCACCACGTAGTCCGGCTCGAGCTGCCCGGCCCAGTCCGAGAGCAGCCTGATCGCGTACTCGAGCGCCTCCCCGTCGAGGAACAGCGGCGTGATGTCGCGGAACACGATCCCGGGCTTGGGATAGTCCGGGATGTCGCGGATGCGGCTCCGCAGGTCCAGGGTCCGGCCCTAGTTGGCGATCTTGCGGAGGTCGCGCACGAGCAGCAGGTACTTCAGGTGCGAGACGATCGCGGCGAGGTTCTCGAGCGCCTCGATCGCCTCCTTGCGCCGCTCCGGGTTGCGCGAGCGCAGGGACGGCGCGAGGATCTGCTCGAGCAGCGAGGACTCGCGGTCGGCCGAGCTGCGGAACACCCGCAGGTTCCTGCCGCCGACGCCGAAGCGCGTGAGCTCCGTGACCGCGCGGATGATCTCCCGCTCGGTGTCGTCGTAGTAGGTCTCGCCGTCGCGCTGCTCGCCCTTGATCACCCCGTAGTCCACGAGCTCCTTCACGAGCTTGGCCTCGGCCCCGGTGTCGTCGAGCACGTCGGCCAGCCGGTAGGACGCGCTCTTGCCGGTGACCGCCACGCTGGCGCGGCGCAGCGAGCGCGGGTCGGGCGCCTTGCCCTTGCCGCTCGAGGGCGCCTCGGCGTCGGCGCGGCCGGAGGCCAGCTCCTGCCTGATCACCCGCAGCGGCAGGAACTCGTCGCGCTGGAGGCGCAGGATCGTGCGCAGGCGCGACAGGTCGCCCGGCGAGTAGAGCCGGTAGCCGCCCTGCGTGCGCCGCGGCGCCAGCAGCTTCTGGTCCTCGAGGTAGCGGATCTTCGAGATCGAGATGTCCGGGAACTCCCGCTCGAGCTGCTTGCAGACGGCGCCGATCGTGAGCGACTTCTGCGCCGTGCGCTCGCGCAGCCGGCGCGCCTCCTCGTCGCGGTCGATCGGCCGCCCGGATCCTGTGATGTCCACGGAGCCCGTGCTCATGCGAGGTAGGTGAGCTTGTACTTGCCGATCTGGAGCTCGTCGCCGTCGACGAGCTTGTGCGACTCGATCCGGCGCCGGTTCACGTACGTGCCGTTTAGCGACCCGAGGTCGTCGATGTGCAGGCCGTCGCGGCGGCGTACGAGCATCGCGTGGTTGCGGGACACGGTCACGTCGTCGAGAAAGATCTCAGCATCGGGGCTGCGGCCGATCCGCATCCGCTCGGTGTCGACCGGGAAGGTCTCGCCAGAGCGCCCGCCGCCCGACCGGATGACCAGCGTGGCCTCGTCGGCCACCACCTCCGGGTCGACCGCCTGGATCTCGCCGGTCTCGTCGAGCTGCCACGCGGCCGTGGTGTTGTCGTGCTCCTGCGTGACGTCCGCGAGGAACGCGCCGCACTTCTGGCAGTAGTTCGCCCCCTCGGTGTTGACGAACCCGCACTCGGGGCAGTGCATCGTGCGCTACTGCGCGTCCGCGTCAGGGGGGGAGTCGGGAACACCCTTGCCGGCGAGGATGTCGGTGAGCTTGTCCACGTCCGCTCCGCTGATGACCGCCTCGCCCGCCTCCCGCTTCTTCTTCATGCGGTTGACGAGCTCCGCGCGCAGGATGTCGATCTTGCCGTGGAGGATGCGGCGCTCGTACGAAACCTCCTGCTCCTGCTGCGTCAGCTCGTCGATCAGAGTCTTGAGCTCCTGATCCGACAGCGCGCCGAGGTCAGGGAAGGTGTCCATGGGTCGTCCTAGGTTGGGGACGGGAGGCGGCAGTATAGCCCTGAATCGCCCTCAACTGTCAAGCGGAGCTTGAGGGTGACTCCCTCAGCTTGGCCAGCCCGTCGCGCACGTAGAGCGCCGTGGCGGCCAGGGTCATCGCGAGCCCGAGGTACAGCAGCGCGCCGGCCACCCACGTTGTGGAGACCATCGCCAGGAACAGCGAGAACATCGTGGGCCAGACGCCCCAGCGGCCCATCATGTTCACCTCGATCTCGAACCCGCGCCGGAGCGCCGCCTGGCTGATCAGCAGCATCGCCAGCTCACGGGCGGCGAGGATCGCGAGCGCCCAGCGCGGCAGCAGGTGGAAGTGCCAGCACACGACCACGCCCGAGACCACCAGCAGGCGGTCGGTGAGCGGGTCGAGCAGCATGCCGAGCCGGCTGTACTGGCCGGTCACCCGCGCGGCGATCCCGTCGAGGTAGTCGGTCCCGCCGATCACGGCGTAGACGATCGAGGCCGAGGCCACGCGCCCGTCGCCGGACGAGAGCGCCAGCACCAGGAACACGGGCACGAGCGCGATGCGCGCGAAGCCGATCGCGTTGGGGATCGTCCACGGGTTGAGCGGCTCGCCGCGCCGGGTCTGGGGTGGCGGCGGGCCCGAGCGGTCGAGCCCGAACAGCCGGCGCTTGGTCAGGCGGTTGCGCGCCACAGCTCCGCCGCCGCGGCCGCCGCACCCTCGAGTGGGAGCGCGTGCTTCTGCTGCCCGCGGCGTACCTGGGCCTCCACCTCGCCCGCCTCGATCCCGCGGCGGCCGACGGTGAGCCGCAGCGGGCAGCCCAGCAGCTCGGCATCGGCGAACTTCTCGCCGGGGCTGGCCGCGCGGTCGTCGTAGAGCACGTGGAGGCCGAGCGCCTGGAGCTCGCGGTAGATGCCGTCGGCCACGCCGTAGGACTCCTCCTCCGGCTTGCCCAGGGCCACCACGTGCACGTCGAACGGGGCGATCGAGCGCGGCCAGGAGATCCCCTGCTCGTCGGCGTACTGCTCCACGGCCGCCGCCATGATGCGCGCCGGTCCGATCCCGTAGGAGCCCATCCAGACCGGGTGCTCGGTGCCGTCCTCGTCGAGGTAGGTGGCCTTGAGCGGCTCGCTGTAGCGGGTTCCGAGCTTGAAGATGTTGCCCACCTCGATGGCCGGCTCGATGTGGATCGTGCCGCCGGCGGGCGAGGTGTCGCCGGGCTCCACGCGCCGCACATCCACCCACTCGGCATCCTCGACCACGACTCCTCGAACATGGCGATCGGGCTCGTTTGCGCCCGCCACCAGCCCGCGCAGCCCGCGCAGAGCCTCGTCGGCGAGCGTGCGGATCCCGCTCAGGCCCGGCCCGATGAAGCCGGGAACGCTGCCGAAGCGCTCGCGGATCTCCTCGTCCTGCGCCGGTCGCGCCTCCGCACGCAGCGCGTTGCGGAGCTTGAACTCGTTCACCCGGTGATCGCCCCTCACCAGGATCAGGACGGGCTCCCCGTCGACGATGTACGGCATGGCCTTGACGAGCGCGCCGTGAGGGACGCCGAGCGACCCGGCCACCTGCTCGATCGTGGTCGCACCCGGTGTGTCGACAACCCCCCGCGGCCCATCTGAGAGGCCATCGACCGGCTGAGCCGTCGCGCTCGCGATCTCCATGTTCGCGGCGTAGCCGGCCCCGTCGAGCGCCACGTCGTTCTCCCCGGCCGCGCAGGGCGCCATGTACTCGTGGGCCCCGTGACCGCCCATCATCCCCACGTCCGACTCGACCCGGTACCACTCGAGCCCGCAGCGGTCGAAGATCCGGTCGTAGGCCTCCGCGTGCCGGTCGTAGGAGTGGTCGAGGCCCTCGGCGTCGCGGTCGAAGGTGTAGGCGTCCTTCATGATGAACTCGCGGGTGCGCAGCAGGCCGGCGCGCGGGCGCGGCTCGTCGCGCTCCTTGAGCTGGAATTGGTAGAGGAACAGGGGCAGGTCGCGGTAGGAGCGCACCTCGCGGGCCACGTGGAAGGTGACGGCCTCCTCGTGGGTCATCGCCAGCACGTACTCGGTCCCCTTGCGGTCCTGGAGCCGGAACTGCTCGGGCAGCCCGTAGCGCCCGGTCTGGCGCCACAGCTCGGCCGGGTGCAGGACCGGCATCAGCATCTCCTGCGCGCCGATCGCGTCCAGCTCCTCGCGGATGATCTGCTCCACGCGCCGGTGCGAGCGCCAGCCGGCGGGCAGGAAGCTCCAGAGCCCGGCTCCGAGCTGGCGCGTGAGGCCCGCGCGCACCATCAGCCGGTGCGACACGGCCTCGGCGTCGGCCGGCGCCTCCTTGACGGTGGGCAGGAAGTAGGAGCTGAGGCGGCTCATCGCCCCCAGCCTATTTCGGTGGTCGTGGTCGTGCGGGATGGAGCGCCGCCCCGCTGCTGCCGATGTATGACCGGATGCGCTCCGGGTCGTCCGAGCTAGACGCCGTTTCGCCGCGTGCGCGCACGGGCGTGCGCTGGCTCGCGCGCGTGCTCGGGGCGGCCCTCGCCGTGCACGCTCTCCACGCCCTGACCGGGGCGGGCGGAGCGGGCGTGGACAAGGTCGTGTCGAGCTGGCTCTACGACGGCGTGCTCTTCGGAGCGGCGCTGGCCTGCGGCGCACGGGCCGTGCTGGTGCCCGATCGCCGCCTGCCCTGGGGCGTGCTGGCGTCCGGCCTGGCCGCGTGGGCCGCCGGCGACCTCTACTGGAGCCTGGCCGTGGAGGGCACTCCCGCCGAGAACGGGGTCACCGTGGCCGATGCCGGCTGGCTCGCCTTCTACCCCGCCTGCTACCTCGCGCTCGGCGGCCTGGTCCGGGCGCGCGTGCCCCGCCTTCCGCGGAGCGCGTGGCTCGACGGGCTGATCGCGGCCACGGCCGCCGCCTCGCTCGGGGCGGCGCTCTTCCTGCCCGCTCTGATCGACGCGTCGGCCGGAGCGCCCACCGGCACGCTGATCGTGAACCTCGCCTACCCGGTCGGCGACCTGATGCTGCTGGCGATGGTGATCGGCGTGTTCACGGCCACCGGCTGGCACATCGACCGCATGTGGCTCCTGTTCGGCGGCGGCCTCGTGGCGAGCGCGGTGGCGGACGCGCTCTACGTCGATCGCCTGGCGCGCGACCTGTACGTGTCGGGCGGCCTGATCGACACGCTCTGGCTGGCTGCCACGCTGCTCATGGCGTCCGCCGCCTGGCAGCGGGCGCCGCGCGTGCGCGAGGCGCGCCGGAGCGTCTGGACCCTGGCGGTGACCGTGGTGGCCGGGCTCGTGGCCATCGGGCTGTCCGCCTACGACCACTTCGTCCGCATCGAGAGCAGCGCGATGGCGCTCGCCACCGGCACCCTGGTGCTTGCGATGGCCCGGATGCTGCTGGCGTTCCGAGACAACGAATCGATGCTCAGTCGCAGCCGGACGGAGGCCCTGACCGACTCGCTGACGGGCCTCGGCAACCGCCGCCGCCTGCTGCTCGATCTCGGCGACGCCCTCGACGGGCCTCGCCAGCAGGCCATGCTCGTGGCCTACGACCTCGACGGCTTCAAGTCCTACAACGACGCCTTCGGGCACCCGGCCGGCGACGCCCTCCTGGCCCGGCTCGGCGGCAAGCTGCGCGACGCGGTGGGCGGGGCCGGCTCCGCCTACCGGATGGGCGGCGACGAGTTCTGCGTACTGATCCGCGATCGCTCGGGCGCCGCGGAACCGATCGCCGCCCGTGCGCGCGCGGCGCTCGCCGAGCACGGCCGCGGCTTCGACGTGACCGCCTCGTTCGGCGCCGTGCGCATCCCGGACGAGGCCGCCACGACCGCCGGGGCACTGCAGATCGCCGACCAGCGGCTGTACCGGCAGAAGTCGGCGCGTGCCGGCTCGCCGCGGACGCAGACGCGCGACGTGCTCATGCGCGTGCTCCGCGAGCGCGAGCCGGACCTGCACGATCACCTGCGCTCGGTCGCGCGGCTGGCGTCGGCCGTGGCGCTGCGGCTCGGTGTGAGCCCGGAGGCCGTCGACGAGGTCGCGCGCGGCGCCGAGCTCCACGACGTGGGCAAGATGGCGATACCGGACGCGATCCTCGACAAGCCGAGCTCGCTGGACGAGAACGAGTGGGGCTTCATCCGCCGCCACACGCTGATCGGCGAGGCGATTCTCTCTGCGGCCCCCGCGCTCGTCCCGGTGGCGCGACTGGTGCGCTCCTCGCACGAGCGCTACGACGGCAACGGCTATCCCGACGGGCTCACCGGCGAGGCGATCCCGCTCGGCTCGCGGATCATCTTCGCCTGCGACGCATACGACGCGATGGTGAGCGAGCGGTCGTACGCGGCCGCGATGAGCGCCGAGGCCGCCCTCGAGCAGATCCGCCTCGGGCGCGGCACGCAGTTCGACCCGGCCGTCGTGGCCGCGCTCTGCGACGCCGTGCACGCCGGCGACGCCGGCGTCGACCTGCTGCCGGGCGGGCCGAGCGGCGACGAGCTCGACGCCTGGTCACCGGTGCTGCCGGCGGATCAGCGTCAGTCCTGACGGATCGCCCGCGCGGCCTCCGCCGCCGCGATCCCGGCCACCACCAGGGCGGCCGCGCGGTCGGCCCACCACCACCCGAGCCCCTCGCTCAGGGCGAGGCCGGCGAGTGCCAGCAGCGCCACCGCGGCGCCGATCCCGCTGATCGTGCCGTCGCCGCTCAGGGCCCGGCTCCCCAGCGCCCGCCCCACGCTGCGCTTGCGGCGGGCGAGCGGCGCGAGCACCGCGAAGGCGAGCGTCGCGCTGAGCACCGCGAGCGCCGAGCTGCCCGGCCGGGAGCCGACGGCAAGCGCATGGATCGCGCTGCCGGCCAGCACGACGCCGACCGTGCCGAGGGCCGCCGCCACCACCACGGCGGCGCGGCGCTCGACCCGCTCGGCATGACCGGCGTGCGCCAGCTCGGCTCGGAAGCGCCAGATCAGGACGGCGGACCCGGCCACATCGGCAAGCACGTTGAGGCCCAGGCCGAGCACGCCGAGGCTCCCGTCGCGCAGCCCGATGGCCACGGACGCGGTGCCCGACAGCAGGCCCCAAGCGACCGAGATCTCAGAGAGCCGGAGGGCTGCCTGGAGCCACCGGCTCCGCTCTGACTCCTCCGGCGGCATCGTCCGGCGCAGTATCAGGGACCCGTCAAGAAGCGAGTCGTGCCCGTCAAGAAAGCGTCAGGAGGCGCGCGGACCCGCCGAGCGCGGCATACAAAGCGCGCATGGCGCTGGCCACCGGATCCGTCTCCCGGCTGCTCCTCGGCAAGCCGCTGCGCAGCGATCGCCTCGGCGAGACGCTGCTCCCCAAGCGGCTCGCCCTGCCGGTCTTCTGCTCGGACCCGCTCTCCTCGGTGGCGTACGCGACCGAGCAGATCGTGCTGGTGCTGGGCCTCGGCGGTCTGTCGCTGCTCTACCTGACGCCGTGGCTTGCGGGCGCTGTCGTGCTGCTGCTCGTGATCGTGGTCGCCTCGTATCGGCAGACCTGCGCGGCCTACCCGAACGGCGGGGGTGCGTACGCGGTGAGCCGCGCAAATCTGGGCGAGGACGCGTCGCTCGTCGCGGCGTCGTCGCTCCTGATCGACTACGTCTTGACGGTGGCCGTGTCGGTGGCCGCGGGGGTGGCGGCGATCACGAGTGCCGTGCCGTCGCTCGCCGCCCACGCCGTGAGCCTGTCGATCGGTTTCGTGGTCCTGCTCACCGCCGTCAACCTGCGCGGAGTCAAGGAGTCGGGGAGGGCGTTCGCGATACCAACCTACGGATTCGTGCTCGCCATCTACGCGATGCTGATCGTCGCGTTCGCCAGGTTCGCCTTCGGCGCCGGCGTCACCGCCGAGAGCGCGCACTATGAGGTCCATCGCGTGACCCACACGGGCGGACTGCTGGTGGTCTTCCTCGTCCTGCGCGCGTTCGCCTCGGGATGCACCGCGCTCACAGGCGTCGAGGCGGTGTCGAACGGAGTGCCCTCCTTCAAGCCGCCGAAGAGCCGCAACGCCGCCATGACGCTCGTGATCATGGGCGTGCTCGCCACCACGATGTTCGCCGGAATCACGGCGCTGGCCGTGATGTCCCATGTGCACATGGCCGAGAACACGTCGGCCCTCGTGGGGTTCCCCACGGGCCAGGTTCAGACCACGGCGCTGAGCCAGATCGCGCTGGCCACCTTCGGTCACAACGTCATGTTCTTCGCGGTGCAGGGCTTCACCGCCGCGATCCTCATCCTCGCCGCCAACACGGCGTTCAACGGGTTTCCGGTCCTCTCGTCGCTGCTCGGGCGCGACGGCTACCTGCCCCGCCAGCTGGCCCACCGCGGCGACCGCCTGGTCTTCTCCAACGGCATCGTGCTCCTCGCGGCCGTCGCGGGACTGCTGATCGTGGCCTTCAACGCCCAGGTCACCCGCCTGATCCAGCTTTACATCCTCGGCGTGTTCCTCTCCTTCACCCTCAGCCAGCTGGGCATGGTCCGTCACTGGGCGCGCACCGTTCGCACCGGCTCCCCCGAGGCCGGCGCGCGGAGGAGCATCCGGCGCAAGCAGGCCGTGAACGCGACCGGGGCGGCCGTGACGGGCGTGGTGTTCGTGATCGTGCTCCTGACCAAGTTCGCGGAGGGCGCGTGGATCGTGGTGGTTGCAGCGCCGATCCTCTTCGTCGCGATGAAGGCGGTCGCGGCGCATTACAGCCAGATCGGGACCGAGCTCTCGCCGGCGGCGGCGGGCGTGTCGCTGCCCGCGCAGGTGCACGTGGCCGTGCTGGTCTCGAACCTGCTCGCTCCGACGTTGCGCGCGCTCGCGTTCGCTCAGGCGAGCGGCCCCGCGACGCTCCGCGCCGTCAAGGTGTCCGCGGAGGACGTGGACGATCCGCTACCGGCGGAGTGGGCTCAGCGGGGCATCCGGGTTCCGCTGGTGGTGATCGAGTCGCCGTACCGCGAGACGATCAGACCCGTGCAGCTGTACATCCGGCAGCTTCGGCGCGAGTATCCGGGGGACGTGATCTCCATCGTCATCCCCGAGTACGTGGTGGGGCACTGGTGGCAGAACCTCCTTCACAACCAGACCGCGCTGAGGCTCAAGGCGCGGCTGCGCTTCGAGCCCTCGGTGGCCGTGACGAGCGTGCCCTGGGTCCTGGGCGGAGGGTCATGACCACCGAACCGATCACGCACCTTCGCGCGGAGGACCTGCTCGAGGAGCCGAGCCGGTCGCCGCGCACGGCGGTTCGCGGCGTCGGCCGCCGCCGGCAGCTCACCGGCCTCGCGCTAGCCGTTGTCGGGCTTCCGCTCCTGACCCTGGGGCTCAACAGCCTCGGGAGGTCACTCTCCCTCGAGAGCGACGTGCTGCTGTACCTGCTCGCGGTGGTGGCGATCGCCCTGGTCGGCGGAGTGGTGGTGGCGCTCGCATCGGCCTTCGCCGCTGCCACGCTCATCAACTACTACTTCATCCGGCCGTTCAACAGCTTCGAGATCGGCCAGGGCGAGCAGGTTCTGACCCTCGCGGTGTTCTTCGTCGTGGCCGCAGCCGTCAGCGGGGCGATCGAGTTCGCTGTCCGCCGCGCGCGCCTTGCCGAGCAAGCGGCACGTCAGGCCGAGACGCTGTCGGAGCTCGCCGGCGGCCGCCTCGACGAGGACGACAGTCTCACGGGCGTGCTCGAACGCGCGCGGAGCACCTTCGGCATGGAGTCGGTCGCGCTCAGGGAGCGTGACCGCGCGGGCGGCGACTGGGTCGAGGTCGAGCAGCGCGGCTGGGCGGCGCCGGGCACCGAGGCGCCGCTGCGCTTCGATGTCCCGGCCGGCGATCATCTGCGCCTGATCGGCCGCGGCCGTGTGCTCTTCGCCGAGGACCAGCGCGTGCTGGACGCGTTCGCCGCCGCCGCGCAGACGGCGTACGAAGGCCAGCGGCTCAGCGCGCGGGCGCGCACGGCGCGCGAGTTCGAGCGGGCGGACAGCCAGCGCACGGCGCTGCTCGCGGGGGTCGGCCACGATCTCCGGACTCCGCTGGCGAGCATTAAGGTCTCGGTGAGCACACTGAGGCAGGCCGACGTGGACTGGTCGGCGACCGAGCGCGACGAGCTGCTGGCCACGATCGAGGAGTCCGCCGACCGGCTCGACTCGATCATCTCCAATCTCCTCGACGCCAGCAGGCTCCAGGCCGGCGCGCTCAGCGTCAAGAGCCAGCCCGTGGCCCTCGACGAGGTGATTGGCGCGGCGGTCCTCGCCGTTCCCGGTGCCACCGCCCGGGTCGACGTCGACGTTCCCGAGGATCTCCCGCTCGTCCAGGCCGATCCGGGTCTGCTCGAACGGATCCTGGCCAACCTGCTCGACAACGCGGTTCGCCACTCCGGCGGCGGCCGGGTCGAGGTAAGCGCCGTGGCCGGCACCGAGAACGCCAAGCTCAAGGTCGTGGACCACGGGCCGGGTGTTCCCGCCGATCAGCGCGAGGACCTGTTCAAACCGTTCGAGCGCCTGGGCGGAGAGGCCGACTCGAACGGGGCCGGGCTGGGGCTCACGGTTGCACGCGGGTTCGCCGAGGCGATGGGCGGCGTGCTCATCGCCGACGGATCGGCCGGCGGCGGCCTGACGATGCGGCTGAGGCTGCCCCTAGCGCCGTGACCAGGGTGCTCGTCGTCGAGGACGAACCGGGTCTGCGCCGCGCGCTGATGATCAACCTGCGCGCGCGTCATTACGAGGCCACGGCCGCCTCCGGCGGTGCCGAGGCGCTCGCGGTCGCCGCCGCACAGCCTCCGGACGTGGTGGTGCTCGACCTGGGCCTGCCCGACATGGACGGCACCGAGGTGATCGAGGGGCTGCGCGGCTGGACGGAAGTGCCGATCATCGTCCTGTCAGCGCGCAGCAGCCAGGACGACAAGGTGGTCGCGCTGGATGCCGGGGCCGACGACTACATCACCAAGCCCTTCGGCATGGACGAGCTGCTGGCCCGGCTCCGAGCGGCGCTGAGGCGAACCGGCTCGGGGCCGGACGTGCCGGTGGTCGAGACCGCCAGCTTCACGATCGACCTGGCCGCCAAGCGGGCGAGCGCCCACGGCGAGGCGGTTCGGCTGACCCCGACCGAATGGCACCTTTTCGAGGTCCTGATCAGGAACGAGGGCAAGCTGGTGGAGCGGCGGCCCCTGCTCCAGGAGGTATGGGGCCCCGCGTACGAGAGCGAGACGAACTACCTGCGGGTCTACATGGGGCAGCTCCGCCGCAAGCTCGAGCCGGATCCCGCACACCCCCGGCATCTGATCACCGAGCCCGGACTGGGGTATCGCTTCGTGCGGTAGGCGACCGCCGGCTACCCCATCCTGGTTACTGACGGGCCG